>DATBKV010000016.1:0-6286 GCA_036555745.1 Xanthobacteraceae bacterium | reverse complement strand
GCGAATAGCCGAGCTCGGCCAGCACCTCTTCGGAGTGCTCCCCCAGCATGGGCGCGTGCCGGTCGATCTCGGGTCCGTCGTGGTCGAATAGGACCGGATTGCGCGTGGTGCGCATCCTGCCGAGCCGCGGGTGCGCGACCTCCTGCACCACGCCGCGGGCGATGATCTGGGGATCGTCGAATACCTCCTTGAAGTTGTTCACGCGCGCGCACGGCACGCCGGCATCGCGCAGCGCCTGCTCGAGTTCGCCGGCTTCGCGCGCGCGTACCGCGGGCTCGACCAGCGGTAAGAGCGCATCCTCGTTGGCCTTGCGCTTGGCGTAGGAGGAGAAGCGCGGATCGCTCGCTTGCGCTTCGAGGCGGAGCACCTGCATGAGCCGGCCGAACAGTTGATCGTTGGGCGTGCCGATCGCGAGATAGCGGCGGTCTTTCGTTTCGAACAGCTGATAGGGCGCGTTGAGCCGGTGCCGGTTGCCGAGCGGCTGCGGCACTTGGCCCGTCTCGAGATATTCCGCCGCCTCCCAGGCCGCCGCCGCGATCGACGCTTCGACCAGCGAGACGTCGGCGACGCGGCCTTCGCCGTTGCGCGCGGCGCCCACGAGCGCGGCGAGCGTCGCATAGGTCGCGAACAACGCGCCGAACACGTCGGCGGTCTGCACCCCCGGCCGCATCGGCATCTTGCCGGGCTCGCCGGTCACCGAGAGCGCGCCGGAGAAGGCCTCGATGATCAGATTCACGCCAGCGCGCCGGCGGTCGGGTCCGCTCTGCCCGAAGCCCGACACCGAGGTGTAGACGATGCGCGGATTGAGCGCCTTCACGTCGGCGGCGCCGAGCCCGAGCTTGTCGAGCGCGCCCGGCCGGTACGCTTCCAGGAACACGTCCGATTTCGCCGCGAGCTTGCGCAGGATCTCCACCGCCTGCGGCGTTTTGAGATCGAGCACGAGGCTGCGCTTGTTGCGGTTGAGCGCGACGAAGCTCACGCTCTCGCCGTTGCGGATCGGCGGGGTGGCGCGGCCCATGTCGCCCTGCGGCGGCTCGACCTTGACCACGTCGGCGCCCATGTCGGCGAGCAGCGTGCCGGCGAGCGGCCCAGCGATGAAATTCGCGAGCTCGATGACCCTGATTCCCGCCAGCGGCTTCGGCATGTCGTTTCGTTTTCCTTAGGGCTCGTGCCCTTCACTGGCTGTCATGCCCGCGAAAGCGGGCATCCAGTATCCACGACTGGGGCGACCGAGGCGCGAGTGGGCCTCACATTCCCGTCGACGATTACTGGATCGCCGCCGGAGCCTGCCCTCGGGCCGGCTGCAAGCCGGACCCGAGGGCGGGCGATGACATCCGATGAAGGACGACGAACGAATCATTTGATCTTGAGCCCCGCCTTGTCGATGATCTCCTTGTACATCGGCACCTCGCGCGCGATGCGCGCGCGGAACACCGCGGGTCCCTCGGCCACCACCGGCAGGCCGGACTTGGCGAACCTCTCGCGCACGTCGGGCCGCGCGAGGATGGCGGCGAGCTCCTTGGCCAGCCGGTCGATCACCGGCTGCGGCGTGCCGGCCGGCGCGTAGATGCCCTGGAAGGTGTCGGATTCGGCGTCCTTGATGCCGAGCTCGTCGAGCGAGGGCACATCCGGAAGCTCGCGCCAGCGCTGCTTCGAGGTCACCGCGATCGGGCGCAGCTTGCCGGCCTCGATCGGGCCCATGAGCGAGCCGATATTGGCGGTGTACATGTCGACCTGGCCCGCGAGCGCGGCGGTGGCGGCCGGGCCGGCGCCGGCGAACGGAATGTGCTGCATGTTGATGCCGGCACGCAGCTTGAGCAGCTCGCCGGCGAGATAAGGTGTCGTGCCCGCGCCGGGGCTCGTCCAGTTGAGCTTGCCGGGATTGGCCTTCGCCTTGGCGATCAGCTCCGGCATGGTCTTGATCTCCGACTGCGCCGGCACCACGAAGGCATTGGGCGAGGCGCCGATCACCATGATCGGGATGAAGTCCTTGAGCGGATCGTAGGTGACGTTGGCATAAAGGCTGGGATTGACCACGAACGCGCTCGAGCACACCAGCAGCGTGTAGCCGTCGGGCGCGGCGCGCGCGACCGCCGCCGTGCCGATGCTGCCGCCAGCGCCACCGCGGTTCTCCACGATCACCGGCTTGCCCAGCGCCTCGCCGAGCTGGGTATTGATCAACCGCGCCGCGATGTCGGTGCCGCCGCCGGCAGGGAAGCAGGCGACCAGGGTGATCTGCCGCTCCGGATAGTCCGCGCGCGCGGGGCTCGCGCACGCCGCGGCTGCGATCAGCAGCAGCACCGCCAGCGTGCGCTGCCGGCTCCCCATGGCTCGCACGGCGCGCGACCGGTTCTCGGGCATTGGGCTCTCCTCCGTGCGAGGTCTATTGTCGAATGATTATCGCAGCGATCTTAATGCAAGCTGGTCATTGTATAGCGACAAAATCGCCGCCGGCACATTGTGTCGTCCCCCGCACCCGATCTCGGGTTTACCCGAGATCGGCTCCTTGAGTGCGCATGTCGGCTAAAGCCGACATGCCGGCGGGGACCCATATTCCAGAGACCCCAGTGTATGGCACCATGGGCCCCCGCTTTCGCGGGGATGACAACCTCACATGCGTTCCGAGTGCCATGACCGACAGTTTCGACTTCATCATCATCGGCGGCGGCGCCGCCGGATGCGTGCTGGCCAACCGGCTGTCCGCGCGCTCGAGCACGCAGGTGCTGCTGCTGGAAGCCGGTCCCGACACGCCGCCGGGACAAGAGCCCGCCGACGTGCTCGATACCTACGCCACCTCCTACTACAACGACGCCTATTTCTGGCCCGCGCTCAAGGTGCATTGGCGGCGCAAGGAGAACTCGCCGCTGGTCGGCTTCTCGCAGGGCCGCATCATGGGCGGCGGCTCCTCGGTCATGGGCATGGTGGCTTACCGCGGCACCCCGGACGACTATGCCGAGTGGGAGGCGCACGGCGCCGCCGGCTGGGGCTGGAACGACGTGCTTCCGTTTTACCGCAAGCTCGAGCACGAGCTCGACTTCGACGGCGAGCTGCACGGCAAGGACGGGCCGGTACCGATCCGCCGCACCCGGCCGGAAGACTGGGCGCCGCTGTCGAAGGCGGTCGCGGCCTTCGCACAGGAGCGCCAGATCCCGTTCATTGCCGACATGAACGCGGATTTCCGCGACGGCTACGGTGCGGTGCCCATGAGCAACTGGCCGGACAAGCGCGCGTCGGCGGCGATCTGCTATCTCGACGCAACGGTGCGCGCGCGCCGCAATCTCACCATCATCAGCGGCGCCACCGCTACCGGGCTCGCCTTCGACGGCCGCCGCGCCAGCGGCGTGATCGCGCGCGTCGGCGGCGAGATCAAAGAGTTCGATGCGCGCGAGGTCATCCTCTGCGCCGGGGGCGTGCACTCGCCCGCCTTTTTGATGCGCGCGGGCATCGGCGCGGCGGGACATCTGCGCGAGCACGGCATCGCGGTGCGCGCGGATTTGCCCGGGGTCGGCGAGAACCTCTCCAACCATGCGATCGTGTTCCTCGGCCTGCTCCAGCGCCGGCACGCGCGCCAGCCGCAATGGCTGCGGCCGCATCCGATGACCGCGTTTCGCTACTCCTCCGGCCTGCCGGGCGCGCCGCCGACCGACATGTACATCAACGTGCAGTGCAAGACCTCGTGGTCGCCGCTCGGCTTCCAGGTCGCCAATCTCGCGCCCAGCCTGCTCAAGCCGATGGCGCGCGGCCGCGTCTCGCTGGTGAGCTCCGATCCCGCCACGCCGCCGTGCGTGGAATTCAACTTCACCGGCCACGAGCTCGACCTCGCGCGCTTCAAGCTGGGCTTTCGGCGCGCGGTCGAAATCTTGGCGCACGAAAAGGTGCGCGCCATGACCGGACTGACTTTTCCCGTGAAGTTCACCGACCGGCTGCGCCGGCTTAACCGCATCACGCCCGCCAACAAGGCCAAGAGCGCGCTCATCGCCGCGCTCATCGATCTCGTGCCGCCGCTCGCCGGCCCGATCTTCGCCACGCTCGCCGACCGCCGCGTCGATCTCGCGACGCTGGCCGCGGACGACGACGCGCTCGCCGAGCACATCCGCGAGAACGTGGCCGGCACGTTTCACCCCGTCGGCACCTGCCGCATGGGCGCCGCCAATGACCGCGACGCGGTGGTCGACAGCGCAGGGCGCGTGCGCGGCATTGCCGGCTTGCGCGTGATCGACGCCTCGATCATGCCCACGGCGCCGCGCGGCAATACCAACATCCCGACCATCATGGTGGCGGAGAAGATCGCCGCCGCAATGACCCAGGAGGCGCGCGCGGCCGCGTGAGGTGAGGGAGTCTCTTTCCTGTCGTCCCCGCGGCAGCGGGGACCGATCGGGCCAAATGTGCCGGCCGCTGTAAGAATATGGGTTCCCTTTCTCGCGGGACGTCGCGGCGAGCCGGCCGACTCCTGGGCATCGCCTGACCACCCGATCGAGCGTGCACGCCGGTTGCTCCGGCGATGGAAGTTGCTAGGCTGGCGAAGAACCTAGAGCATGATCTCGACAAACGGATACCGGTTTTCGGAAAAGATCATCCTCCAACAATAAGGTAGCGAGGCGCATGGAGTTCGGCATTCTCTTCACATCGCATTCGAACATCGACGTCGAGCCCTATCCGCACCGCGACGTGCATGCGCGGGTGACGCGCGAGATCGTGCGCGCCGACGAGCTGGGCTTCGATTATGCCTGGGTGGCGGAGCACCACTTCAGCAACGAATACGGCATCATGCCGGATGTCTTCGTCTATACCGGCTACCTCGCCGCGCTCACCAAGCGCATCAAGATCGGCACCGCGGTGGTGACCTTGCCGCTCGCCAATCCGCTGCGGGTGGCGGAGAACGCCGCCTTCGTCGACATCCTCAGCCAGGGGCGTTTCGCGCTCGGGCTCGGCTCCGGATACCGCAAATACGAGTTCGACGGCTTCGGCGTCGACTTCGAGGCGCGCCGCGACATCCAGGAGGAAGCGCTGCCGCTGTTGATGGACATCTTCCTCGACAAGCGCACCGATCACCACGGCAAGTATTTCAAGCTCAAGGTCGACGGCGCCTACGAGCTGTTTCCGCACGCGCTGCAGCAGCCCTACCCGCCGATCTTCCTCGCCGGCGCCACCGAGCGCTCGATCGCTGTGGCCGGGCGCATGGGCTTCGGGCTGATGCTCTCGACCTGGACGCCGTTCGCGGAGCTGGCGCGGCAGACCGGGCTCTATCGCAAGCATCTCGAGGAGACGCCGGCGCGGCTGCGCGGCAATCCCGCGCGCGGCCACATCGACATCGCGCGCTGGACCTACGTCGCGGAGAGCGACGCCAAGGCCAAGGCCGAAAGCGAGGCCGGCATCATGCGCCACCTCAAGCACTTTGCCAGCGGCCACACCTCCGGCTATCTCGGCACCGTCTCGGAAGGCGGCGGCACCAGCCGGCGCGACTACGACATGCTTGAGCGCGACATCATCCTGCACGGCTCGCCGAAGACGGTGGTGGAGAAGATCGAGCGCCTGCGCGACATGACCGGCGCGAGCTCGGTCATGCTGCATTACCCGCCGTGGTACGGCATCGACAAGGCGCTCGCCTCGCTCGAGCTGTTCGCGACCGAGGTCGCCCCCAAGCTGCGCCCCACGCCGCCCGCCCGCCTGCGCGCGTGAGGGCTGGTGTTTGTGTCCACGAATCCGGCCACGAACCCCGCTGCGCTCCCTCTCCCCGCAGGGGAGAGGGAGCCGACCGCGTCTGCGGCGCGTTCGTACCGTCACTCGTAATCAGGTTGCAGCAGGCCCCGCCTGCGCGGCCGCCGCCGCCGCCGCGGGCGGCGTGGCGCGGCGAATCGTTTCCCACACCCGCGCCGGCGTCGCCGGCATGTCGATGCGATCGACGCCGAGCGGCGCGAGCGCGTCGATGATGGCGTTGATCACCGTCGGCGGCGCGCCGATGGTGCCGGATTCGCCGATGCCCTTGACCCCGAGCGGATTGGTCTTGCAGCGCACCTCCTCGAGCTCGGCCTCCACGTTCGGCATCACGTCGGCGCGCGGCATGCCGTAGTCCATGAAGCTGCCGGACAAGAGCTGCCCGGACTCGCGGTCGTAGACCTGGTGCTCGATCAGCGCCTGCCCAAGCCCCTGCACCACGCCGCCGTGGATCTGGCCGCGCACGATCATCGGATTGAGCACGCGGCCGAGGTCGTCGACCACGAAATAGCGGTCGACCACCACCTCGCCGGTGTCGGCGTCGACCTCGAGCTCGCAGACATGGGCGCCG
>DATBKV010000015.1:0-5831 GCA_036555745.1 Xanthobacteraceae bacterium | reverse complement strand
ATCGACCAGTGGGGGACCGGACGCGCCTTCCGCTGCAGCGCCGCCGATTGCGGCATCGACATCACGCTCTACCTGCGCGCCAAGCTCGGCTTCTGCAATTGCACCACTGGAGTGTCGGACGACACCGAGCTCGATCGCGTGGGCGATCTCGAGCTGCTCAGCGAGAAATTCGACGGCTTGCGCGACGGGCGGCCGATCGCGGTCGGCTGGATGCACGGGCGCAGCCGGCCGTATCGGGTGGCGATGGCGTCGGCGCCGCCGCGCAGCGCGCTCGCCATCGCCTTCAACGACAAATGCGACGTGGTGGTGGCGACCGTGGTCGCGGCCGAGGTCGATGCCGCCGAGCGCGCCGCGCTCGCCTTCCTCAACGGCGACCTCGTGCTGCGCTGGGCCGAGCGGGAGCTCGGGCTCTAAAAATGCGAGCCGCAAACTCGGTGTGCTCCCTCCCCCCTTGTGGGGGAGGGCTGGGGAGGGGGGTGGTGCGTTTGGCAACGCTGGCGCAATCGCACGACCCCCACCCCCAACCCCTCCCCACAAGGGGGAGGGGAGCGCACCGAGCGCGTGGCACTATTCTGGGTCAATCGGAAAGGAACGGATGAAATCCGCGGTGCTCGTCTTCCCCGGCATCAATCGCGAGCGCGACATGGCGCGCACGCTCAAGCTCATCTCGGGCCGCGAGCCCGTCATGGTCTGGCATGCCGACACTGCGCTGCCCGCGGGCACCGACCTCGTGGTGATACCGGGCGGCTTCTCCTACGGCGACTATCTGCGCTGCGGCGCGATTGCGGCGCGCGCGCCGATCATGGACGCGGTGCGCGTCCATGCCGGCCGCGGCGGGCTTGTGCTCGGCGTCTGCAATGGATTTCAGATCCTGTGCGAGGCAGGGCTCTTGCCGGGCGTGCTCATGCGCAACGCGGCGCTCAAATTCATCTGCCGCGACGTCTATCTGCGCGTCGAGCGCTCCGATACGCCGTTCACCCGCGGCTACAACGCCGGTCAGGTCATCCGCGTGCCGGTCGCCCACGGCGAAGGCAACTACGTCGCCGACGCGGCGACCGTCGCCCGGCTCGAGGGCGAAGGGCGCGTGCTGTTCCGCTATGCCGCGCCCGACGGCGCGCTCGATCCGGCCTGGAACTTCAACGGCGCCACCAACGCGATGGCCGGCGTGCTCAACGAAGCGGGCAACGTGCTCGGCATGATGCCGCATCCGGAGAACCACGTCGAAGCAGCGCTCGGGCAAACCGACGGCCGCGGCCTGTTCGCGGGGCTGGTCGACCACTTCAAGCAGGCCGCCTGACAGCTTTGCCCCTGCTCATTTGTCTTTTGTATCTTTTGTCTTCCGGCGTTCGCCTGCCGGCACGATGCTGTGGACGCGCTGCCTGCGCGCCTTGCCCGGCGTGCTGCGGCGAATGAAATTCAAATCCATGGCGAAGACACCGAAAGAACCGCCGGCGCGCAGAGCCAAAAGGCGAATTGCGCCGCGCAAGGCCAAGGCTGGCGCGCGCAAGCGGCGATCGCAAACCTCCCGGCCCCCCCGAGTCACGCCGGCGCTGGTCGCTGCCCATGGTCTGCAGCCGGAGGAATATGCCCGCATCCGCCAGCTGATTGGCCGCACACCGTCGCTGACCGAGCTCGGCATCTTCTCCGCCATGTGGAACGAGCACTGCTCGTACAAGTCCTCGAAAATCCATCTGCGCACGCTGCCGACGCAGGCGCCGTGGGTGATCCAGGGGCCGGGCGAGAACGCCGGCGTCATCGACATCGGCGACGGGCTTGCCGTCGTGTTCAAGATGGAGAGCCACAACCATCCGAGCTACATCGAGCCCTATCAGGGCGCGGCGACCGGGGTGGGCGGCATCCTGCGTGACGTCTTCACCATGGGCGCGCGCCCGATCGCCTGCCTCGATGCGCTCTTTTTCGGCGCGCCCGCGCACCCGAAAACGCGGCACCTCGTGGCGGGCGTGGTCGCCGGCATCGGCGGCTACGGCAATTCGTTCGGGGTGCCCACCGTCGGCGGCTCGCTTCGCTTCCACCCTCGCTACGATGGCAACTGCCTGGTGAACGCGATGGCCGTGGGGCTCGCGCCCAGCGACAAGATCTTTTACGCGGCCGCCTCCGGCGTCGGGATGCCGATCGTCTATCTCGGCTCCAAGACCGGCCGCGACGGCATTCACGGCGCCACCATGGCCTCGGCCGAGTTCGGCGAGGCGACCGAGGAGAAGCGTCCGACCGTGCAGGTCGGCGACCCGTTTGCGGAAAAACTGCTGCTCGAAGCCTGCCTGGAGATCATGGCGAAGGGCTGCGTCATCGCCATTCAGGACATGGGGGCGGCCGGGCTCACCTGCTCGGCGGTGGAGATGGGCGCCAAGGGCGATCTCGGGGTCACCCTCGACCTCGACGCGGTACCCTGTCGCGAGCGCGGCATGAGCGCCTACGAGATGATGCTGTCGGAGAGCCAGGAGCGCATGCTCATGGTGCTCAAGCCGGAGAAGGAGCGTGAGGCCGAGGCGATCTTCCGCAAATGGGGGCTGGACTTCGCCGTGGTCGGCGAGACCACACCGACCAAGCGCTTCATCGTGTGCCACCGCGGCAAGGTGATGGCCGACCTGCCGATCAAGGAGCTCGGCGACGAGGCGCCGATCTACGACCGGCCCTACGAGGAAGCGCCGAAGCCGCCGGTGGTGAAAGCGGCCGAGGTCACGCCGCCGGTGCCGACCGCGGAGGCGCTGCTGCGGCTGATCGGCTCGCCCGAGCTCTGCTGCAAGCGCTGGGTCTGGGAGCAGTACGACCACGTCATCCTGGGCAACACCGTGCAGCGGCCGGGCGGCGACGCCGCGGTCGTGCGCATCAATGACGGCCCCAAGGCGCTGGCGCTCACCTGCGACGTCACTCCGCGCTATTGCGAGGCCGACGCGTTCGAAGGCGGCAAGCAGGCGGTGGCCGAGGCGTGGCGTAATCTTACTGCGGTGGGAGCGCGGCCGCTCGCGGTCACCGACAATCTCAATTTCGGCAACCCGGAGCGGCCGCAGATCATGGGCCAGCTCGTCGGTGCGATCCGCGGCGTCGCGCAGGCCTGCACCGCGCTCGATTTCCCGGTCGTGTCGGGCAATGTCTCGCTCTACAACGAGACCAGCGGCCGGGCCATCCTGCCGACCCCCACCATCGGGGGCGTCGGGCTGGTCGACGATTTCGCGAGGTCGGCGACGCTCGCGTTCAAGCGCGGCGAGGAGGCTGTTCTGCTGATCGGGGAGACCGCGGGCTGGCTCGGCCAGTCGCTCTATCTGCGCGATATCTGCGAGCGCGAGGAGGGGGCGCCGCCGCCGGTCGACCTGGCCGCCGAACGCCGCAACGGCGATCTCGTGCGCGCGCTGATCGCGGAAGGGATCGCCAGCGCCGTCCACGACGTCTCCGACGGCGGGATTCTCGTGGCGGTCGCGGAGATGGCGATGGCCTCGGGTATCGGCGCCGAGCTCGACCACGCGCCGCTTGCGGCGCACGCCTTCTGGTTCGGCGAGGACCAGGGCCGCTATCTGGTCACCGTCGATGCGGCCGTCGCGGGCAGGGTGATGGCGCGCGCGCAGGCGGCCGGCGTGGCCGCACGCCAGCTCGGGCTCACCGGCGGCGATGCATTGACGCTGCGCGGGGAGCGCCCCATTCTGGTTGCAAAGCTGCGCGAGCGCTTCGAGGCTTGGCTTCCGGCCTATATGGCCGGCGGGCCGCCCTGATCGCGGGAGCGATTCGAGCTGCAAGGCGCCTGCAGGAGACTGCCATGGCAATGGACGCCAGCGACATCGAGCGATTGATCAAGGCACGCATCCCCGACGCCGAGGTGACGATTCGCGATCTCGCGGGCGACGGCGATCACTACGCCGCGACCGTGCTCTCCGAATCATTCCGAGGCAAATCGCGCGTGCAGCAGCATCAGCTCGTTTACGACGCGCTCAAGGCCGAGATGGGCGGCAAGTTGCACGCGCTTGCCTTGCAAACCGGAACGCCCGAGGGCTGAGAGGCAGGCGCGCTGCCCGCCCCCTTGGCCTGCGCTCTCGATTTCAGCGGCAGTTCGAGCCGGAAAACCGCCGTTCGGCCGGGAAGGGCGCGCTCTCGCATGAAAAAGTGAGCGGGACGGCGCGCCGGGGGTCTTGGGCTCGCGCCGGCGCTACGCTACATATAGCGCAAGGTTGCGGAGCGCAGCGATCCCGGAGCCCCCGGGTCGCGCCTCTGAACGGGCGCACACTCCGGCTGGCTGTGCGCCGAGCCGCCGAACGAGGGATTCCATGGCCATCGAGCAATTCATCGCAAATGAGGTCAAGAGCAACGACGTGGTGCTGTTCATGAAGGGCACCCCGCAGTTTCCGATGTGCGGGTTTTCCGGGCAGGTGGTGCAGATCCTCGATCATCTCGGCGTGTCCTACAAAGGCCTCAACGTGCTCGAATCGGACGATCTGCGCCAAGGCGTCAAGCTCTACTCGAACTGGCCGACGATTCCGCAGCTCTATGTCAAAGGCGAGTTCGTGGGCGGCTGCGACATCATCCGCGAGATGTTCCAGGCCGGCGAGCTGCAGACCCTGTTGAAGGACAAGGGTGTGACGGTGCGGGAAGGCGCCTCGGCCTGACGCGTCGCGGGCCCGCGCGCAAGGGCCAGAAAGTTCCGGCGGGGATGCCCAGCGAGCCGCAGGCCAAGGCGCCCGCGCTCAAGGACGCGTCTAGCCATTTCGCCTTCGGGCGCAACTGGGCGAGCTATTCCGAGATCATCGACGAAGCGCGTATCGCCGAGGCCGAACGCGGTCTGCTGCGGCTTCTCGGCGAGGAGGGACTCGCCGGCCAATCGTTCCTCGACATCGGCTGCGGCTCCGGGCTGCATGCGGTGGCGGCCGTGCGGCTTGGGGCGTCGCGCATCGTCGCGATCGACCTCGATCCGGTCGCGGTGGCCACGGCGCGAGCGGTGCTCCGCCGGCACGCCCCGCAGATCGCGGCGCAGGTGCGCGAGCTCAGCGTGTTCGACCTCGATGCCGAAACGCTCGGCCGCTTCGACGTGGTCTATTCATGGGGTGTGCTCCACCACACCGGCGCGCTCGCGGAGGCGGTCGCACGGGCGGCGCAAGCGGTTGCGCCCGGCGGCCGCTTTGGCTTCGCGCTCTATCATCGCACCCGCATGTGCGGCTTCTGGCGGCGGGAGAAACGCTGGTATGCCGCGGCCTCGCCCCAAATGCAGCGCGCCGCGCGCGCGCTCTATGTCGCGCTGTTGCGGCTGCGCTTTCTCGCCACCGGCGGCGACTTTCACGCCTACGTGGCCAACTACTGCAGCCAGCGCGGCATGGACTTCGCGCACGACGTCCACGACTGGATGGGCGGATATCCCTACGAATCGATCTCGGCCGCCGAGGTCGAGGCGCTCATGCGGCCTCTCGGATTCACCCATGTGCGCAGCTTCGTGAGCCCGCTGACCATCGGCCTGTTCGGCTCGGGCTGCGACGAATACGTCTACCGTCGATCTCTCTGATCGGCTGACCAGGCCCCCCGATTGGCTCCCATCGCGACGCGCTCTGGATTTGTTTGCGCATGTCCTTTATCGGAAAACCGGTCCCACTTTTCCGGGACATGGTCTGCGGCGTGCCGCGTCCAGAACTGTTTATTTCGACAACACGTTCACACTTGAAAAGTCTGTCGCTGCCTGCTCGCGCGGTCCAACATAGAGCCCCGCCACTGCCATCGCTAAGAATGCGATGGCTAGGAGCGAACCAAGGATGGCATTTGCGTTGAGCCATCTGTCGAACCCTGGACTCCCGGTATAGTCTCGCCAGTTTGCCATGATGACCCTCCGGTCGCGCCAA
>DATBKV010000014.1:0-28803 GCA_036555745.1 Xanthobacteraceae bacterium | reverse complement strand
TGTGCAATCGCGACGTCGCGAGCTGGTGCTGCGGATTGCCAGGGAGGAGGAAGGGGGGCGAGCGCTCAAGCCGTATAACGTTGCCCGATGCGGCGCGCGGCGCGCCTTGCGCCCGATGGCTGCGAGCTTTGGATTAATCCCTCGCAGCGATGAAAGCGACGACCTTGGATTCGGATTGCATCTGCTGAATGACTTTGCCGACTTCGTCCTTCGGCAGCTTGGTGTCGGACAGGCGGATGCGATAGAGCTGGCCGCCCATGTTCAGCGGCCCCTCGACCAGTGTCGCCTTGTAGGCACCGAGAAAGTTGGTGATGTCGGTGGCGGTCGCCTGCGGCGCGAAGCGCACGACCGCAAAGGAGCCGTCGCTCGGCGCGCTCGCGAGCGTCGGCCCGCCGGGCGCACCCGGCTCCTTGACCATGATGCTCGCGATCACCGCCGCCTGCAGCAGGATCGCGACCGCGGCGGCGGTCGCCGTCCAGGCGAGCGTGCGCGGAGTGAAGCTCGACAGGAACTCGGAAATGCGCCCCCCGAGATCGAACGAGCGCTGGCGACGCGGCGAACGCGCCTCCTCGGCGTCGATCGCGGTGAACAGCTTCTCCATGGCGCGTGCCGACGGCGCCCCGAGCGTCTCGTTGAGGTGGATCGTTTCGGCCAGTTCCTCGCGGACGAGATCATAGCGGCGCGCGAGCTCGCGATCGCCGGCGAGCGCCTGCTCGACGCGATCGGCGTCACGGCGGCTTAACGTCCCGGCCGCATGCCACGGCAGCAAGGCCTCGATCTCATGGCGCTCTGGCTCTTTATTGATCATGTTCATGGCCAACCTCGTTCAATTCCTTCCGCCTTGAGCAGCTCCGCCAGCCGCTTACGCGCGTAGAACATGCGCGTCTTGACCGTGTTCTCGGGGATGCCGACGATCTCGGCGACCTCCTCGACCGATTTCTCATGGTAGTAGACCAGGTCGAGAACCTCGCGGTGCTCCGCCGATAGTCCAGTCAGGCATTTCCGAATTGTCGCACCTTTATCCTTCTTCTCCAGGGCAGTCGCCGGATCGTCCGATGGATCCTCGATCGCGTCCGCCGTCTCCTCGTCCAACTCCTCGTCCGGCCGCCGCCTGAGGATTGAGAGCGCCTTGAACCGCGCGATCGCCAACACCCAGGTCGACACCGCCGAACGCCCTTCGAACCGACCGGCTTGACGCCACACGTCCAGGAACACCTCGCTGATCAAATCCTCGGCCGTCGATTCATCTCGTACGAGACGCAGCACGAACCGGAACACGCGCACGTGGTGCCGTGCATACAGCACCTGCATGGCCAGGCGGTCGCCAGTCGCGATTCGTCCGATCAGCACCTCGTCTGATTTCGATTGCATCGCTTCCGGACGGTCGGACTCGTGAGGTTAGTCGCAGGCCCCTACCGTTGGGTTCACGGTTCCGCCACAAACCTGCCGCCGCCGGTCACCCCTCCCCTCGCCGCCCGGCTGGCCCGGCGAATTTAGGGGCCCATATTATGGCCGATCCGCGGCCTCGCGGATCGCGCGGGTTCGTGGCAATTGTGCTGTAAATGCAGACATTTAGGCGGTGGCCAACTGGAAGCGCCCGCGCCTGCGAGGGGCCCGCGAGGTGCCTGTGCCGGGCGCGCTCAGGATGGGATTAGGAGACGATTAACTCAGGTCCCAATTCGCAGCGGCGCATGGAGTTTACGTAAAGCCGCGAGGACCGAGAGTGCGGTAATTCGCCCGGTTTTGGGATTTTCCGACGGGACATTCTCGATCGAAAGCGTGAATCGGGCTGAATCGCTGTCGACCTCGATGGTATGGCAGTTCCGGTCCAGCGCTGGATCCGCCCAGATCTCCATCATGGTGCGGTCGGGACCGATCCCGGCCAGCGCCAGCGCGGCCGCCACGTTGACGTTGGCGGGAAAGCCCGCCGCCCCTTCGCGCGCGCTGCCGGCAAACACTCGCTTGGGGCCGTTGAGGCCCTCGACCGAGATGCCGTTGGCGACGAGATAGGGCGCGCCCGCGAGCCCGCGCGGCGGCTTGCGAGTGATCATGCGCACTGAATGTATGTGACCCTCGGCGGCGGCGGTGACCGCGTCGAGCCCGAGCAGCGCGCCGGTAGGCACGATGATCTGCCCGCCGTGCTCTTTGGCGAGCGCGAACAGCTCCGGGCGCGGCAGCAGCGCGCCGACCGAGAGCACCATCACGTGCTTGCCTGCTTCCAGCATCGGCCGGCAGATGCGCTCGATCAGTGCGGCCGGGGCGCATTCGACCGCGAGATCGCAATGGGCGGGAAACGCCTCCGGCTCGACCAGCGGACAGGCGATGCGCTCGGCCTCCAGCCACGCGCGCGCCTTGGCGTGATCGCGCGCGGCCGCGCAGGCGAGCGCGAGGCCGGGCATGCCGTCGGCGAGCTTGCGCGCGACCACGCGACCAATGGCGCCGAGGCCGCCGATGGCGATGCGAGTCACCGGCATGAGACCGCCCCGCCCATGCAAAAGGAGCCCTCCGGTAGCGAACGCCCTGCCTCTTACGCGCGTGGCGGTCCGCTCTCAAGTGCGCGCGGAGGTATCAGCGCAGTGGCTTGACCGGCATTGCACGGAAAGGCAAGTGTTCGGCCCAAAATCAGGAGACGCGCATGTTCACGAAAGTATCCGCTGCAACCCTCGGGCTATGGCTCGCACTCGCCGGCGTAGCGCTGGCGCAGAGCTACCCGACCCGGCCGGTCACGATGATCATCCCGTTCGCCGCCGGCGGTCCGACCGACGTCCTCGGTCGCGTGGTAGGACAGCGCATGAGCGAGCTCATCGGCCAGCAGGTGGTGGTCGAGAATGTCGGCGGCGCCGGCGGCATGACCGGCTCCAAACGCGTGGCCGATGCCGCGCCCGACGGCTACACGTTCGGGATTGGCACCGTCGGCACCCATGCGCAGAGCCAAACCATCTACAAGAAGCCACTCTACAATGCGGCCACCGATTTCACGCCGGTTGGCCTCATCGCCGAGGTCCCGATCGTGCTGATCACGCGCAAAGACCTGCCGGTGAGCAACCTCAAGGAGTTTATCGCCTACGCCAAGGCGAACCAGGGCAAGATGCAATTCGGCTCGGCCGGCGCCGGTTCCGCCACCCATCTCGGCTGCGTGCTGCTCAACTATCTCATCGGCGTCGACATCACGCATGTCCCGTATCGCGGCACCGGCCCGGCGATGCAGGATCTGCAGGGCGGCCGCATCGACTATCTGTGCGAGGTCGTCAGTACCGCCAAGCCGCAGATCGACGGCGGCAGAGTGAAGGCGATCGCGATCATGACCAAGGAGCGCTCAAAAGCGCTTCCGGACGTGCCGACCGGCATCGAGCAGGGAACGCCCGGGCTCGAGGCCTATACCTGGAACGCCATCTTCCTGCCGAAGGGCGCGCCCGCCGACGTGGTCAAGAAACTCAACCAAGCCACGGTCGGCGCGATGAAGACTCCGGCGGTGAGAGAGCGGCTGGAAGGTCTCGGCGCGGTGATCGTGCCGGAGGACCGCGCCACTCCTGAATATCTTGGCAAGTTCGTCAACAGCGAGATCGCGAAGTGGGCGGCGCCGATCAAGGCGAGCGGGGTGACCGCGGATTGACGCGCGACCGCATCGGCCGCACGACATGTGCGAGGTTCGAGCTCGCGGCCCGGCCGAATTCTGTGGGTTCAGTCTCCTCGAAAGTGCGCCAAAATAGGTGAATCGGCCCGGATCTCGCCACCTGATGCGCGTGCGAGCGTCGGCACGATGATGCGTTCCAGCGCACGGCGGTCTTCGACTTCGGGTAGAGTCGAGGTCACCCGAAATAAGATCTGCAGGTGCCTGAATATAGGCGCCGCCCTATCCGTATTGACCAAAAACGAGAGCTCGGTGAGGCGGCGCGCCAGTTCGATCAGGACTCTGACCTGCGAGTGTGCCGACTGACGGATCTGGTGGAATGCCGCGTCGACCAATCCTGAGTAATCCACCGCTGGTGCTACGACTCTTACAACCCCAGCGTTGTCCCGCAAATGGGTTTCTCGAACGCAACGATTCGCCAGGCTGGCAAGCGCGGCCGCGAGACGATTGATCACGGCGACCGCTGTGAAAGGATCGTTGATCCCCGGCGAAAGCGCCCGGACACTAACCTCGACGAGCTGTCGTATGGAGTATTCAATGTCTTGAGTCGGTGTTCGCTCCAACCCCAACACGATAGCTTGTCCAGCCCGGTAGATCACGTCGTCCTCGACGGGCGCGGAGGCATGCAGGGCGCCATATTCGGAACCACGCAGGGCAAACTGCCCCGGACGAATATTTAGTGTGATCAGCAGGTCGTGCCGCGATGCGAGCGCACACAATGAAGAATAGTCGACCAGCTGGACATAGCCGCTCCGAGTCAACTCCAGCGCGCGCCGCAGCCTATGGTCCGGTCTTGGCAAGCGCTCGCGTTCTTGAGAATTCGATTCCATCGGCAAGCGCGTGATCGCCTGGTCCAGGCTTTCAGCTACGTCATTTACCATGGTGTCCGAGATAATGGAGCGCGCCAATTTGTTAACGTGAAACAGAAGTGCAAACAGGCAGCCGATTGCGAGCGCGCTCGCAACCGTTATCGCGACATGCGGCGTGCCCAGGTCGCCTGTGATGCTCCTCAAGACCACCAGAATGTAGAGTATTGTTGCGATGAACAGGCCGATGACACACTGGATCTGGCGATCGCGGACGAAGTTCCAGATTAGCCGCGGACCCAGCTGAGCGGCCGCCAAGGAAAGCACGACGATCGTGATCGAAACCACGAGAGAGGTCATGGTGATCATTCCGGCTAGCAAGGTCGAAAGCAGGTCGCGCGCAGTTCCGGGATCTCCACTGAACAGCCACCAGAACTGGGCCCCGTCCTGACCCGTCGGAACAATTCCGGAAAACAGGAGCAGATACGCGAGCGCGAGTGCTAATGCGCTCATCACTGCGGGGATGATCCATAAGCGGCCACGCAGCCAATGGAGGACGTGTCGGATTCGATCCATGGGCCGGTTTTAAGTTCGTCGCTATAGGCACAGCGAGCTTGGGTGAGTCTCACGCCGGGCATTGCCTACAAATTGCGCCCGGCCGCGAAGCCGCAGCAGCGGCCCCGGTGGAGAGACAGGTCGTGTTCTAAACCCGCCGGGGCGTCATGCCGCCGCAACAAAATTTCCGAGGATCGAACAAATCTCCGCGACCGTTTGCCACGGGCTTCCAGACTCGAGCTCGGACGCTACCAGCAGTGTGAAGATGCCGGTGGCCTGTCCGGCGATGACGGCCTTCATTTGCGTGCAACTCTTCCCGGGAGCTGAGATGCCGCATGCCCTTAAAATCGGGCAACGTCTTGCGCATGAAACACACTGAAATCTCCTGCTGCATCGTCGACCAAACCCGCATTGCAAGGACAGGCCAAGGCGCGAGCGCCGAACGGCGTTATTCCAGCTCGATCTCACCTTTGACTTCGTGCGAGAAATCAAGCCCGCCCAGCGTCACCGTCGCGCGGGCGGGAAACGTCTCGTCGCCCTTGAGTCGGCCGTCCGCCAGCGCCTGACGCACCGCTTTCTCGATCTCGCGCTGGGCGCTCACTCCGAGCGTCTTGAGAAACTTGCGGATGCTGCTGTTGAATGCGTCTTCGTTCATGGCCTTGCCTCCATCCTCCGACCACGCCGAAACATGCTGAACGGCGCCGCCGGGCTGCCATCATTGCGGCCGCAGATTGCGCGAATAATTCCCTATTTGCGTCAATGTGAGGCCATCGCAAGGGTGAGTATGGCGATATCCACCTTTAGGGGACAGGAGGATGCATGTTCACTCCACGCAATTTGGCGATTGTGGCGGCCGCGGCTGGGGCGCTCGCGGGACTGCCCTTGAGCACGGCGAAGGCGTGCGACGACGATCGCTTTCCGTGTCCGATCGTGACGGATACGACGGCTCAGGAGAGCCCGGCCGATACCGCGACGCGAGCGGCGCCGGCGGCGCAGCCGCGCAAGAAAGCAAGCCATTCCGCGCACCAGGACAAGGCCCAGGCGAAGGGCGCACGGGACGCCGCGCGCGCTCCGGCGCCGGCAAAGGCTAAGAAGCCGGTCGAGCAGGCCGAAGCGCCGGTCGCCGCGAGCAAGCCGGCGGCGCAGGCTAAGACCGACGAGGCCGCTGCGCCGAAAGGCGTCGAGGCCAACGCTGCGGCGCCGATGCTGCCGGCGCAACCGGCGCCCGCCGCGGAAGTCAGCAATACCGAGAGCGCGCCGTCGCCCGCGGCTGCTGGTCCCGGTTCTGCGACCGCTGACGCCGCCGCAGCCGCACCAGTCGCGGCAGCCGCGCCGGCCGCACCAGCCGAAAGCGCCGATCCGACGGCTGCGAGCACGACCGAGGCGGCGGCCGATACGGTGCACGTGGTCGATCCCAACGAAGTCAACGAGCTCGATCTTGCCTCCGCCGCGCCGACGCCGGCGCCGGCCGAATCGTCCTGGTTCAGCTGGCTGTTGGTGACCTTGGGCGGAGCGCTCGCCGCAGCCTCGACCGTACGGCTGTTCCTGTTCTGATACGGGCATCCGGGATGCGCGGATCCGATCGATCCGCGCATCTGTCGGCCTGCGCCGCCGTAGCGCCAGCACACGGGACGCGCCGCCTTCCGGCGCGCTTTTTCCCGATCCGGCGCGCGCGAGGTCCGCGCGCGACAGTTGACATTTGTTTGTTCTCTTTCCGTTCTTACTTGCATATATCCGATTTGCTCGCCGATGCCAGTCTTCACGCCCCATCAGGACGCCGCCTTGGTCGCAGCCGCGCGCTGGCTCAAGGGCGCGCATGGGCGCGCCTCGGTGTTCCGGCTGTTCGGCTATGCCGGCACCGGCAAGACCACGCTCGCCAAGCACATCGCGGAAGCGGTCGATGGCAAGGTGCTGTTCGCCGCCTTTACCGGCAAGGCCGCCTGTGTGATGCGCAGCAAGGGCTGTGAGGGCGCCTCCACCATCCACAGTCTGATCTACCGGGCGCGCGAGAGCGGAGAGGAGGCGCCGAGTTTCGAGCTCTGGAGCGATGCTCCGGCGTCGAAGGCCAAGCTCATCGTCATTGACGAATGCTCCATGGTGGACGCCGAGCTCGGCCGCGACCTGATGTCGTTCGGGGTGCCGCTGCTGGTGCTCGGCGACCCCGCGCAACTGCCGCCGGTGCAGGGCGGCGGCTTTTTCACCGAAGCCGAGCCCGACGCCATGCTCACGCAGGTGCACCGGCAGGCGCAGGACGACCCGATCGTGCGGCTATCAATGGAGATTCGCGCGGGCCAGGCGTTGCGTCCGGGTCACTACGGCGAAACGCAGGTGGTGTGCCGCGAGGCGCTCGATCCCAAGCGCGTGCTCGGCGCTGACCAGGTCCTGGTCGGACGCAACGTCACCCGGCGCGCCTACAACGCGCGCCTGCGCGAGCGTCGCGGCTACCACGACGTGTTGCCGATGGCCGGCGACAAGCTCGTCTGCCTGCGCAACAACCGGCGCAAGGGGCTGTTCAACGGCGCTCTCTGGGTGGTCAAGGAGCGACCGAAGCCGCGTCGCCAGATCCTCCGCATGCGGCTCAAGCCCGACGAGGATTTCACCGACCAGGTGATCAGGGTCTCGGTGCGTCCGGAGTGCTTCACCGGCGCCATCGAGCAATTCGACTGGCCGCAGCGCAAGCGCTACGACGAATTCGACTTCGGCTACGTGCTCACCGTCCACAAGGCGCAGGGCTCGCAGTGGGACGACGTGGTGCTGTTCGACGAATCCGGCGCCTTCACCGACAATCGCGAGCGCTGGCTCTATACCGGCGTAACGCGGGCGGCCAAGCGACTGACCGTGGTAGTGTGATTGTCGCCCTCATGCTGAGGAGCATCGCAGCGGTCACGCTCACGACCGCATCCGCAAGCACCGAGGCGCTGCGATGCGTTTCGAAGCAATGAGGGCGGAGCAACCTCCACGTTTCAAGCCTTGTCATCCTCCACCTTGCGCACCGGCGTCTCCGGCGTGAGGCCGCCGCGGCGGCGGGCGAAGCTCTCTTCTCCGCTTTGCTCCCATTGGCCGGCCACCGCGCGGCGGGCGTAAACGTCCCAGCGCGCCGACCAGTCCCCGAGCGAATAGCCATGCCAGGGCGGCCGCGCCAGGAGCGCAGGCAGCCCGAGCTCCTGCCAGATCGCGCGCGCGCGCTCCATGAACTCGCGCGCCGGCAGCGCGAGCGGCGGCGCCGTATGCTTGAGCGTGGCATCGACGAGAATGCTGGCCTCCTCGCCGCGCGGCCCCGACTTTGGCCCATGCCCGGCGGAGCGATGCGGAGCGAGATGCACGTCCTCGCTGGGATTGGAGCGATAGGCGAGCGACCAGAACACGGCATCGGTGTTGCCCGGATCGATGTCCTCGCTCACGGCGACGCAGACCTTGCCGCAGTCGGCGAGCAGGGTTGCGGCGCCGTGCAGGCCGCGCCAGACCTCTGTATGCGGGGTGCCGTGGGCGTATTGCACGAAGATGACCTTGCGCAGGTTGGAGAGCGGCTCATGCATCACAACGCGGCGGACCGCCTTGATGCCGAGCGCGTCGCGCAGATGCGTGAGGAACAGCGGCTCCATCGCCACCTTCTTGAGCACGCTCGATTCGCTCGGCGTAACCTGGCTGATGATGGAGGCGAAGATCGGCGCGCGCCGGTGCGTGATCGCGGTCACGCGCATCGACATGTTGAAGTCCTCGAGCGCGACGTGGCCATGGCTTTCCCCGAACGGCCCTTCGGGCTCGAGCAGCTCCGGGTCGATCATTCCTTCGATCACGATTTCGGCCTCGGCAGGAATCTGGAGATCGATGGTGACCGCTCGCGCCGTCCGCAGCGGTGCGCCGGCAAGCGCGCCCGCCACCGCCATCTCGTCGAGATCGATCGGAAGCTTCAGCCCGCCGGTGAACATCGCGACCGGCGCGCAGCCGACCACGACGGCGCACGGCATCGGCTCGCCGCGCGCGCGGTGCTTCTGCCAATGCAGGTAACCGCCGGCGCCGCCGATGCGCGAGGCCATGCGCACGCCGAGGCGGTCGGTCGCTTTCAAGGCGGCGCGATAGGTGCCCATGTTCTGGATGCCGGTGTCGGGATCGCGCGTGATGCAGAGCGTGGCGGTAAGATACGGCGCAGCATCGAAGCCGGGGGTGGAGATCGGCACCGGCAGGCGCGCCAGGCCCCTGCCGGTGCCGCGCAGTTCGTCGCCTTGCAGCACCACCTCCTGGCAGGTCGGCGAGGAAACCACGACCGGCGCAAGCGGGTTGGCGATCGCCTGCGTCCATGCCACCTCGATCTCATCGCGCGCTCGCCCCATGCCGACCGCATAGATCTCCGCCGAGGCCGCGAGCGCGCCGACGGCGACCGGGATGTCGTAGCGGCGGCCCGAGCCGTCGACGACATTCGTGAACAGGAACGCGCGCCGCGCGTCCTCGGCGAGCCCGCCCTGAAACTGCCAGCGCACCAGCGGATGCAGCTCGCTGTCCTTATCGATTGCGCGATCGACGCGCAGCAAGAGGCCGCGCGCCTCGAGCTGCGAGAGATGGGCTTGGAAATCGAGCGGCGGGCCGGCGAGCGATCGCCCGGATCCGCGCGCCTCCCTGCCCACATCGAGCATCGCCGCAACCCTGTGCCTGGAAAGCTGACGTAACCTACGATCGCGGGCGATTGCAATGCAATGCTGTCAGTGTATCGTCGCGGCGCGCCGTTGCGGGAACACATGGCCATGGGCGCGAAGAATTTCGGCGCCCGCGTGGCGCGCCTCGAAGACCCGGCGCTGCTGACCGGCCGCGGCCGCTTCGTCGACGACATCAAGGTCGCAGGCGCGCTGCACGCGTGCTTCGTGCGCAGCCCGCACGCCCATGCCAGGATTCGCTCGATCGACACTGCGGCGGCGCGGGCGATGCCCGGCGTCCACGCCGTGCTGACGGCCGACGATCTGCCGGCGCGGATGGCGCGCGACCAGATTCCGATGCTGGTGCCCAACCCCGCAATCCGGATGCCGCGCACGCAGCTCGCGCTGGCGCGCCAGGAAGTGTGCTATGTCGGCCAGACCATCGCGGTGGCGATCGCGAGCGATCGCTATCGGGCGGAGGATGCCGCCGCGGCGGTCGCGGTGGAGTTCGAGCCGCTGCCGGCGGTGAGCGACTGCCGCGACGCCGCCAAGGCGGGTGCCGTGCGCGCGCACAGCGATTTGCCCTGCAACGTCGCCGCAATCATTTCCTTGAGCTACGGCGACGTCGAGGCGGCCTTCGCCGCCGCGGCGCACGTGTGCGAGGAGGAGCTGTCACTCCATCGCGGCGGCGCCATGACGCTCGAAGGCCGCGCTGTGCTCGCGAGCTACGATGCCGGCGCCGACATGCTGACCGTGTGGTCGGCGACGCAGACGCCGCACCTGTGCCGCGGCACGCTCGCCGACCTGCTCGAGCGCGACCTCGAGACCATCCGGGTGACGGCGCCCGATGTCGGCGGCGGCTTCGGCACCAAGGCACCATTCTATCCCGAGGAGGCGGTCATTCCGGCGGCGGCCATGAGGATCGGCCGGCCGGTGGCCTGGCAGGAGGACCGGCGTGAGCATTTCCTCGCGGCCACCCAGGAGCGTGACCAGCATTGGAAGATCGCCGTCGCCGTCGACGCGCGCGGCAAAATCCTGGGCCTGCGCGGCACCATGCTGCACGATACCGGAGCGTTCCTGCCGTGGGGGATCATCGCGCCCTATATCGCGGGGACCACCGTGCCGGGACCTTATGTGGTGCCCGCCTATTCGCTCACGGCGCAGGTCGTGCTCACCAATCGCGTGCCCACCACCGTGGTGCGCGGCGCCGGCCGCCCGCAGGCAGTGTTCGCCATGGAGCGGCTGATGGATCGCGTCGCGCGCGCGCTCGAGCTCGATCGCGCCGAGCTGCGCGCGCGCAACATGATCGGGCCGCAGCAGATGCCCTATTCGGTCGGACTGCTGTTCCGGGACGGCAAGCCGCTGGTCTATGCCAGCGGAGACTTTCCGAAAAGCCAGGCGCGCGCCCTTGCGCTCGCGCGCTACGACGGTTTCCGCGCGCGCCAGCAGGCCGCACGTGCGCAGGGGCGCTACCTCGGCATCGGCCTCGCCAACTATGTGGAAGGCACCGGGCTCGGGCCCTTCGAAGGCATCACCGTACGCGTGCTGCCCAATGGCAAGGTGGCGGTCGCGACCGGGGCCACCACGCAGGGCCAGGGCACCCGCACGAGCTTGTCGCAAATTGTCGCCGACGAGGTCGGCTGCCGCCTGGAGGATATCATCATGACCGCGGGCGATACCGCCGCGATCGCGCAGGGCGTGGGTGCCTTTGCCAGCCGGCAGGCGATCAATGCCGGCTCGTCCGCGCTCCTCGCGGGTAGGAGCGTGCGCCGGCAGATCGCGGCGCTGGCGGCACGCGTGCTCGAGGTCGAGACGAGCGAGATCGACATCGAGGACGGCCGCGCCACCGCCCGCGGCGGCAACCGGCCGTCGCTGACGCTGGGCGAGCTGGCGCGCTTCGCGCAGGGTATGCCCGGCTTCTCGCTCGCTCCCGGGCAGGCGCCTGGCCTCGAGCACACCGCCTATTTCGCCCCGCCGCAGGCGTCCTATTGCAACGGCACCCACGTCGCCGAGGTCGAGGTCGATCCGTGGACCGGCGGCGTGAGGCTCGTCGACTACACCGTCGCGCACGACAGCGGAACGATCATCAACCCGCTGATCGTCGACGGCCAGGTGCAGGGTGGAGTGGCCCATGGCGTCGGCAACGCGCTGTTCGAGCGCATGCAATACGACGCCGGCGCGCAGCCGCTGACCACGACGTTTCAGGACTATCTGCTGCCGGCGGCGCCGGACGTGCCGGCCTGCCGCATCGAGCACGTGGAGACGCCGAACCCGCTCAATCCCCTCGGAGTCAAGGGCGCCGGCGAGGGCGGCACCATTCCCGCGCCAGCTGCGATCGTGTCCGCGATCGAGGATGCGCTCTCACCCTTCGAGGTGCACTTTGCCGAGATGCCGCTCACGCCCGATCGCATCGTCGCGGCGCTGCGCGCGGCAGGCGCCTATGCGGCGCTAGCGGTGGCGTAACGCGGGGAGCCTGCGTCGCCAGCCTCAGGCGCTCGGCAAATCCTCGATCCGGATCCACCAGCACCAGGTAGTCGGCGAGATTGTCATTGACGTAGCGCGCCCGCTTGCGATCGATCTCGGTCCTTCGAAACGGCTTTGTCGAGAGCGGTTCCGCCTGCTCGCGGGTTCCACTGCCCGGTCGAGGCGCGTAGCAGGCATGCGCGCAGTGAGCCTATATAAGCGTAAAGCCCCCGGAACTCTGACTGCCGAACTGGAGAACTCCCCATGCCGAGGAACGCCAAGCCGGTCTTGCGCTCGCGATTGTGGTTCGACAATCCGGACAATCCCGGCATGACCGCGCTCTACCTCGAGCGCTATCTCAATTTCGGCCTGACCAAGGAGGAGTTGACGTCCGGCAAGCCGATCATCGGCATCGCGCAGACCGGCTCCGACCTTTCGCCCTGCAATCGCCACCATCTCGAGCTCGCCCATCGCGTGCGCGAGGGCATTCGCGACGCGGGCGGCGTAGCGTTCGAGTTTCCGATGCATCCGATCCAGGAGACCGGCAGGCGTCCGACCGCCGCGCTCGACCGCAATCTCGCGTATCTCGGCCTGGTCGAGGTGCTATTCGGCTATCCGCTCGACGGAGTCGTGCTCACCACCGGTTGCGACAAGACCACACCGGCCGCCATCATGGCGGCCGCCACTGTGAACACGCCTGCGATCGTCCTCTCCGGCGGACCAATGCTCAACGGCTGGTGGAAGGGCGAGCGCGCCGGCTCGGGCACCGTGGTCTGGTGGGCGCGTCAGGAGCATGCCGCCGGCCGCATGGACTACAAGGAATTCCTCGACGTGGTGGCGTCCTCGGCGCCATCTGTCGGACATTGCAATACGATGGGCACGGCCTCGACCATGAACGCGCTCGCCGAGGCGCTCGGACTATCGCTGCCGGGTTGCGCCGCCATTCCGGCGCCCTATCGCGAGCGCGCGCAGATCGCCTACGAGACCGGGCGGCGCGCCGTGGAAATCGTGCACGAGGACCTCAAGCCCTCCGACATCCTCACCCGACGCGCGTTCGAGAACGCCATCGTTGCCTGCTCGGCGATCGGTGGCTCGACCAACGCCCCGATTCATATCAATGCCATCGCCCGCCACGTCGGCGTGCCGCTCGCGATCGAGGACTGGGAAACGATCGGCTACGACGTACCGCTGCTCCTCGACATGCAGCCCGCCGGCAAATATTTGGGCGAGGAATATTACCGCGCCGGCGGGTTGCCGGCGGTGCTGAACGAATTGCTGGGCGCGGGCCGCCTTCATGCCGACGCGCTCACCATCAACGGCAAGAGCATCGGTGAGAACGTCAAGCGTGCGACGGTAAAGGACAGCGACGTGATCCGCCCCTACGCGCAGCCGCTCAAGCAATGCGCCGGCTTCAAGGTGCTCTCGGGAAATCTGTTCGAGTCCGCGATCATGAAGACGAGCGTCATCTCACCGGAGTTCCGGCAGCGCTATCTCTCGAACCCGGCCGACCCCAATGCCTTCGAAGGGCGCGCGGTGGTGTTCGACGGACCCGAGGACTATCACAGTCGCATAGAGGATCCATCGCTGGCGATCGACGAGGACACCATCCTCGTCATGCGCGGCGTCGGGCCGCTCGGCTATCCCGGCTCGGCGGAGGTCGTGAACATGCAGCCGCCCGCGGCGTTGATCAAGCGCGGCATCACCTCGCTTCCATGCATCGGCGACGGGCGGCAGTCCGGGACCTCGGCCTCGCCCTCGATCGTCAACGCCTCGCCCGAGGCGGCGGCGGGCGGCGGGCTCGCCCTGCTCACGACCGGCGACCGGCTGCGCATTGATCTCAACACCGGCACGGCCGACATGCTTATCTCCGACGTCGAGTTGGCGCGGCGCCGCAGCGCGCTCGAGCAGCGCGGCGGCTGGAAATATCCCGCGAGCCAGACGCCATGGCAGGAACTCCTGCGCGGCATGGCCGAGCAGCTCGACGACGGCATGGTGCTCAAGCCGGCGGTGAAATATCATCGCGTGGCGCAAGTAAGCGTACCGCGGGATAATCACTGAGGCGCATGCGCCGGCGCGTTCGCGCGCGAGCATCGGGATTGAACCAAACCACCGCGGCCGCCGTTGACCTGCCTGCGGCGGGAGGAGCATAGCCATGGCTCAACGTCTGCAAGGCAAGCTCGCGCTCGTGACCGCGGCCGGGCAGGGCATCGGCCGCGCGATCGCGCAGGCTTTCGTCGCGGAAGGTGCCCGCGTGGTTGCGACCGACCTCGACGCAAGCAAGCTCGAAGGGATCAAGGCCGTGAAGCGCCACAAGCTCGACGTACGCTCGACCGGCGCGATCCAAGCGCTCGCCCGCGATCTCGGCGCCGAGCTTGGGGCGCTCGACGCCCTGGTGAATTGCGCCGGCTATGTGCACCACGGCAGCGTACTGGAGTGCTCGGAGCAGGATTGGGACTTTTCGTTCGACCTCAACGTCAAATCCATGCATCGGACGATCAGGGCGTTCCTGCCCGGGATGCTGGCCGAGGGGGCCGGCGCAATCATCAACATCTCATCGGCGGTATCTTCGATCCGCGGCGTTCCCGACCGCTACGCCTACGGCGCCACCAAGGCGGCGGTGATTGGGCTGACCAAGGCGGTGGCCGCCGACTTCATCCGGCGGGGCATCCGCGCCAATGCGATCTGTCCGGGCACCATCGAATCGCCTTCACTCGAGGACCGGATCAAGGACCGCTCACAGGCGACCGGCAAGTCGGTGGCCGAGGTGGAGCAAGCGTTCATCGAGCGTCAGCCCATGGGCCGGCTCGGCAGACCGGAGGAGGTAGCGGCACTCGCGGTCTTTCTGGCCTCCGACGAAGCGAGCTACATTACCGGCCAGTCGCATCTGGTGGACGGCGGGATGGCGCTTTAGACCCCGCGTGCGCCTCACTTCTGCGCCGGCGCCCGCCCCAACCAGGCTTCCACCAAATGCCCGCAAACGCATGCATGACATCGCCATGACGCCCGCCGCCCCTGGTTCTCGTTCGGAACCATCACTACATCAACGAGTTACCAGCCTGGGGGGCTGCCCTAATCCTGTACCGGTCATAGACTTTCCTCGCTATTCGACGCCCTGGGCCCGCGCCCTGGCATGCAGTTGGAGCTCCGCCGGACCACCGTGATGCCAAACCGCATTCCATTGCTTCCCGCTGACCTCGACGAGCTTGCCATCCTGCTCGACGTCGATGGAACGTTGCTTGATCTTGCTCCCACGCCGCGTGAAGTATTCGTCTCGCACGCCCTGCGCGACACGCTGAAACGACTGTGGGAACGCACCGGCGGCGCTGTTGCCTTCGTGAGCGGCCGGCCGGTGAGCGAGCTCGACCTCATCTTCTCGCCGCTGCAATTGCCCGCCATCGGGGGCCACGGCGCCGAGCTTCGGGTGGTGGCCGGCGCTGCGCCCGAGGCGCCGCGCCTGCCGCAGCTCGATCCCGCCCTCAAGCGCAAGTTCGCCGCCATAGCCGAGGCCGGCCCGGGCATCATCCTGGAGGACAAGGGCTACTCGCTCGCGCTGCATTACCGGCTGGCGCCTGACAAGGAGCACGTGGTGCGCGAGGCCGCGGCCCAGGTCTGCGCAACGATCGATGCTCCCGCAATCGAGCTTTTGCCGGGCAAGCTGGTGGTCGAAATCAAGCAGAGCGGCTTTACCAAGGCGACTGCGGTGCGCGAACTGATGACCTATCCGCCATTCGCCGAGCGCAGGCCGATCTTCATCGGCGACGACGTGACCGACCTTGGCGTATTCGAGATTCTGCCGGAGTTCCGCGGCATCGGTATTTCGGTCGGCCGGAACGTCCCCGGCGTCGCGGCCTGCTTTGAGCGGCCAACGGACGTTCGCCATTGGCTCGAGCAGATTTCCAGGACCGATGCATTCGCGGCGTCATGACCGACCACGGGCTTGATCTCGCCGTCATCGGCAACGGGCGCACGGCTGCGCTCGTTGATCCGAGCGCTCGCCTGGTGTGGTGGTGCTATCCGCGCTTCGACCGGGATCCGATCTTCTGCCGGTTGATCTCGGGCGACGACGAGAAGGGGTTTTCCGACGTCCTGCTCGAC
Organism: Xanthobacteraceae bacterium; assembly: GCA_036555745.1. Lineage (GTDB taxonomy): Bacteria > Pseudomonadota > Alphaproteobacteria > Rhizobiales > Xanthobacteraceae > VAZQ01. The sequence continues at coordinate 12,625 of DATBKV010000014.1, read as the reverse complement.
GAGATAGTCGATTACCAATCGGAATACCTGCGCAACACTGCCGTGGTGTCGACGGTGCTGACCGACCGGCAAGGCGGCGCGGTGCGCATCACCGATTTCGCCCCACGCTACCGGCAATTCGGTCGGGTTTTCCGCCCTCCGCAGCTCATCCGCATGATCGAGCCGGTGGCCGGGCTGCCGCGGGTGACCATCCGCTTCCGTCCGACCCACGATTACGGCCATCCTTTCACGCACTATTCAATCGGCAGCAACCACATTCGCTATCTGCACGAGGCCACCATCATCCGGCTCACCACGGATGCGCCGCTGTCGTACATCGAGAGCGAGGCCCCGTTCGTCCTCACCCGGCCCATGCATCTCGTCTTCGGCGTGGACGAGCGCTTTCAGGATGACCTCGAGACGACTTGCCGCGAATTCTGCGACCGCACCATCGACTACTGGATGGACTGGTGCCGGGGCCTCTCCATTTCCTATGACTGGCAGGACGAGATCATCCGCGCCGCAATCACGCTCAAGCTGAGCAACTTCGAGGAGACCGGGGGCATCATCGCCGCCCACACCACGTCGATTCCGGAAGCCCCCGGGTCCGGCCGCACCTGGGACTACCGCTATTGCTGGCTGCGGGACGCCTACTTCGTGGTGAAGGCGCTCAACCGCATCGGGGCGACGCAAACCATGGAGGATTTCATCTCGTTTACGCTCAGCATTGCGTCGAACCCCAACGAGCAGATGCGGCCGGTCTACAGCGTCGTGCCGATCGATCCGATGGACGAGACGACCGCGCCCGCGCTCAAGGGCTATCGCGGCGACGGGCCGGTGCGCATCGGCAATGCGGCGGCGGGACAGGTGCAGAACGATACCTATGGCAGCATCATTCTCGCCGCCATGCCGATGTTCTACGATCGCCGCCTGCCACGGCTGGGGGACGAGGGGTTGTTCCGGCTGCTGGAAACGCTCGGCGGCAAGGCCGGCGAGCTCGCGCTGGAAGCCGACAACGGCATTTGGGAATATCGCGGGCGCCAGCGCATCCACACCCATTCGATCGCCATGTGCTGGGCCGGCTGCCAGCGGCTTGCCGCGATCGCCAGCCGGCTCGGGCTGCCGGATCGGGCGGCGCACTGGAACGCGGTCGCCGAGCCGGTGCATCAGGCGCTGCTGCAGAGCGCCTGGAACGAGAAGCGGCAGGCCTTCACCGCCGCGTTCGGGTCGGATGATCTCGATGCCAGTGTTCTGCTGTTGCCCGATCTAGGCGTGATCGAAGCCGACGATCCGCGCTTCGTCAGCACGGTCAAGGCCATGGAGCGCGAACTTTTACGCGAGAAGCACGTTATGCGCTATGCGGCGGCTGATGACTTCGGCCTGCCGGCGACAGCCTTCCTGATTTGCCGCTTCTGGCTGGTCGACGCCTGGTGGTCGCTGGGCCGCCGCGACGAGGCGCGCGAATTGTTCATCGACGCCTTGGCATATCGCAATCGCTATGGCCTGCTGTCGGAGGACATTGATCCACAAACCGGCACCTTGTGGGGAAATTTTCCGCAGACCTACTCGATGGCTGGGCTGATCTTGACGGCCATGCGGCTGTCGCGAAGCTGGGAGGATCGATATTGGCGCGGCTAGTGGTGGTCTCGAACCGCGTGGCTGTTCCGAGCCGCGACAGCCAGGCCGGTGGGCTGGCGGTCGCGGTGCGCTCCCTGCTCAAGCAACACGGCGGCCTGTGGTTCGGCTGGAGCGGCGTCGTCGCGCCCGAGGGCGACGTCACCACCCGGACCATTCAGCAGCGGGACATGGCCTACGTCGTGACCGACCTGGTCGAGGCCGACTACCAGGAATACTACAACGGCTTCGCCAACCGGGTGCTCTGGCCGATCCTGCACTACCGCCTGGACCTGGCGGAGTTTTCACGCCGCGATCTCAGCGGCTATCGCCGCGTCAACGCGCACTTCGCCAATCAACTCGCCGGCCTGCTGCAGCCCGACGACGTGGTGTGGGTGCACGATTATCATCTCATTCCGCTGGCGAAGATGCTGCGCGACCGCGGCCATCAAAACCGCATCGGCTACTTCCTGCACGTGCCGTTCCCGCCGCCGGAGATTCTGACCGCGCTGCCCAATCACGAATGGCTGATTCCGCAACTGGCGGCCTACGACCTGGTCGGGCTGCAGACTGAGAACGATGCGAGCAATCTCGCGCGCTATCTCGAGAACGAATGCCACCTGCAGAAGCGCGGCGACCTTATCTACCAAGCGGCCGAGCGCACCGTGCGGATCGGCGTGTTCCCGATCGGAATCGAAACCAGCGAGTTCAGTCGCCTGGCGCGACGCTCGGTGCGCTCGCCGCTGGTGCAAAGCGTGCTCGAGAGCCTTGCCGGACGCGCCATGATGATCGGCGTCGACCGCCTCGATTACTCCAAGGGCCTGGCGCAGCGCATGGACGCCTTCGAGCGCTTCCTCGCGCTCTATCCCGACTGGCGCAGCAAGGTGACCTACCTGCAAATCACCCCCAAGAGCCGATCGGAAATCCAGGAATATGCCGGGATGGAGCGCACGATCAGCGAAGCCGCCGGCCGCATCAACGGCGCCTATGGCGAGATCGCCTGGACCCCGATCCGCTATGTCAACCGCGCCTACAGCCGCAGCGTATTGGCGGGGCTCTACCGTTCCGCGCGGGTCGGGCTGGTGACGCCGCTGCGGGACGGGATGAATCTGGTGGCCAAAGAATATGTCGCGGCCCAGGACCCCGACGATCCCGGCGTGCTGGTGCTGTCGCGCTTCGCCGGCGCGGCGGCGGAATTAACCGCCGCGCTGCTGGTCAACCCCTACGATCCCGAGACCGTCGCGGTGTCGATCGCGCACGCGCTATCGATGCCACTGGAGGAACGGCGCAGCCGTCATGCGGCGCTGTTCCAGGTCATTTCCGACAACGACCTCAACTGGTGGGGCGAGCATTTCCTCACCGCGCTGGCCCAGGACATCGGCGCGCCACCCTGGCAGGAGCAGCTCGGGGTGGGATCGCCGCTCTATTCCGGCACCGCCGGCAATGCCTGAACGGGATCGCCCGCGGCCACCCCCCCAAAGCTGCGCCATCCATCGCCGCGTCAATAGGTTCGACTAAACCTCGGCTGGCTGCGCTTTCGCCGCCTCCAGGGCGCGCTGCTTGGCCAGCGGCGCGAAGTGCGTCAGGTTGAACGCGCTGTTGACCAGCGCGACATGGGTGAAGGCCTGTGGAAAGTTGCCGACCAGCCGGCGCCGGCGCGGGTCGTATTCCTCGCTGAGTAGCCCGACGTCGTTGCGCAGTTCGAGCAGACGGTCGAACAGGCGGCGGGCGTCGCGCCAGCGATGCTGCAGCACATAGGCGTCGACCAGCCAGAAGCTGCACGCCAGGAACACGCCCTCCCCCGGCGGCAGGCCGTCGTCGCTGGCTGCGGTGTCGTAGCGCATGACGAATCCGTCGACCACCAGCCGGCGCTCGATCGCCCGCAAGGTGGCGCTTACGCGGGGATCGCCCGCCGGCAGGAAACCGACCTGCGGCAACAACAGCAGGCTGGCATCGAGCTGCTTGCCCCCGTAGGACTGCACGAACGTCCCGAGCTCGGTGTCGAACCCGCGCCGGCAGACATCGGCATGGATGGCGGCGGCAATGTCGCGCCAGCGCTCCAGCGGCCCCTCGAGGCCGAATTCCTGCGCGCTCTTGATCGCCCGGTCGAACGCGACCCACGCCATGACCTTGGAATGGGTGAAGTGGCGGCGCCCGCCGCGTACCTCCCAAATGCCCTCGTCCGGCTCCATCCAGATGTGCTCGAGGTGGGCTAGGAGCGCTTGCTGCACGGCCCAGCCCGACTCGCTTGCGGCAATCTCGTTGCGCCTCGCCTGGTGGAGGGCGTCCATGACTTCGCCGTAGACGTCGAGCTGCAGCTGACCGTGCGCGGCATTGCCGATGCGCACCGGCGCGGACCCCTCGTATCCCGGCAGCCAGGGCACTTCCCATTCCGTCAGCCGCCGCTCGCCGCCGATGCCGTACATGATCTGGACCTGGTCCGGGCTGCCCGCCACCGCGCGCAGCAGCCATTCGCGCCATTCGTGCGCCTCCTCCTGGAAGCCCGCGTCCATGAGCTCGAGCAGGATCAGCGTGGCGTCACGCAGCCAACAGAATCGATAGTCCCAGTTCCGCACGCCGCCCAGTTGCTCCGGCAATGACGTGGTCGGCGAGGCGACGATGGCGCCGGTCGGCCAATAGGTGCAGGCCTTGAGCGTGATCAGCGAGCGCAGCACCGCATCCGAGCAGTACCCGGCGGGTCGGCATTTCTTCGACCATTCGGTCCAGAAACTTTCGGTCGAAGCGAGCGCTACGCTGGGGGTGATCGGCTCCGGCGGCGGCAGATGCGAGAGCGCGTAGGTGAAAACGAACGGCACCGTCTCGCCCGCGGCCACCTCGAACTCGCCGACGGTTTTCATGTTCTGGCCGGCGAGGTGCACCGGGGTGCGCAGCACGACCATGTCCGGGCCGGCGACAGCGCGCAGCGTGCCGTCGGCAAGCCGGGTGACCCAGGGGACGATGGCGCCATAGCCGAAGCGGATCACCAGCTCGGTGCACATCTTGACGCGGCCGCGCTCGCCGACCACCAGACGCACCAGGCTCGAATGCACCCCACGGATGGGCATGAAATCCACCAGCGTGACCACGCCGTCGCTGCATTCGAAGCGCGTCTCCAGGATCAGGGTGTTTCCCCGGTAGCGGCGGCTGACGCGCGCGGCAGGATCGCGCGGGACGATCTGCCAACGGCCGTGATCGGCGGCGCCCAGCAGCGCGGCGAAACAAGCATCGGAGTCGAAGCGCGGCCAACACAGCCAATCGACCGAGCCGTCGCGCCCGACCAGCGCGGCGGTCTCGCAATCGCCGATCAGCGCGTAATGCTCGAGGGGAGATGGCATGGCGGCTCTTGGGGCGAAAAGGATCTACGGCGCGAAATCGATGACGACCTTGATGTCGCCGCGGCGGTGCTCGAGCGCCTCGCTCCAGCGCTCGAGCGGCACCCGGCGCGTGATCAGTTGCTCGAGCCAGCCCTTGTCCGCCCGCGCCAGCGCGTCCGCCGCCATCTCGTAATGGCGACGGTTGGCGTTGACGGTGCCGAATACCACGTCGTTGGCGAGCACGATCTCGCGGTTGAGCCCGCCGATGTCGAGGTCGAAACGCTTTCCGGGCTCGCTGACGCCGGTCAGGCAGATGATGCCGGCGGCGGCGGTGGCGCCGAGACAATCGCGCACGATGGCGGGCGCTCCGGTGCATTCCATCACGATGTCGGGGGCGAGACGTCCGAGGCTGTCCGGATCGCTGTGATAGCTGCCGCCGAGGTCGCGCACGATCGCTTCCTTGGGGCCGCCCTTGTTGCGATCGAAAACATGCACGTCGAGGCCGCGCTGTTGGCCCATGAGCGCGGCCAGCAATCCGATCGGGCCGGCGCCGGTGACCAGAAGGCTCCGCGGCTGCCACACGCGCGCGCGACGGCCGATGCCATCGGTGTGGTCCCACGCCTTGGCCAGGATGCTGGCGGGCTCCAGCAGCACGCCGAGCAGGCCCAGCTCGGGGTCGAGCCTGATGGCGAATTCCGGCTCGATCCGGAAACGCTCGGCACCATAGCCGTGGCGCTCCTTGATGCCGCGCTCGGTATAGCGGCCGTTGCGGCACATGTCCCATTCGCCGGCGGCGCAAGCCGGGCATGGCTCCGGGTCCGGCCGCCGCACGATTCCGACCACGAGGTCGCCGGGTGTGAGCCCGCAGTCCGGCGGCGCCGTCTCTACCCTCCCCAGCGATTCATGGCCGAGAATGAGGCGCTGCTGGCCGGCGGGCGCCGAGCCGTAGATGCCGGCCAGGATCTCGCGGTCGGTGGCGCACACGCCGAGGGCGGTGGTGCGCACCAGCACGGAGCCGTCCGACAACGGCGGTTCAGGGACCTCGTCGAGCCGTGCCGAATTGGCAACGCCCGGCAAGACGGTGATGGCGCGCATTCGCTCTCGCTCTTCCCGGATCCAAATCCTGCCGCCTTTCCCCGCGGCTGGAAGATGCCTATGTTCCCCTCTACGCCAGACCCCAAATTAAGTTCCCCGCACACGCAACGAAAATCGGGCCATCGGCGTTGCCGTTTCTGGTGAGAAAAAACACAGGGCTAGCCAATGGAAGCGATCGGGCGCCGACGATGGGCAATCGCTGAGGGCTATATTCCCTCCGAAAGCGCGTTTTCCGATCGCGCGCTCGTATCCCACGAGACCGCCTGCATCCTCAACGCCGGGGATCGCGACGCCCACGTGCAGATTACCATCTTCTTCGCCGACCGGGACCCGGTCGGCCCCTACCGGGTGACGGTCGGTGCGCGTCGCACGCTGCACATGCGCTTCGACGACCTCAACGATCCGCGTCCGGTCCCGCGCGATACCGACTACGCATCCGTATTCGAGTCCGACGTAGCGATCGTGGTGCAACACACGCGTCTCGATTCACGCCGTGCCGAGATTGCGCTTTTGTCGACGGTCGCCTATGCCGAAGGCTAGCCACAGGGGGCGATAGGAGAGGAACCTTTCGCAACGCGGTACGTTGCGGCTTGAGAGCCGGGTCCCTGCTGGAGAGGAAGAAAAATGAAGATCGCGCAGATCGCGCCGCTCATGGAGAGCGTGCCGCCGCGGCTTTATGGCGGCACCGAACGAATCGTGTCGTACCTCACCGACGAGCTCGTCCGCCAAGGTCACGACGTCACGTTGTTCGCGAGCGGCGATTCGGTCTCGACCGCCAATCTCGTGCGCTGCGTCCCGATGGCGCTGCGGCTCGATGCAAATGTTCGTGATCCGATCCCCTACTACATGTTGATGCTCGACCGCGTGCGCGAGCGGGTCGACGAATTCGACATCCTGCACTTTCACATCGATCAGTTTCATTTCCCATTGTTCCGGCCGATCGCGCATCGCACCGTCACCACCCTGCACGGGCGCCAGGACCTCCACGACCTCAAGCCGCTCTACGTCGGCTTCAGCGACATGCCGCTGGTGTCGATCTCCAACGCCCAGCGCAAGCCCATTCCCAACGCGAACTTCGTCGCCACCGTCCTGCACGGCCTTCCGCTCAATCTGCTCAAGCCGAGCTACGGAGCCGGCGGCTATCTGGCGTTTCTCGGACGCATCTCGCCGGAGAAGCGTCCCGATCGTGCCATCCGGATCGCGCAGGCACTGGGCTTTCCGATCAAGATCGCGGCCAAGATCGACAAGGTCGACGAAGTCTATTTCCGCGAGGCGATCGCGCCGCTGTTCAACCAACCCGGGGTTGAGTATGTGGGCGAGATCGACGAACGGGCCAAGAGCGCGTTTCTCGGCGGGGCGAGCGCACTGCTGTTCCCAATCGACTGGCCGGAGCCGTTCGGGCTCTCGATGATCGAGGCCATGGCCTGCGGCACCCCCGTGCTTGCCTTCCGTTGCGGCTCGGTGCCGGAGATCATCGATGCGGGGGTGACCGGCGTGATCGTCGATACCATGGACGAGGCGATCAGGCGGCTGCCCGAGGTGCTGGCGCTCGATCGCCGGGCGGTCCGCCAGCGCTTCGAGCAGCGTTTCTCGGTCGCCCGAATGGCCAAGGACTATGTTCACGTGTACCGTTCGCTGCTCAAGCGTGAGTCGCTCACGGAAAGCGCGACGGTGGTGTCGAGGCTGGAGCCGGAGCTGGAAAAAGGAATGAACTGACAGGGTCTCCATGGCGACCGAGGGCGCCGCGCTCCAGAAATCACATTTCGAGATCGTCCCCGAGGCGCCGTTCTACATTCCCGCGACCGGCCCCGCGACGCGGCCGCGGCGTGCGCTCAAATACGACGATACATTCCTGGTCCTGGATACCCATGGCGATATCGGCGCCACCGCCGGCGGCGCGGACGGTCTGTTTCATTGCGATACGCGCTTCCTTTCGCACCTCGAGCTTCTGCTCAACGGTGTTCAGCCGCTGCTGCTCGGCTCCAATCTGCGCGACGACAACACCTTGCTCACGGTGGATCTGACCAATCCCGACGTCTATTTCGACGACCATCTCGTGCTGCCGAAGGACACGCTCCACGTCGTGCGCACGATCTTTCTCTGGCGTGATACCGCCTACCAGAGGCTGAGGCTGCAGAACCACGGCGAGGAGCCGGTCGATCTGCGCCTGACGCTGCTGTTCGACAGCGATTTTGCCGACCTGTTCGAGGTGCGCGGGCTGCGGCGCCAGCGCCGCGGCCCCGCCAGCCGCCGTGCGATCCGCCCGGCGACGGCCGTGCTCAGCTATCAAGGACTCGATGCCCGTCTACGCCAGACGATCCTGCGCTTCGACCCGCCCCCCAGCGAGATCACAGCGACAACGGCGTCGTACCGGATCGCGCTCGCACCCAAGGAGGTGGTGGCGGTTTGTTGCAGCGTTGCATGCGGCGCCCCGGAGCCGCCGCAGCCGATTGCGCTGCGGCGCGCGTTGCGGGCGGCCTATCGCGACCAGCTGACGGTGGCGCGGAACGCCGCGACCGTGGAGACCTCGAACGACCTGTTCAACGAGGTCCTCTGCCGCTCGATGTCGGACCTCTACATGCTGATGACCAGCACCCCGCAAGGGCGCTATCCCTATGCCGGCATCCCCTGGTACTCGACCACGTTCGGGCGCGACGGCTTGGTCACCGCGCTGCAGATGCTCTGGCTCGATCCGCGCGTGGCGCTCGGCGTGTTGCGCCGCCTCGCCGCATTCCAGGCCAAGGTCGAGGATCCGGATTCCGACGCGCAGCCCGGAAAGATCCTGCACGAGATGCGCGAGGGCGAGATGGCGACCCTGCACGAGGTCCCGTTTGCCCTCTACTACGGCAGCGTCGATGCCACGCCGCTCTTCGTCATGCTCGCCGGGCTGTACGCGGAACGTACCGGCGATGACGCCACCGTCTCCGATCTGTGGCCGTCAATCGAGGCGGCCTTGGCATGGCTGGACGGGCCGGGCGACGCCGATGGCGACGGCTTCGTCGAATATTTCCGGGCGACCGAGCAGGGCCTTGCCAACCAGGGCTGGAAGGATTCCCAGGATGCGATCTTCCATGCCGACGGACGCCTGGCGCAGGGTCCGATCGCGCTCGCGGAGGTGCAGGGCTACGTCTATTGCGCCAAGCTGCTGGCCGCCCGTTGCGCCGCGCGCCTGGGGCGCAGCGACCTGGCGCGCCGGCTGAGCGCCGAGGCCGACGAGCTGGCGGAGCGGTTCGATCGGAGCTTCTGGTGCCCCGAGCTCGGCACCTACGCCATGGCGCTCGACGGCGACAAGGAGCCCTGTCGCGTGCGCAGCTCCAACGCCGGGCAGGTTCTGTTCACCGGCATCGCCCGCCGCGAGCGCGCGATCGCCGTGGGCCGCGGCTTGCTGCGGCCGGAATTCTTCTCCGGCTGGGGCATCCGCACAATCGCGAACACGGAAGCGCGCTACAACCCGATGTCCTACCACAACGGGTCGATCTGGCCGCACGACAATGCGCTGATCGCGCTCGGGCTCGCGCGCTATGGGCTCAGCCGCTCGGTCGAGCGGGTGTTCAAGGGCCTGTTCGACGCCTCGACCTACATGGAGATGCGGCGCCTGCCCGAGCTGTTCTGCGGCTTCCAGCGCGGCCGCGGACGCGGGCCTACGCTCTATCCGGTCGCCTGCACGCCCCAGGCCTGGGCGAGCGCGACGCCGTTCACCCTGATCGAGGCCTCGCTTGGGCTGCAGTTCGACCCCGCTACAAACGAAATCCGCCTGCGCAACCCTCACCTGCCATCGTTCCTGGACTATGTGGTGCTGCGCAATCTGCAGCTCCAGCAGTCGAGCGTGGATCTCAAGGTGCGCCGCCACGCCAACAACGTATCGGTGGAAATTCTCGAGCGGCGCGGCCAGATTCAGGTCTCGGTCGTGTACGGCCGAACCCCGGATCCTGACAACACGGTACTAGTCTAGGTTCATCGACAATATGATCTGAATCCCGCGTCGGAGGGCGATCAATCCGCTGACATGAGCGCGGACACCGCAAAGATTGCGACCGCGACCCGGATCGTGCGGCGCCCCGCGCCTGCCTCCGCACGCGCTCTCTCAGTGGATATCGTGGTGCTCGGAGCAGGCATCGCCGGGGTCTCGGCCGCGCTCGAGGCCGCCCGTCTCGGCCGCAAGGTGGCGCTCGTCGACGCGCTTCCCGCGCTCGGTGGGCAGGCGGTCAACTCGATCATCGGCACGTTCTGCGGCCTGTTCGCCAACGGCACGCACGGCTACCAGTTCACCCACGGCATTGCCGACGACATCCTGCGCGATCTGGGCGCGCAAGGCGCGCTGCATTACCGCCGCGGCGGCCCGTCGAACACCACGGTGGTGATGTACGACGAGGTCGCGCTCTCGCGCTGGGTCGAGGAGGCGATCCGCAAGGCCGAGGTCACCGTGCTGCTGGGCGCGGTGCTGCGCGCCGTGTCGCGGGCGGGCGCGCGCGTGCGCGCGCTCGAGCTCGCGACCCGCTACGGCGACGTGAAGCTTGCGGCGACCGGCTTCGTCGACGCGAGCGGGGACGCGGCACTGACCTTCGAAGCCGGCTTTGCCTGCCGCGAGCACGCCGACGGTCCGATCTATGGCACGCAGATGATGGTGCTCGAAGGCATCGACGAGGCGCGCCAGCCCACCCGCGAGGAGCTGACCGCGCGGGCGCGGCGGAAGGCCGCCGACTACGGCCTGGTGCGCACCGAGGGCTTCGCCTTCGTCTTTCCCGGCCGCGCCACCGCGCTGGTGAACCTCACCCACGTGGAGACGCCGCTCGATCCGGTCGCGGCCGCGCGCAACGCGCTCGCCGGCAAGGCGCAGGCCGACCGGGTGCTGGAGTTTCTGCAGCGCGAATATCCCGATGCCTTCGGCAAGGCGCGCGTCCGCAGCTACGGGCTGCCCGGCATCCGGCAGACCCGTTGGATCGCCGGCCGCACCCAGCTCACGGTCGACGACGTGCGCGCGGGCACGCGGTTTCCCGACGCCATCGCGCGCACCGCCTGGCCGATCGAGCTGCACGATCGCGCCGACGGCTACGTCTGGGAGCCGTTCGGCGACGATCACGTGCACTACGTCCCGTTCGGCAGCCTCGTTCCGGCCGAGGCCGACAACGTCGTGGCCGCCGGGCGCTGCATCGACGGCGACAGCGCGGCGCTCTCGAGCGTGCGGGTCATGGGCCCCTGCATCGCCATGGGCGCGGCGGCCGCGCACGCGCTCGATCTCGCCGGCAGCGGCAGCGTGGCGCAGATCGACATCGCGGCGCTGCGCCGGCGCGTGCGCGACAATATCGAGCGGACGGATTAGCTGGAATGGTAGGGTGGGCAAAGGCGCGGGACACGCCCCCGACCTCTCAGCGCGAAGAATGCAGCGTCGTGCCCACGCAGCAGACCCGCGATCGTTAAGCCAACCGCGTGCACAAAGGCGCGCGACACTGCGGTGTATTTCCCGAACAGAGGGTGGCGCCTTTGCCCACCCTACAGTTGACGCGCCTCCTCACTCCGCCGCGACCACCCCGCCGGTGGCGGCTTGCGCGCGTGCCGCCAGCCGCCGGCGCTTGCTCTCCGACAGCACCGGCTCGAGGTTGAACAGCCGGCGCGCGTTCTCGCCCAGGATGTTGCGCTTGGCCTCGACGCTCAGGAACGGCAGGTCGTAGATCGTGCTCGGCAGGTCCATGTCCCAGTGCGGATAGTCGGAGGAATAGAGCAGCTGGGTGTCGGCGTTGATCATCTCGAAGGTGAGCTCGAGCGCCTTGCGGTTGTTCACCATCTCCATCGGCTGCGAGGTGAAATACATGTCGCGCATGTAGTCGCTCGGCTTCTTCTTGAGCAGCGCACAGTCCGAGGTGCGCATCATGTACTCGTTGTCGAGGCGCTGCATCAAAAACGGCACCCAGGCAAGCCCGCTCTCGATCCAGATCGTCTTTAGGCGCGGGAAGCGCTCCGGCATGCCGTTCACCACCCAGTTGGTGAGGTGCAGCATGTTGTGCCAGGTAAAACCGAGCGCGTGCACGGCGATGAAGCGGTTGGTCATCGACAGGCCGGAATCGGCCCAGTTGAACGCGGCATGGAAGGCGAGCGGCAGATTGCGCTCCTGCAGCGCGGCGTAGGTCTTGGCATAGGCGTTGTCGTAGACGCCACGATAGTGCGTGGCGGTGACCATGAATCCGATCACGCCCTTTCGGTCGGCGAATTCCAGCACGGTCTTGTAGCAGGCTTCGGGGTCGTTGAACGGCAGATAGAGCATCGACTTGAAGCGCTCCTCCTCGCCCAGGATGCGCTCGCACAGCCAGCGGTTATAGGCCTGCGCCAGCCCGACCTCGACCTCGACGCGCGGGCAGGCGGCGAGATTGAGCATCGGAGTGGGAAACATGCAGGCGATGTCGGTTCCCATGGCGTCCATGAAGCGCCGCATCAGCGTGATATCGCGATGCGGCACCGGCGGCACCTTCTCGATCCGCCGGCCGGGATAGCGGGTGATGCGGCCGGCGAGCTCCTGATAGGAGCCGTCGGCCGAGGAGATGCCGCCGCGCGCCATGCCCTGATACTTGGCTTCGTGGCGCAGCACCGGGTCGTCCACGTATTGCAGGATCTCGTTGAACGCCTCGGTC
>DATBKV010000013.1:0-20259 GCA_036555745.1 Xanthobacteraceae bacterium | reverse complement strand
ATCACCATCTCGGCGCCTGTCATTTCTCTCGTCATGTTCAACTCCGCGCGCCTGCAGCACCCTCGAGAAAATCAAAAGGCCCGCGAGGGGCCTTTTGCGCACCGCCACATTCGCGGATGGCTTAGCCCGCCGCGGCGGTGCGCCCGCTTACGAGTACCAGCTCATGAGCAATAAAATTGCGCATTGACGATCCCTTTCGCCATTTCATTGCGACCTTATAGGGTCGCCGGCTGCTGCCGTCAAGCCGTAGCACGCGGCAGAGCACGATGCCTGCCAAGCCGGCAGGCTCACAGGTCCGCGCAGCAAGCCAGCGCATTGCCGCCCTGGGCCGCGGCCGCACGCCAGCGGTGACGACCTGCCGCGCTCCATGGGCGCGAACCCCCGCCCGGAACGGCGCTCTTGAAATCGTGATCGGCCATGGTCGCGCAGTCCGCGCGCATTTGACTGGGCGTTACCCCGTCCGCATGTATGTTCGCCGCGGTCGCTGGAGCAGGCTCAACTGATGGCATTCCTTCGAGAGCGCTCGGGCCGCTGGTCGTGGATCAAGATCGGCGCGTTCGGGGCCGCACTGGCGCCGGCGCTCTGGATCGCCTGGCAGGCGCTGACCGGCGACCTCGGTCCCCGGCCCGCGACCGAGGCTATCCACCAGGCCGGCGACTGGGCGTTGCGTTTCCTCCTGATCACCCTCGCGATCACGCCGGCCCAGCGCATCCTACATTACCCCCGGATCATCCTGGCGCGGCGCACGTTCGGCATCGCTTCGGCCGGCTATGCCGTCCTGCATCTCTCGCTCTACGTCCTGGACCAGCATTTCGACCTGTTCAAAGTAGCGACCGAAGTCGTTCTGCGCATCTATCTGCTGATCGGGGCGCTCGGATTGGCCGGGTTGGTTGCGCTGGCCTCCACATCCACCGACGCCGCCATCCGCCGGCTCGGCTCGGAACGGTGGCACGCCCTGCATCGCCTCGTCTACGCCATCGCGCTCATCGGCTCCGTGCACTTCTTCATGCAGTCCAAGCTCGACATCTATCAACCGGTGCTCATGGCAGGCTTCCTGGCCTGGCTGCTTGCCTATCGCGTGCTCTATCGCCGCAACGGCGAGGTGAGCTCGCTGCATCTTGTGTTGCTCGCTGCCGGCGCTGCCGTCGTGACCGCGGCGGGTGAGGCGACCATCTACATGCTCACGAGCGGCGTCAACGCGTGGCGGGTGCTGCTTGCCCATTTCGACCTCGACATGGAGGTGCGGCCGGCCTGGTGGGTGCTTGGCGCGGGCTTGGCAATCGCCGCCGTGGCGTTGTGGCGGCAGAAGCCCGCGCGTCAGCGCGAGAGCGCGCGGCGGATCTCAGCCGCCGCCATCTCGGCGGCAACCCAGGTCCAATCCGGCAGCTGATGCCGGAACCAGGTCGCCTGGCGCTTGCTGTAACGGCGGGTGTCGCGTTTGGCTCCGGCCGCCGCGCTCGCGAGATCGATCCCTCCCGCAAGGTGCCGGATCAGCCAGGGCACGCCATGGGCCTTCATGGCGGGCAGCGCAGGATCGAGGCCGCGATCGCGCAACGCGCGCGCCTCGTCCAATCCCCCGGCCGCCAGCATGGTCTCGAAGCGGGCATCGATCCGACGGTGGAGCTCAGCCCGATCGACCGCTAGGAAGATCTTGATGGCGCGGTCCGGAGGGAGCGCCGGTTTCATCCCCTGAGCGTGCCATTCCGTGAGCGGGCGGCCAGTGGCCAGGACAACTTCGAGCGCGCGAGCGATGCGGGCACGATCGTTCGGCATCAGCCGGCGCGCGGCTGGCGGATCGCGCTCGCCGAGCTCGGCATGAAGCCGGGCCGGGCCCTCGGCCGCGAGCCGCGCCCGCACCGCCGCGCGGATGTCCGCCGGAATCGGCGGGATCGCCGCGAGCCCCCGGGTCAGCGCCTTGAAGTAGAGGCCGGTGCCGCCGACCACAATCGGCAACCGCCGTTCCCGTTCGACGGCGGCCAATGACGCCCCGGCCTCGACGCACCAGCGGCCGACCGAGTAGTTCTCGGCGGCGTCGACATGGCCGTAGAGCAGATGCGGCACCAGCGCCTCCTCATGCGGTGTCGGACGCGCGGTCACGATGCGCAGATCACGATAGACCTGCATGGAATCGGCGTTGATGATCACGGCGCCGAACTCTTGCGCCAATCGCAGTGCCAGCGCCGACTTGCCGCTCGCGGTCGGCCCTGCGATAAGCACGGCCCGCTTTGAAGCTGTCTGCGCGATCATTCGATGGACCTGGTCGCCACTCTGATCTCGAATCCCAAAGCGCCGGCGCTCGATGCGGCGGTGATCGAGCGCGCCTGCCAAGTATTGCCCTCGCCGCGGCCGGCGATCTGGCTCGACCCCGGCATCGCCGCCGACATCCCGTTTACCGCGGCGTCGGACGACGAGAACCGAACGCTCGCCCAGCGCGTGCGCGCCGTGCTCGCGGAGGCCAAAGTCGACGTGTTGTTGCAGCCGGCAAGCGCCCGGCGCAAGGCGTTGTTCATGGCCGACATGGACTCGACGATTATCGGGCAGGAATGCATCGACGAGCTCGCCGATTATGTCGGGCTCAAGGACCAAGTCGCGGCGATCACCGAGCGCGCGATGCGCGGCGAGATGGACTTCGCGCCGGCGCTGCGCGAGCGCGTTGCGCTGCTCAAGGGACTGCCGGTCTCGGTCGTCGAGCAGGTCATTGCCGAGCGCATCCGGCTCACGCCGGGGGCGCGCACGTTGCTCGCAACCCTCCGCCGCAACGGCGTCTATACCTGTCTCGTGACCGGCGGATTCACGCTGTTCACGGCGCGCATCGCCGCCATGCTCGGCTTCGACGAGAACCGCGCCAATACGCTTATCGTCGACCACGCCGGCCGCCTGACCGGGGAAGTGGCCGAGCCGATCTTCGGGCGCGAGGGCAAGCTCGCAACGCTGATCGAGCTCAGGCGGCGGCTCGACCTAATGCCGGAGCGAACTCTGGTCGCCGGCGACGGAGCCAACGACATCGCCATGATCCAGGCGGCGGGCCTCGGGGTCGCCTATCACGCCAAACCCAAGGTGGCGCGTATCGCGGCCGCGCGCATCGATCACGGCGATCTCACCGCGCTGCTCTACGTCCAGGGCTATCGCCGGGAGGAGTTCGTCCTGGACCGTAACGAGGCGTGACCGCAGCACGGATAGCGGACGGCGGAGGTCGCCGTCCTCGGATGCGGCGTTGGTCGCTCGCCCCGGGCCTATTGCAGGCTCAGCGCCACGAAGCGCAGCTCGCCGTCGGCTCCCGCCACCAGCAGGAGGGCCGACTTGCGGCCGTCGTTCTTGAGCTTGTCGATCTTGGCCTGGAGATCGTCGGTGTTGGCCACCGCCTCCTGCGCGATTTCGACGATCACGTCTCCGGGAGACAGGCGCTTGTCCGCGGCGGGCGAGTTCGCGTCCACGCCCGTTATGACGACGCCCTTGACCCCGTCCTTGATCTTGTACCGCCGGCGCAGATCATCGGACATATTGGCAAGCTCGATGCCGAGCGTCTTTTTTACAACCGTTTGCTCGGGCGGCCCGGCGTTCTTGGCATCCGCCGTCGCCTGCTTCTCGCCGTCCTCGAGCCGGCCCAAGGTGACGTTCTTGGTCTCCTCCTTGCCCTTGCGGATGACCACCACCGATGTCTGCTTGCCGACCGGCGTATCGGCCACTGCGCGCGGCAGGTCGCGCATCTCCTTGATCTCCTTGCCGTCGAATTTCACGATCACGTCGCCAGGTTCGATGCCGGCGGGCTTGGCCGGCCCCTTGTCATCGATGCCGGCGACGAGCGCACCGCGCGGTGGGCTGATCTTGAGACTCTCCGCGATCTCGTCAGTCACCTGTTGGATACGCACTCCGAGCCAGCCGCGTCGGGTCTCGCCGAACTGCTTGAGCTGATCGATGACCGGCACCGCCGTCTTCGACGGCACCGCAAAGCCGATGCCGATCGAGCCTCCCGATGGAGAGATGATCGCCGTATTGATGCCCACCACCTCGCCGTCGAGATTGAACAGCGGGCCGCCGGAGTTACCGCGGTTGATGGCGGCGTCGGTCTGAATGTAGTTGTCGTAGGGGCCCGAATTGATGTCGCGATTTCGCGCCGAGACGATGCCGGCGGTGACGGTGCCGCCAAGGCTGAACGGATTGCCGATGGCGATCACCCATTCGCCCAGTCGCAGCTTGTCGGAGTCGCCGAACTTCACCGCCTTGAGCGGCTTTTCGGGCTTGACGCGCAGCAGCGCCAGGTCCGTTTTCTGGTCCTTGCCGATCAGCTCGGCCTTGAGGCGCGTGCCATCATTGAGGATGACGGTGATCTCGTCAGCTTCCGAGATCACGTGATTATTGGTGACCACGATCCCGGACGGGTCGATAATGAATCCGGACCCGAGCGAATTGACGCGGCGCGGGCTGCGCTCCCGGTTCTGCGGATCGCCCTGACCGCGCCGATTGAAGAAGTCCCTGAACAACTCATCCAATTGCGGATCGTTGGGCAACTGCGGCATCGGCGTGTTGCGCGTCTCCACCTTTTGCGACGTGGAAATGTTGACGACGGCATCGATCACCCGCTCGGCGACATCGGCGACGTTGTCCGGACCGCGTGCGGCGGAAGCCGAAAGCGCCGGCAAGACCATTGCTGCCGCAGCGACCGTGACCAGGGCAGGCCGACGGACTTGGCGCGCAAATCGGGCGAGAGTGCCGAGCATGGGCGTGTGTGCTCCTGAAGTCGTGAGGGCGAGACAGTGCGCCTGTCCCGCAATGGACGCAAGCGCGCTCCGCGGCGGCGAATTACGCCCGCAATTGGGGCGGAATCGGGACCGGCGCAGCCTCGCCCGCGAGTCCCGCGCACATGGCGCTCACCCGCGCACGAGCCAGATCAGTACGATACCGAGCATAGCCGAGACGATGCCGGCGACCCGCAACGACGTTTCCGGGCTCTCCAGCGCGCTCGCCGCCAGCCGCTTCGCGGCGCCCGGAAAAGCGGCGAACAGCAGTCCCTCGATCACGAGCACGAGGCCGATCGCGATGATGAACTGGGCCATCTCTGCTCAGCTGCCACCGCGCTGGTCCAGTTCCGCTATTTCGCGGGGGCGGCCGGCGCAGGCGCGGCGGCGGGCGGCGAGGCCCCCGGCGTGCCGGCGCGCGGGCGCAGCTTGCCCGACGGATCCACGAAGTAACGAAAGAAGTCCGAATCGGGCTTGAGCAGCATGCGGGTGTCGTTGGGACGCAACCCGGTCTCGTAGGCCTGCATGGAACGATAGAACGAGAAGAAGTCGGGGTCCTTACCATAGGCCTCGGCGAAAATGCGATTGCGCTCGGCATCGCCCTCGCCGCGGGTCTGCTCGCCTTTCGACTGCGCCTCGGCAAGCAGCACCGTCACCTCACGATCGGCCTTGGCGCGGATCTCCTGCGCGCGCTGGGTGCCCTGGGCGCGGAATTGCGCCGCCTCCTGCTGGCGCTCGGTCTGCATGCGCTGATAGACCGCCTGGCTGTTCTGCTCCGGCAGGTCGGCGCGG
Organism: Xanthobacteraceae bacterium; assembly: GCA_036555745.1. GTDB lineage: Bacteria > Pseudomonadota > Alphaproteobacteria > Rhizobiales > Xanthobacteraceae > VAZQ01. The sequence continues at coordinate 14,731 of DATBKV010000013.1, read as the reverse complement.
CGAATGCGCACGTCGACCACGGAAATGCCGAAGGCCTGCGCCTCGCCGTCGAGCGCCTCGCGCACCCGTGTCATCAGGTTCTCGCGCTGATCGCGCACGACCTGCGTCAGCGTGGCTTCGCCCAGCACCCGGCGCAGCGCCGAGTTGAGCAGGATCGAAAGCTGCAGGTTGGCGCCCTCGACGGTTCCGACGGTCTGGTAGAACTTGAGCGGCTCCTGGATGCGATAGCGGGCGAAGGCGTCGACCACCAGACGCTTCTGGTCAGAGGCGATCACCTCTTGCGCGGGATTCTCGAGATCGAGGATGCGCTTGTCGATTTTGATGACGCTGTCAATCAATGGGACCTTGGAATGCAAGCCGGGCTCAGTGACCACGCGGACCGGCTGGCCCAGCCGCACCACCAGCGCCTGGCGGGTTTGATAGACCGTGAACAATGCGCCGTAGGCGACGATCAGCGCCAGGACGATGAGGGCGGCGATGGCGCCGCCGACGAGGTTGAATCTCATCGGCCGCCTCCTCCTGTCTGCGGCCCCGCCGCGGCCGGCGGCGGAGATTTCCGCAGCAGCTGATCGAGCGGCAGATAGGGGACGGCGCCGCTGCCCGGATCCATGATGATCTTGTCGGTGCCGCCGAACAGCCGCTCCATCGTCTCCAGATACATGCGTTCGCGCGTGACGTCGGGCGCCTTCTTGTATTGATCGTAGACCTGCAGGAAGCGCGAGGTCGCGCCCTTGGCCTCGGCCACGGTCTGCTCGCGATAGGCTTCCGCGCCCTGGGTGATCTGCGCCGCGCGTCCGCGCGCCTCTGGCACGACTTTATTGGCGTAGCTCTGCGCCTCGTTCTGCGCGCGCTCGGCATCGGCGCGGGCGGCCTGCACATCGCGGAAGGCGTCAATCACCTGCGCCGGCGGGTCCACCTTCTGGAGCTGAACCTGCGTGATCTGGATACCGGCGCCGTATTTATCGAGAACAGTCTGTATCAACTCGTGCACGGCAGTTTCGATGTTCTGCCGCGCGCCGGTCAGGATCGGCTGAAGGTTGGAACGGCCGACGATCTCCCGCATCGCGCTTTCGGCGACGGCCTTCACCGTGCCTTCAGGTTGCTGGATGTTGAAGAGGTAATCGCCGACGCCGTTCGGCTTGATCTTCCACAGCACGGAAAAATCGACGTCGACGATGTTCTCGTCGCCGGTGAGCATCAGGCTCTCCTCCGGAACGTCGCGAACCGTGGTGCCGCGGCGCAGGTCCTCCACCACCCGCATACCGATATCGATCTTGTTGACGCGCAACGCCTTCGGCGTAAGCACGCTCTCGATGGGATATGGCAGATGATAGTTTAGTCCCGGCTGCACCTCCCGGACGAATTTGCCGAAGCGAAGGACGACGCCGAGCTCGTCGGGATCGACACGAAAGAAGCCGGACAAGCCCCAGATAAACACCGCGGCCAGCACGATCAGGCCCAACCCCTTGCCGCTGAGACTGCCGCCGGGCAGCACGCTGCGCAGCTTGTCCTGGCTGCGGCGCAGGAATTCCTCGAGATCGGGTGGTGTCGGGCCGGACGGCTGCGGCCCCGAGCCCCAAGGGCCCTTGCCTCCGCCTCCTGACCCCCAGGGTCCGCCGCCCTGATTGCTCCACGGCATTGCTCGATCTCCTCGCTGCGCAGGCCAAGCCCCGCCGCGCCTTTCGGTCGGAGGGGGTTATAGGGGAGCTATCACCGCGTTACAACGCGCGCGACACTATGCGGCGCGGCAACGCATGACCTTGAAATCAGGATCGTACTTCCAATCGACGAGCTCACGTCGGCCGTATGCGCTCGTAGCGATGCACGCTATAGGGCGCGTCGTCGTCCGGTCCGGCGCCGCAATCCGTGCGCTGCACCTCTTTCCAAACAGCCGGATCGATGGCGGGGAACTTGACGTCCCCGTCCGGCCGCAGGTGCACGCGTGTAACCACCATGCGGTCGGCATCGGCGATGGTTTGCGCGTAGATGTCGGCCCCGCCCGCTACCACGATGGTGGCGACGCCGCGCCGCAGCGCGTCGCCGCGGGCGGTCTCCAGCGCGGCGGCAAGGCTGGATGTTACGACCGCGCCCGCCGCCGCGAAATCCGGGTCCCGGCTCACCACGATGTTGGTCCGGCCAGGAAGCGGCTGTCGGCTGAAGGAGAGATAGGTCTTTCGACCCACGACCAACGGCTGCCCCCAGGTCAGCGTCCGGAACTGCTGCATCTCGGATTTGAGGCGCCAGGGCAGGCGACCGCCCTGCCCGATCACGTCGTTGTCGGCCACCGCGGCGATCAAGACGAGCGCAATCCTGGGCATGGGGCACGATCCGTGGCCGTACTATTCCCGCCGTCGCCTCGGTGTCGGGTGTGACAACGATCAATCCGACGGGAGCTCTCGATCCGAATGCGCGTTGCTGCCGGAGCGTCGCCTCTGATCCTGCTCTATACCGCCACCTCGGCCTTGATGTGCGGGTGAGGGTCATAACCTTCGAGCGAGAAATCCTCGTAGCGAAAGGCGAAGAGATCGGCGGCAGCCGGATTGAGCACCATCTTCGGCAGCGGCCGCGGCGCGCGCGAGATCTGCAGCCGCGCCTGCTCCAGATGAGTGAGGTAAAGATGCGCGTCACCGAGCGTGTGCACGAACTCGCCCGGCTTCAGTCCGGTCACCTGCGCCATCATTAGCGTCAGCAGCGCGTAGGAAGCGATGTTGAAAGGCACCCCCAGAAAGACGTCGGCCGAGCGTTGATAGAGCTGGCAGGAGAGGCGGCCGCGAGCGACGTAGAACTGAAACAGGCAATGGCAGGGCGGCAGCGCCATGTTGTCGATCTCGGCCGGATTCCAGGCCGTTACGATCAAACGACGCGAGTCGGGATTGCGCCGGATGGCGGCGAGCACCTGGGCGATCTGGTCGATGCTGCCACCGTCCTGCGTCGGCCACGAACGCCACTGCCGTCCGTAGATCGGGCCGAGCTCCCCACTCGCGTCCGCCCATTCGTCCCAGATGCTGACGCCGTGCTCATTGAGATATTTGACGTTGGTGTCGCCGGCGAGGAACCAGAGCAGCTCGTAGATGATCGATTTGAGGTGCAGTTTCTTGGTGGTGACGAGCGGGAAGCCGGCAGCGAGGTCGAAACGCATCTGGTGGCCGAACACCGAGAGCGTGCCGGTGCCGGTGCGGTCGCGCTTCTCCGCGCCGTCGGCCAAAATCCGCTCCAGCAGGTCTTGATACTGGCGCATGGGTCAACCCTCATGCGGCAAAGCGCCGACTCGGGGAGACGAAGTCTAACGCTCTCCCGGCTGGCTGAGAAATGTGCAGCATCCGCCGCGAACGCAAGCTCGAGGCGGCGGCGCATCCGCCTGCTGCTACTCCACGAACACCTCGTCGCGACGGCGCCGGATTTTGGGCATCCCGGCGATGATAAGCAGTATGATCGCCGTGCTCAGCAAAGCCGCCGAGATCGGGCGCGTGAAGAACACCGTGGCGTCACCGCGGGCGATCAGCATGGCGCGACGCAGGTTCTCCTCCATCAGAGGTCCCAGCACGAAGCCGAGCAGCAGCGGGGCCGGCTCGAAGTCGTGCTTGAGCAGCCAGTAGCCGACGATGCCGAAGATCGCCGCGATCGAGACGTCGAACGGCGAGTTGTTGATCGAGTAGATGCCGATGCAACAGAACACGATGATCGAGGGATAGAGCAGCCGGTACGGCACGCGCAGCAGGCTGACCCAGATGCCGACCAGCGGCAGATTGATGATCACCAGCATCAAATTGCCGAGCCACATCGACGCGATCATGCCCCAGAACAGCTCGGGCTGCTTGGACATCACCTGCGGGCCCGGCACGATGCCGTGAATGGTCATGGCGCCCACCATCAATGCCATCACCGCGTTGGGCGGGATGCCAAGGGTGAGCAGCGGGATGAAGGAGGTCTGCGCCGCCGCGTTGTTGGCGCTTTCCGGCGCCGCCACCCCCTGGATGGCGCCGCGGCCGAACCGCTCCGGGTGCTTGGAAATCTTCTTTTCGAACGTGTAGGCGGCGAACGAGGCGATCACCGCGCCGCCCCCGGGGAGAATTCCAACCAGTGAGCCGATCAGGGTGCCCCGCGCGATGGCGCCGGAGGAATCGATCAGATCCTGACGGGTGGGCATCAGGCCGCTGATCTTCGTTTTGAGGATGTCGCGGCTCTCGGGCGGAAGCTCGAGATTGCGGATGATCTCCGCGAAGCCGAACACACCCATGGCGATGTTGGCGAAGCCGATCCCGTCGGCAAGCTCGGGGATGTCGAAGGTCATCCGGCCGGCTCCGGTTTCGAGGTCGGAGCCTATCATCGACAACAGCAGCCCCGTGACCACCATGGCGATGGCCTTGAGCAAAGAGCCCTTGGCGAGCACGACCGCGAAGATCAAGCCGAGGCACATGAGCGAGAAATACTCGGCCGGCCCGAACAGCAGCGCGAGGCTGGTCAGCGGCGCGCCCAGTGCCGCCACCAACACCGTGGCCACGCAGCCGGCGAAGAACGAGCCAATGGCCGCGATGGAGAGGGCGGGCCCGGCGCGGCCCTGCTTGGCCATCTGGTGGCCGTCGAGACAGGTGATGACCGAGGTTGCCTCACCCGGGATGTTGACCAGCACCGAAGTGGTCGATCCGCCGTACTGCGCCCCGTAATAGATCCCGGCGAGCATGATCAGGGCGCCGACCGGTGGCAGCCCGAAGGTGATCGGCAGCAGCATGGCGATGGTGGCGACCGAGCCGACGCCCGGCAGCACGCCGACCAAGGTGCCGACCAGCGCGCCGAGCAGGCAGAACAGGATGTTGTACGGGTTGGCCGCGACGTGGAAGCCCATTGCCAGGTTGGCGAGAAGGTCAGACATGGCTTACGCCTCCCGCGTCAGTAGAAACGCGGCCAGAGTTGGAACGGCAAGTTAAGCAGATAGACGAACAGCACCACGCAAAACAGCGTCATTGCCGCGGCCGCGACGACGCTTTCGATCCAGCGCATCTCGGTCGACCCGAGGATCGAGATCATGAATGCCAGGAAAGTCGCGGGGACCAAGCCTAGATGCCGGATCATGGCCGCGAAGCCGAAAATTGCGGCAAGCACAAGAACCGGTCCGCGGATCTTGTATTTCTCGATCTGCGGCCCTTCGATCGAGAGCCCGACGATGGACACCGCAGCGCCGAGCGCAATGAGGATGCCGGCGAAAAGTCGCGGGGCGGTTCCCGGGCCGAATGCAAAGCCGCGTTGCCCCGGCAGCTCGGCGGAGGAAACCAGCGCCAAGGTCGCGAGCATCACCAGCACCAGCCCACCGTAGAAATCGCGCGGTGCGCGGATCGGGACCATCCCCGCCACGACTCCGAGGCCGATCAGGATCAGCGCAATCGAGACGACCCGCGGGACAATCGGACTCGATACGTAGAACGTAGCAACCAGCAGCGCGAGCCCGCACAGGGCAACCAGCGACCCGCCCCTCAAATTGCTCGCATTGCTGATCGCAAAGCCGAAGCTCGGGGGCTTCGGGGACGGGTTGACGTCCTCGGACATGAATACTCCCCTCGGAACCGACAAGTGCCGGGAAACTGTCGCCCCTTAGCACTTGGCGTGAGTAGCACATCCCAATGGGTGGCGGGAAGCAAGCGCGAAAATTAGATCTGCGCCCGTTAAACCCTGGAAACGGCTGCCGCGGCAGAAATCTACAACGGATTCATGCACGTCGTGGCCTGTTGTGTACCGCTGATTGTTGTCCCTGTGAGCGAACACTCAACCGGTACCAGCCAACTCGCGAGATGCCGCAACCGCACCAGCGACCGGCATGGCGCTATCGCAAGAGTAAGCGGAGCAATCCGGTCCCGTACGCTACGACCGCGCCACCAGGGTCGAAGCCCGGGTGCGGAACGGGAGAACGCGACAGCGCGATCCCGGCGCCGCCGCGGGCCGGGGGCGCGGTGATCAGCATGGCGGGCGGTTGGAGAGAGCGCGGAAGGCCGGGCAGCTCTTTTTTCCATCCCGCGCAACGCTTATATTCATGGTGCTGGCGCAAGCCAGCTATGGCGATAAATGGCCGTCGCAATAAACCTATCGGACCCGGGGGCAGTACCCGGCGCCTCCACCAGGGGGTCAGTGGTCAGACGCCAGGCTCGGATCAGCCCGCTGACGGCTGACCACTGACGCCGATCCCTGAATATGGGGGCGAAATAGGATCGACGAGGGCGTAAAGGGCGTGCTTTTGCTCGGCATGGTTCCGCCGTTATCGGGCCACCTTCATAGTTGCCAACGACAACTATGCTCCGGTTGCCCAGGCCGCGTAACGCGGTTTGGAATACCGATCTGAAGTCCTGAGGTCTTAGCAGCTTCAGGCGGGGTTCGGAGGCACCTGGCAACAGAAGCCTCCACTTCCATATTGATGGGGATCGGAGGCGGCTGGCGTGCGCGCGTTGGCGCGCGCTAGCATGCGCCGCTCGAGTCTGCCGCCATGCGGGAAAGGCCCGGGGCAAACCGCCCCCGTCGTCTTTCGAGAGAAACGGATCAGCCATGGGCGTCAACCACATCCGTTACGACATCCTGGCCCAGGAGGCCTTGCGCGGGGTCGTGCATCGGGTACTGGCCGATGTCGCCAAGAACGGCCTCCCGGGAGAGCATTACTTCTATATTTCGTTCGACACCAAGGCCGACGGCGTACGCGTGTCACCGCGCCTGCTCGGGCAGTATCCGGACGAGATGACCATCGTTCTGCAGCACCAGTTCTGGGACCTGCGCGTGGGTGAGAGCGGTTTCGAGGTGGGGCTCTCTTTCGGTGGCATCCCGGAACGGCTGAATGTCCCGTTTGCTGCGGTGAAAGGTTTTTTCGATCCCTCCGTGCAGTTCGGGCTGCAGTTCGAGGAGATCGGCAACGCTGGCGAGGAGGTCGAGCCCGCTCGTCGGAGCGGGGAAGGCGCCGCCGGGTTGGATGCGGCAGAACCTTCCGTTGCGGGCCCGGGCGTTCTGGCCGTGCCGCCGCCCGCCAATCTCGAGCCCGGCCATACGCCTCGCGAGGACGCGCCCAAGCCCGCAGGCGCCGAGGTCGTCCGCATCGATCGTTTTCGCAAAAAATAGTGGTCGCTTTGCTGTGCTGAATCCGAACCTTCCGGAGTGGCGGCACGGTCATCTCGGAATCCTTCGGCGGCTCAATGAGCGGCCGAGGTGGGACTGGTAAAGCATTTGTGACAAGCTCGAGCGGAGGTGCCGTCGTCGCTGCTCCCTGTCAGTTCTGGGTCGACGCCGGGGCCTGTGGGCAGTAGTTCGGAGCGAATGGCGGGACGGCTGCTTATCACCGCCAATACACTGCGGGGTTCCGCACTGGGTAAACCAAAGAAGTTGTGTACTTAAACCAGATTCACCCTGCAGGAAATTTCAAACTTACTCACATCATTTCGGGCTATTATCAGTTAAACAAGCAATGGCCGGGCACTGCTTGGCTATTCGCTGCCCGCAACACTGCCCAACGGCCGCACCGCCACGCTATGGGCGCATTTGACCTCGAAGCCACGCGGCGGGACCTGCATGACCCCCGCTGGTGGTCCTCGCGAGTGCAGGATGGGAGACATCGTCAATCTTCGCAGCGCGCGCAAACGGCTCAAGCGGCTGACCGCTGAACGCGAGGCCGCCGCCAAGCGGATACTGCACGGGCGCAGCAAAGCCGAGCGCCAGCTCACACTCAAGCGCGACGGCAAGGCGCGCCGCGACCTCGACGGCCACCGGATCGAAACGGGAGACGAGTAATGAAATCCCCGGTCATCAAACGCTCCATCGTGATCGCCGGACACAAAACCAGCGTCAGCCTCGAGGATGCATTCTGGAAAGGCCTCAAGGAGATCGCCGGCGGGCGCAATATGACCTTGTCGGAACTCGTGGCGGCGATCGACTCCGAGCGGCAGCACGGCAACCTGTCTTCGGCCATTCGCCTCTACGTACTCGAATTCTATCGCAACCGGCCTTCCGGGCCTCACGCCGGGCGCGATGGCGTACGCGATCTAATGACGGCGCGAGCCGCCACAAGCATTTGAGCCGGGCCGTCCACGCGCCGCGCTGTTGCGGCGTCGAGTGTCTGCCGGACCGCCTGTTACCGGCCGAACAAGATTTCTGATAACGAACGTGGGCGCGGCGGTACCGCGGTCGCGGACGGCCTTGCCGGGTACGATTGGCCGGGTGTGCGTTGCGCTCCCGGCTGTGGACGCGGCGCATGCGGGACCGGCGCCGGACGGATGTCGACCGGCGGCGGGAGCGGCTGCAGCCGTTCGGCCGAGGGCGCCACCGGCCTAGGCTTCTGCGCGGCGGGCGGCTGGCCGCGGATCGCCGGATGCTGGCTCCCTGCTCCGGGCTCGTCGTGTGGCGTCGGCGGCGCGGATGGTGCGTTGGCATTCACTGCCGGGGGCGCAATCGCGCGGCCTTCGAGCACGTCCAGCTTTTTCGACTGCTGCTCGACCGCGCGCAACGCCAGCCAACTCGCGAACGCGGCAACGTCGATGCTCCGCTTGGGGGCATCGATCGATCCCTTCAGCGCAATGCCCACTTCCGGCCGGCTATCCGCAAGCGCCCCCGCGCCAGCGGTCCCCGACAATGTCAGCCGGGCATCAAGCATGCCCTCGGCCAGATCGACACTTCCACTTGCGGCAAGATCGGCGCGCTGCGCATGCACCACCGAGTTGGTCAGGCGTGCTTGCCCGGACTCGATGGTGATCGCGCCCTCGGCGAGCGGCACTGCAAGCACGCCGCGCGCCAGCGCGGCATCCGTGCGGTCCCTTATCCTGACCGCATCGATCGGTAAGCCTTGATCGACCGCGCGGATAACGGCGTCAAAGGCGCTCGGGTCGAGCCGCACGAGACGGGCGTTTTCGATCCTGAAGGCGCCGGTGCCGCGCAGCGAGCCGACCAGTGCGAAGGGACTGAGACCCGACCCTTCGCAAGTGAGATCGGCCGTCAGGTGACCCGATATGATCCCGTTGCCCGGCAGCAGCTCGGCAGCGTTGACTCCAATCAGCGCGATGCGGCTGCGTGCCCTCAATCCCTGGCCCTCGCGCACAAATGTCAGCTCGCCGTCCACCCGGCCGCCGGCGAGCTCGCCCTCGCTCACTTGCAGCCCCATTTGTGCTTCGCCGAAGCGAAGGATGCCGCGCACATCGCGCGCGGAAAGCTTGGGCCTGAGCATGACCCGTGCGGATTTGACCGTGAGCTGTCCGCCCAAGCCCATCAATCCGCGATCGAACGGTTCCGCCGGCCAGAGCCCGGCTGCATCCGCACTCGCGCCGGCGCTCATGCTGACGGCCGTGCCTTGCGCGGGAACTCCGATGGCGAGCGCCATCAGCGTCGGTAGATTGACCGCGCCCAGCTCGATCTCACCATCGAGCGCGATCGGTTGCTCCCGCATCTCCAGAGCAACCTGCCCCCGGACATTGGTCCCCGCCACGGTTCCCGCCAGACCGCTGACGCGCAGCTGTCGATCGGTGAGCTCGAGCGCCGCCGTCAACGATGCGGGTACTAGCTCAGGCGGACGCCCGGGCGCGGTGGGTCGCGGCAAGCGCAGGTTGGCGTTCGCAACCTTCACTTTGAGCGCCGCCGTCGGCCTCGCGAAGTTGGAGGTGCCGACGGTGCCGTTGGCCGAGATGCCGAGCGGGCCGGCTGCGAGCTGCCCGTCGACCGCGAGCTCGCCGCCGAGCGCTCCTTTCGCTGCCACGACCAATCGCGCCGGGCGCTTGTCGATCGCGATGAACCGATCGATGCCCAGAAGGTTGGCGAAGGCTCCGCCGTCGTCAGCCTCCATTTGCCCGGCGAAACCCACCTGGGCAGCCTTGAGCGCCGCCGGAAGGTCATCGAGCTTGAACGTTCCGGTGCCGGCTTGCGCATCCCCCTTCAACGCGAGCCGCAAGCTGCCGGCGCGACCGTCAAGCTTGAACTTCGCATTGGGCGCGCTGGCCGCGCCGGGATCGACCGCGATCGAGGCGCGCAACACCGCCGGGCTCAGGCTTGCCGCCGAACGGCGCAGCTGCTCGGCTGCCTGCGGCGCGAATGTTGCCAAGAGCGCCGCAACGCCGTCGAGCCTTTGCGCATCGACGTCGAGCGTGAGTTCGCCGCGCGGCGACTGCGCTTGTCCGCCAATCCGGCCCTTGGCGGTAAGCGTCGCCCCGCCGAAATCAGCGAGCGCGAGCCGCTCGATGTCGAGGCCATCGGCGCCGATCCCGATTTTCACGTCGGCACCACCCCTGGCCTCGATGCCTGCGATCACGGCGCGTTCGACCTTGAGCGCGACCTTGCCCTCCCGTGGCCACTCCAAGCCCGCCGTTCCGAGCGTCGCCCTCGCAAGCGCGTGCAAGCGGTCGAGATCGATTTCGGGCGCTGTCAACGACACGTCGAGCCGCGCCGGGCGGTGCTCGTTGGGCCAGGCATAAGCCAAACTCCCGGCGACCGTCATCCGATCGAACTCGACCTTGAGCTGATCGATCGCTACGGCGTCATCGCCAAAGCTGATGTTCGCGCCCAACCGCAACGGGCCACCGGCGAGCAGCTGTTCGTCGTTGCGTTGGGTCAGCCAGGCAAAGAACGCCCGTGGATCACCGGACTCCACGCGGGTGGCGCCCGCGAACCGTACTCCCGCTGGATTGGTGGCGAGACGACCGCTGAGACGCAACTGTGCCAGGCCGGGCGCGCGCAATTCCAACTCCTTGAGGTCGAGGCCCTCGGCATCAGCCGTCACGTCAGCCCCCACGCGCGAGAGCGTGGCGCCGCCGAGCGTGACGCTCTCGATTGCTATGCTCAGCGTTGCGGGTATCGGTAGCCGCGAGGCCGCGAGCAGGGATTCGGCCAAAGCCTTGACGGCGGCGAGCGGCCGGCCGCGTGCCGCGTCGGACAGCCCGAGCAAGCGGTCGGCATCGATCTGCGGCGAGGACAGCACGCCAGTGATTCGCGGCTGCTGCCCCAATGTCAGCTTGGCGTCGCCCTTGAGCTTGATCGCCCGATCATCCGGGCCGTATTGGAACTCTACCTGCTCCAACACCGCCGCGCTGCTGTCGCCCTCGACGCGAGCGCTGACACGCCAGGACTCGACGATGGGCGACTGCGCCCCCGCCGGCGCACGGGCGACCGGACGCGAGAATTGGACATTGCCTTCGTAGCGCGGCTTGGCCGCATCGGTCCAAACGGTGACATCCACATCGGCCGCCAGCGGGTAGTCAGCGGGAGCGAGGGCGAGCCGTACTTTCATTCCGCCGTCGTCGGCGATGCGGCTGGTCGACAGGCGATACGGAAAACGCTGCCCGCCAATGGCGAAGGAGCCCTCGCCTTTGACCGGTCCCGCCAGCGAGCGCAGCTCGCCTTTGAACTCCACGTGATCCAGCGCCAGTCGCGTATCGCTTGCCGCATCGGCCAGAACGGCCTTGCCGTCCTGGATCTGCAGCTGCTCGATAGAGACGCCGTCAAGGTCGAAGCCGAGCTTGGGCACCGGCCAAGCCAGCCGGCCAGCGTCGTCGAGGCCGGCCGCGAATTCCGGGCCGTCGAGCCGCGCATCCGCGATGCGCCACTCGCCTCGCATCAAGGCGCCGAGCGCGAACTCGACCCGCAAAGCCCGCGCGCGCACCTTTCTGGCCTCTTGCGGGCGGCCGAACTCAACGCCCTGCAAGACGATGGTCGGAGTCGGCAGCAGGCGGGCGTCAATCGCGCCAGTGACATGGAATTCGAGGCCGGTCAGCCGGCTGGCGCGCGCCTCGAATTCCCCACGATAGCTGTTCCAATCGACGAAAAACGGCCCCACCAGCGCCGCTACCAGCGCCAGGATGATCGCCATCGCGAAGCCGAGCAGCGTCGTCTGCACGCCGCCTCCACAGCAGGTTCACCGGGGCCCCGTGCACAGCGAGGGTAGGCCCCGGAGCAACCTGATCACCCCACGTATTGAGCACGGAATCTGGCCGTCATGGCCAGCTGCGCCCGATCCCCATCCGTTGCCCGGCGCGAACGCGCCTGCGGGCGGATGCAAGATGGGGCGGATTGACGGCAAATCTATGTCGGCCGGCAATGAGTTAGCGCGAAATTCAGGCGTTTGCCATCGCGCCTTGCTGGCCGGCCGCTGGTGCGGAGGGGCGGCGGCCACTCAGCTCGCCGCCACGATCTTTCCCGGATTCATGATGTCGTGCGGATCGAGCGCCCGCTTGATGCCGGCCATGGCGGCGAGGGCAGGACCGCCCAACTCGGCCGCGAGGTATTTCATCTTGCCCTGCCCGACACCGTGTTCGCCGGTGCAGGTGCCGTCCATGGCGAGTGCGCGCTCGACCAGCCGCTCGCACACGGCTTTCGCCGCGGCGACCTCCGCCGCGTCGGCCATATCGACCAGCAAAGTGAGGTGGAAGTTCCCGTCTCCGACATGGCCGAGGATCGGCGCGACCAGTCCGCGCTCGGCGATATCGCGCTGGGTTTGTATGACGCATTCCGCCAACCGCGAAATTGGCACGCACACGTCGGTGGCCACTGCTTGCGCGCCGGGGCGAAGGCCGCGCCCCGCCCAATAGGCATCGTGCCGCGCCTGCCACAAGCGCGTGCGCTCCTCGGACTTGGTCGCCCACTCGAACGGCCCGGCGGCGAAATCGCGCGCGATTTCGCCGAAACGCTCGGACTGCTCGGCGACGCCAGCAGGCGAGCCATGGAATTCGAGGAACAGCATCGGCAGTTCGGGCAGCGTGAGCTTGGAATAGAGATTGGTCGCCTTCACCTGCAGTTCATCGAGCAGCTCGATGCGCGCCACTGGAATGCCGGATTGGATGCTGGCAATGGCGGCGTTGCACGCCGCCTCGACCGAAGGGAACGGGCACACACCGGCCGAGATCGCCTCCGGGATACCGGTGAGCTTGAGGGTGAGCTCGGTGATCACGCCGAGCGTGCCTTCCGAGCCCACGATCAGCCGCGTCAGATCGTAGCCGGCGGACGACTTCCGGGCGCGGCGCGCCGTGCTCATGACCTCGCCGTTCGCCAACACCACCTTCAGCGCGAGCACGTTGTCCTTCATGGTGCCGTAGCGCACCGCATTGGTGCCGGAGCAGCGCGTAGCTGCCATGCCTCCGAGCGAGGCGTCGGCGCCGGGGTCGAGCGGAAAGAACAGGCCCTGGTCACGCAGATGCTCGTTGAGCTGCTTGCGCGTGATGCCCGGCTCGACCACGCAATCGAGGTCTTGCGCGTTCACCGCGAGCACCCGGTTCATGTCGCGAAAATCGATCGACACGCCGCCATGAGGTGCATTGACGTGGCCCTCAAGCGAGGTACCGGTGCCGAAGGGAATGACCGGTACGCCATGCGCGGCGCACACGCGCACGACCTCCTGCACGTCCTCAGTCGTCTGCGGAAACACCACCGCATCGGGCGGCTGGTTTGAGATCCAGGTCGTAGTGTTGGCGTGCTGCGCGCGCACCGCTTGCGAGCAGACGAGCCGATTGCCGAATTTCGCCGTCAGGGCGGCTATCACCGCCGCGACCGCACCGGGATCGCGGTGCGCGCTCGGACCCGGCCTTTCGTCTACTGCCATGACCTGCTCACAAGCCCGGCAGGCTAGCAGAGCGGCGCCGCCAACGCACGCCGGCGCCGCGAGCAGGCGACAAACCCGGAGGAAATTACGAGGGCTTGCGACGGAACGGGACCAGCATTCCGACCTGCGCGCGGTAGCGCTTGTACTCCTCGCCGAATAGCTGGATGAGATCGCGCTCTTCCAGCGCGATGCCCATAAAGATGTATGCGGTTGTCACCGCCGCGAACAGGAGGTGTCCGACCGTCATGACCGGGGCCGCCCAGAACGCGATGATGAAACCGAGATAGATGGGATGGCGCACGATCTTGTAGAGCGCCGGGGTCTTGAAGCGCGGCGCCGGCATGGCGCGTCGGGCAAGGTTGGCGGCGACCTGCTGCAGCCCGAACAGCTCAAAGTGATTGATCAGAAAGCTGCTGAACAGGACCAGCAGCCAGCCCGCCAGCGACAATGCGGTCAGCGTCGCGGCGACTTGCGGATTCGTGACCTGCCACACCAGCGCTGGGATCGGGCGCCACTGCCAGAGGAGCAGCATCAGCACCAGACTGGCCAACAGCACATAGACGCTGCGCTCGATGGCCGCGGGCACGAACTGGGTCAACCAGCGCTTGAACGGCTTGCGCGCCATGCCGCTGTGCTGGAGGGCGAACAGCGACAGCAGCAGAACGTTGACGATCATCGCCTCGCTCGTCGGCCCCACCGGCCCGGTGTCGATCGTCTTGGGAAAGCCGAATCCGGTGACGAAGCCGATGGCGTAAAGAACGGTCATAAAGAATACGAGGTAGGCCACGAGCCCGAACAAGAACCCAATGATCCGTCCCATGTCGTTCTCCTGCAGACAACGGCCAGATGGCATGCCGGATGGCATGCGCCACCCGGCAGCATGGCAGCGCTGCCGGTGCAGGGCTTTGAGGACGGCTTGATTTGCCCTTGAGAAAGCCTGGATTTTTTGATGCCCGACTTGGGGTCAGTTGCCCAGGCTGCGGCAAGCTGACCGCGAGGCGTGAACTGCGGGCCGAGGCTCGTCAATACACCTGCAGATATTTGGTGATGTCGACCTTGCCGGGCAGCGTGCCCACTTCGGTCGAGAAGTCGATGAACTTCTGGAACTCGGCCTTGTGCTTGTCCGTCAGCTCGCCGGCCATGAAGTATCGCACCATCGGCACCGTATCGACGACGTCTTCAGGCGTCAGCGTGTTC
>DATBKV010000012.1:0-45876 GCA_036555745.1 Xanthobacteraceae bacterium | reverse complement strand
GTCCAAGCTCGATCCGGCGACCGTTGAGGCGATACAGGAAAGTCCACGAGCGCCCGCCGTTGCCAACGCTCAAGTAGAGCCCGTTGCCATCCGCGTGCCGCCCGTCGCCGAGCGACGCGATCGAGCGATGATTGAGCCGATTTGTCAGCCGCGCCATGAACCCTCCACCTGCTTCTACCCACCACCTACCCCACCATCCTCCTCCAGCGTCAATAGATACCCGAAAACACGGGAAGGCAAGCACGCACAGAAAAAGCTGTAATACGCAAGTTTCTGCGACATGGATAGACAGTGACAGACAGCCAAAAACACGATCATTGCGGCGAGGCATTCCGCCCCGCTCATTTTTCGATTGTGTCCGAGCATTGGAGAGCCTTTCAACCGACCGTAGAAGGGCCGCGCCGGAATGGCGCGGGCGTTACGGAGAATCATGGCGCGGCGGCGCCAAGAGGCCGCCGCGATGCAGCCAGGTCACCGAGGCAAAGGCCCCGAGCCACGATCCGAGCGCGGCGAACACCACGTAGAGGGCATTCTCGGTGTAGCTGATCACGGCGAAGGCGGAGAGCATGTACCAGATGGCGCTCCAGTTCGCGGCCCAGACCCGGCGCCGGCTACTCACCGACGCGTTGAAGAAGACGTAGGCCGCATCGGTCAAGGCAGTGGAGGCGATGACGCCAAAGGCGATCAGAGGATTGATGGCAAGACTCACATGCATGTTTGCGTTCCCTACATCCAGCTCCTGGCGCGACGAGGATGCGGCGAAGGCCGGCCCCGGAGCAGGACGCGCATCGTCCACTGCGAGCACCGCGCCCATCCGGTTTGGCCGGGATCGGCATCTATCACATCTGGGCGGGCGATGGACTCTCGGCAGGCGGGCGCCGGCGGCGGCAGATTTGCTAAGGACAAGCCTGCTTCGTTCCTTGCAGGCTTCGGCTATGCTCGGGTTAAGCTCGCGATGTCAGCAGCCAACGCGCGATCGGCACATGCTCGCCGAGCGCGCGGTCGAACCAGGAGACTTCCGGATGTTGCAACTGCCCGCCCACGCGCGATACGCCTACTCCCCGATCGTCAAGCGCAAGGACTATAGCTGGCCGGGGGGCAAGCGGCTCGCCTTCTACGTGGCGCTCAACATCGAGCATTTCGCGTTCGGCGCCGGGCTCGGAATGGATCCATCGGAGCGCAGCGGCCGGCAGACGACGCGCAACTTCGCCTGGCGCGACTACGGTAACCGGGTCGGCAACTGGCGCCTGTTCGAGCTCCTCGACGAGCTGAAGCTGCCCGCCAGCATCCTCTTGAACAGCAGCGTCTGCTACCATTATCCGGAAATCGTCGAAAAAATCAAAGCGCGCGGCGACGACGTGCTGGGTCACGGCCGCACCAACGCCGAGCATCTGCGCACGATGTGGGAGCAGGACGAGGCGAACGCCATCGGCGAATGCACATCGATCCTCGAGAAACACGTCGGGGTGCGGCCGACGGGCTGGATGGGGCCGGGCGCAGTCGAATCCAATGTCACGCCCGACCTGCTGAAGGAGGCGGGCTACACCCATCTGCTCGATTGGCCGCTCGACGACCAGCCGATCTGGATGCAGACCCGGGCCGGGCCGCTGCTGTCGGTTCCCTACCCGATGGAATTGAACGACGCCGGCGCGCAGGCGCATCGCGACCAGACCGGCCGCCAGTTTGCCGAGATGATCGTCGATCAGTTCGAGGAGCTGCTGGAGCAATCCGAGCGCCAACCGCTCGTGTTCGCGTTGGCGCTGCACGGCTTCATCGTGGGGCAACCGTTCCGGCTGCGACCGGTGCGGCAGGCGATTAAGCACTGCGTGGAGCACAAGCATAGGGATCGCGTCTGGTACACGCGCGCCGGCGAAGTGGCGAAGTACTGCTTCTCGCTGCCCGCCGGGGTCATTCCCGGCAGTTGAAACGTGCGGACCGCGCGCCTACGCACTCGACCTCCCGCCCCGAGCTACGCCGCGCGCCGACGCCCGTAGCGAGCGCGTTCGGCTCGTCGCCCCGCCCCCGGCATTTGCGGCTCGGAATGAGTAAGCCGCACGGAAGAGTTGTGGTTGTCGTTTCCGCCGCAACAAAGGTACCATGGTCTAGCTCACCGGCCCACTGAGGGAATGTCGTGACCGGAAATCTGGAAGCGGACGGCCAGAGTCTGCGCGGCTTCCTGCGACTGGTGGAAACCGAATTTCCGGACCAGTTGCTGCGGGTCGAGGAGCCGATCGATCTGCGCTTCGACGCCACCGCGCTTGTGTTCGAGCTCGACCGCGCCGGAAAAAGCCCGGTCGTCGTGTTCGAGAAAGTGCGCGGCAGCGGCATGCCGCTGGTCACCAATGTCGCGGGCAATCGAGAGCTCCTGGCGGCCTGCCTGGGCGTCGACTCCGCGAACCTGCCCACGGCCTTCCGCGAGCGCTGTCAGAAATACATCCCGTGCGAGATCGTCGAGCGTGGCGCCTGGGAGGACGTGGTGATCGAAGGCGACGAGCTCGATCTCAGGAAATTGCCGATCCCGCTGCAATTCGCCGTCGACGCGGCGCCCTACATTACCGCCGGTCAAATCGTGGCGCGCGACCCCATGACGGGTGTCGATACCACCGGCTTCCATCGCCTGATGGTCAAGGACCGGAACCGGCTCGGCGTGTCGCTGCACTCGCGCCGCCGCCTGTACGAGTTTCACCGCCGCGCCGAGGAGCGCGGAGAATCGCTGCCTGCGGTGATCACGCTGGGGATCCATCCCCTGCACTACATGGGCTCGATGGTCTACGCCTACCCGCCGCAGGTCAGGAAGTTCGAGATCATCGGCGGCTTGTTCGGCGAGCCCTACCGGCTCGCCCGTTGCGGGGTGGACGGCATCGAAGTGCCGGCTGGCGCTGAAATCATCATCGAGGGCGAAATCCTCGCCGACGTGCGTGAGCCGGAAGGCCCGTTCAGCGAGTTCACCGGCTACGCCTCCTACCGCAGCACCCAGAACGTGTTCGTCGCGCATCGCGTGCGCATGCGCCGCGACGCCATGCTGCACAGCGTCACCTCCGGGATGTCGCGCGATCACATCCTGGTCTCCTGCATCACCCGCGAAGGCGAGATCCTCAACGCGCTGCGGCGAAACCTGCCGAACGTGCGCGCGGTGCACGTCCCGCACACCACCTGCGGCGCCTTCATGGCCTTCATCTCGATGAAGAAGATCGCCGACGGCGAGCCGCAGATGGCGATCATGGCAACGCTCGGCACCGAGCTCTACACCAAGTACGTCGTGGTGGTGGACGACGACGTGGACATCTTCAACATCAACGACGTCATGTGGGCAATCGCCACGCGCGTGCATGCCGACAAGGACATCATCTTCATCCCCGGCGCCAAGGGAGCCATCCTCGATCCGACCTCGGACCCGCAGAATTTCACGCTGACCAAGATGGGCATCGATGCCACCCGGCCGGCCGGCCGCGATTTCGCCGAACGGCTGACGATCTCGGACGAGCAGCGCCAAAGGGCTCGCTCGATCCTGGCGGCGGCGGGGGTGAAACTCTAGGCGCGCGGCGGCGCCATGGCGGACTTACGGGAAGTGGGCGACGACTCGCGGGAGACACAGATGAAACGAGCAACATGTCTGATCACGGCGCTGGCGCTGGCGCTGGCTGCCGCCATGGCCACGGCCGTTCCGGCGCGGGCTGAAACCAAGATCCGGTTTTCACTGGATTGGATCCCGGGCTCGGTGCACGCCCCGTTCTTCATCGCGCTCTACAAGGGCTACTACAAGGCCGAGGGCCTCGACGTGTCGATCGAGCGCGGCAAGGGATCGGCCGAGCTCGTACGCCAGCTCGCCAGCGGCGTGTACGACATGGGGTACCCGGACATCAGCGTGGTCACCGATTTCGATTCGAAGAACCCCGACAAGGCGTTCCCTGAGCTGCTGATGGGGTACGAGCAGGCGCCCGCCGCCATCGTGTTCCTGAAGTCGAGCGGCATCACCAAGCCGAAACAGCTCGAAGGCAAGAAGCTCGGCTCGGCCGCCAACGACGCGACCTTCAAGCTGTTCCCGATCTTCGCGCAGCATGCCGGCATCGATGCCGGCAAGGTCACCATCCAGTACATCGAGCCGAAGTTGCGCGAGGTTCTGCTGGCCAAGCACGATGTCGATGCCATTCCCGGACAGATTTTCAACGCCATCCTCGAGCTCAAGGCCAAAGGCGTGAAAGAGGAGGACGTCGGATCGTTCCTGTACCGCGACTACGGGCTCGATCTTTACGGCAACGGCGTTGCCGCCTCGCGCGACTTCCTCAAGGCCAACCCCGACGCCGTGCGCGGGTTCATCCGCGCCACGGTCAAGGGTTTCCAGGAGATGGCCGCGGACCCCGGCCTTGCGCTGGCGATGACGTTGAAGTTCGAGCCGCTGCTCAACGCGGACATAGAGCGCGACCGGCTCAAGCTGGCGTCGAGCTGTTGCATCATCACTCCCAACGTCCGCCAGCAGGGATTTGGCGGCATCGACGAAGTCCGGCTCAAGCGCGGCATCGCGCTGATCACCCAGGGCTATGGGCTGCCGCGGGAGCCGGGCGCGCGGGAGGTGTTCGATCCGTCGTTCCTGCCGGCGCAGAAGGATCGCATGGTGAAATGATAGCTTCGACCGCGCGCCGCCCCGGCACCGGTTCGGGTTGCGTGCGGGCGGGCGTACGACGCCGATCCCGGGCCGCAGGGAGAGGTCTCGCAGTCTGCGCACGCGCCAGCCTGAGCGGCTGACGCGCGCGGCAAAGCAAACTCCCTCGGTCCGCCGGCACGAGCGCGGCTGGGCGGCCGATCCTGTGACTTCATCGACCAGCCCACCGCATAGGACCTACACATGAACCGGGCGACCGAACGCGTGGCTCCCTGGGTGACTACCGCGCTGCTACTGGCGCTGTGGTGGCTCGCCGTGGTGCTGTTTCACATCGAAAGTTTCGTGCTCCCTTCGCCGCTCGAGGCGATCGCGGCGCTCTATCAATACCGCGACGCGCTCGCACTGCATGGTCTGTCGACGCTTGCGACCACGCTAGCCGGCTTCGCCATCGCCGTCGTGTTTGGGCTGGCGCTCGGCATCGTGGTCGGCTCCTTCCGGCTGGCCTACGCCGCGCTCTATCCCGTGTTGATCGCCTTCAACAGCGTGCCGAAGGCGGCGCTGGTGCCGATCCTGGTGATCTGGTTCGGGGTGGGCACCGTGCCTGCGGTCATCACCGCATTCATGCTCGCGTTCTTCCCGGTGGTGGTGAACGTCGCGACCGGTTTCGCCACCATCGAGCCCGAGTTGGTCGACGTGCTGCGCGCGCTCGGCGCGACCCGCTGGGACACGGTGCTCAAAGTGGGGTTTCCGCGATCGCTCCCGTATTTCTTCGCCTCGCTGAAAATTGCCATCACGCTCGCCTTCGTGGGAACCGTGATCGCTGAGATCGTCGCCGGCAACAACGGCATTGGGAACGTAATGCTGATCGCGAGCTCCAATTTCAACGTGCCGCTGGTGTTCGCCGCGCTGATCGTGGTCGGTGTCATGGGCGTGGGGATGTACGCGATCTGCGCCGCGCTGGAGACGCGCTTTACCTCGTGGTCAATCCGCGGCGGGGCGGTGGAATTCGCGACCGGCGGCTGACCGCCGCCACCCTGCGCCGGGGGGTCAGCCCGCGAGATAGGCGCCGCGCACGTGCGGATTGTCGATCAGCTCGCGGCCGGGGCCGGAGAGCACCAGCGCGCCCGATTCCAGGAGATAGGCAAGATCGCACATGTCCAATGCCGCCGAGGCGTTCTGCTCGACCATCAGCACCGTGGTGCCGGCATCGCGAATGCCCCTGATGATGTCGAACGTGCGCTCGACGATATTGGGCGCGAGTCCCAGCGAGGGCTCATCGAACAGAATGAGTTTCGGCCGCGACATCAAGGCGCGGCCGATGGCCAGCATCTGCTGCTCGCCGCCCGACAGCGTTCCCGCCGCCTGCTGCCGGCGCTCGGCCAGCCGCGGGAACTCATCGAAAATACGCGCCATGTCGGAGGCGATCTCGCGCCGGTCGCTGCGCAGATAGCACCCCATCTCCAGGTTCTCGCCCACGGTCATGTGTGGAAACACGTGACGGCCTTCCGGACAATGCGCCAGCCCGAGCGAGAGAATCCTGCGCGCGGAGGCGCGAGTGATATCGTGGCCGTCAAAGAGGATGGTGCCCGCGGCGGCGGGCAACAGCCCGGAAATCGTCTTCAGGATCGTGGTCTTGCCTGCGCCGTTGGCCCCGATCAGGGCGACCAGCTGGCCGCGGCCGACCGTGAGCGAAACGCCCTTCACTGCAGTCACGTTGCCGTAGCGGCAGACCAGATCGCGAATCTCAAGCACGCTTCTTGCCCTCTCCGAGATAGGCGCGGATCACCTCCGGATTATTCTGAATCGCCGCCGGCGGGCCCTCGGCTATGATGCGTCCATAGTTGAGAACCACGATGCGGTCCGACACCGTCATGACCATCGGCATGTCGTGCTCGACCAGCAAGATGGTCACCCCGGAGGCGCGGATGTTCTCGAGCAGCTGCATGCACCTCGCGGTCTCGGCCGGATTCATGCCCGAGACCGGCTCGTCGAGCAGCAGCATCGACGGTTTGACCGCGAGCGCCAGCGCGATTCCGAGCAGACGCTGCTCGCCATAAGGCAGCGTGCCGGCGAGCTGGAAGGCGCGTTGCTCGAGGCCCACCAGTTGCAGAACCCTGTGCGCCTCGTCCGCGAGCTCGCGCTCGCAGCGGCTTTCGCCGGGTAACGCGAGCAGCGTCTGCCACAGGCTCGAACGGCCGCGCCTGTGGAGTCCGATCAGCACGTTCTGGAACACCGTGTTGTTCTGGAACACGCTCGTGCGCTGGAAGGTGCGCACCAGCCCGAGCCCGGCGATCTGGTGCGGCTTCAATCCCGTGAGCAGGCTCGAGCGATAGCGCACCTGGCCCGCGGTCGGCTTGAGGAATCCGGTGATGACGTTGAAAGCCGTGGTCTTGCCGGCGCCGTTCGGCCCAATCAGGCCGACGATCTCGCCGGCGCGGACCACGAAGTCGAGATCGGAGATGGCGACGAGGCCGCCGAAGCGCACGGCCACGTGCTCGATCGAGAGCACGACTTCCGCCGACGCCGTCACTCGTCGCGGGCTTTCGAGCTGGCCAGGATGGTGGCCTCGGCAGGCCGCGGAGATCGCCAGCTCCGCGACCAGCGCTCGACGGCCGGCACGATTCCTTCCGGCAGGACGAACACGATGACGATCATGAGCGCGCCGTAGATGATCCACTGCACGGCCGGCGCGGCGAACGATCGCAACACTACCGGCAGAAATCCGAAAATAACGCCGCCGACCACCGGCCCCGCCAGCGTGCCCTTGCCGCCCGTGATCACCATGATGACCATGGTGACGGTATAGATGAACAGGAAGATGTCGGGATCGATGATCTTGACGTAGTGCGCGTAGAGGCTTCCAGCCGCACCGGCCATGGCCGCGGACACGACCGCTGCCAGCACGAGATAGCGCGTGACATCGATGCCGACCGACCCGGCGAGTGGCTCGTTCTCCTTCAATGCGATCATCGCGCGGCCGATGCGCGAGCCCACCAGGCGCTTGATGACGACGTAGGTTACCACGCCCACGCCGGCGACCAGGTAGTAGTAGGCGCGCTTGTCCCAGAACTCGTAATCACCGACTCCCGGAATCCAGAGCGTATAGGGCGGGATGTTGTTGAGCGCGAGCGGGCCTTGGGTCAGCTCCACCCAGTTAAGCGCAACCAGTCGCGTCACTTCCGCAAAGCTGATCGTCACGATCACGAAGTAGGCGCCGCGCACCTTGAACGACAGTTTGCCGATGGCATAGCCGCTCAGCCCGGCCGCGGCCACGGCGATGCCGAAGCCGGCGACCGCCGGCCAGGGCGCGTGTTCGACCCGAAAGCCACCGGGTAGCTCGATATCGAACCCGAGCGTGGTCAGCGCGCTGGCATAGGCGCCGATGCCGAAGAAGGCGACGTGACCGAGGCTCAGTTGGCCGGTATAGCCGAGCAGCAGGTTGAGACTCATCGCAGCGATAATGAAGATCGCGGTCGTGATCAGGACATGCAGGTAATACTGGTCGCGCAGCCACAACGGCACAGTGGCAATCGCCAGCAGCCAGAACAGCGCCGGCGCGCGCTTCATCCGATGCGCTCCGCGCGTGCGAACAACCCGGTCGGCCGGAGCAGCAGCACGACGATGATGATCAGGAACCCCATGCCGTCCCGATAGCCGGAGGACACGTAGCCGGCGCCGATCTCCTCCACGAAGGCGAGGATGAAGCCGCCCAGCGTCGCGCCGGTGATGTTGCCGAGGCCGCCGAGAATGACGATCGCGAACGCCTTCAACGAGGCGAGATCGCCCATCGTGGGGGTGACGAGAAAGACCGGTCCCAGCAACGCCCCTGCCGCCGCCGCCAGGCCCGAGCCGATGGCGAAGGTGGCGGTATAAATGCCCTTGATGTTCACGCCCATGAGCGCCGCGGTGTCGCGGTCCTGAAACGTCGCCCGCATCGCCTTGCCGAGCTTGCTGCGGTTGATCAGCAAGTAGGTAGCACCGATCAGCGCGAGCCCTACGACCAGCACGAAAATGCGCAGCCAGGAGACGAAGATCGGCCCGATCTGCAGCGGCTGCTCGGGGAACGGGGTCATGATCGCCTTGGACGCGCCACCCCAATACAGGAGCTCGGCGTTCTGCATCACGATCCAGGCGCCGATCATCACCAGCATGGTGGTGTCGATGTCGGCGCCTTGCAGCGGCCGCAGCAGCACGAGCTCGATCGCGGCGCCGACCGCGCAGCCGACGATCACGGCGATCGCCAGCGCGAGAAAGAAATTCACCCCCAGCGAAGCTTCCAGCAAAAACACGGCGTAGGCGCCGAGCGCATAAAGCTCGCCGTGGGTGAAATTGACGACCCGCATGATCCCGAAGATCAGGGTCAGGCCGATACCCAAAAGCGCGTAGGTGCTCCCCAGGATCAGCGCATTGACGAGGTGCTGGAGTAATTCGTCCACCCGCGTTCACTTCTCCCGTGACGGGGCCGCGCGGAAGCCCGGATGCATGCCGCAGGGCGGCGGCCTGCGCGCCGCGAGCGCGCGGGCCCGCCTGCGCTCAACCCTGCGGAATAACGACTTTGCCGTTTTCGATCTTGATCAGATACACCGTCGGGATGCTCTGGCCGCTTTCTTTTCCCGCCGGCCCCGCCTTTGTGAACTTGATCTTGCCGTTCAGCCCGGTGAGCTCGGTTTCCCACAGGGCGGCGCGAATCGCCTCGGGATCGGCTTTGCCGGCCTTCTGGATGGCGGCGGCGATGGTTTTGATGGCGTCATAGCCGCGGAAGCTTTCCGTCACGCCTGCGAACTGCAGACCGCGTTTCTTCCACTCCGCCAGGAAGTTCTTGGTGGCCTGCGGATCGGCCGCCGCCTCCGGCGCCCACGGCGCGAAGAAGGTGAGGTGCATCGTGCCGTTAACCGCGCCACCGGCCTGATCGATGAGCTGGTCGGGATTTTGCGAT
The DNA here is from genome assembly GCA_036555745.1 of Xanthobacteraceae bacterium. Taxonomy (GTDB): domain Bacteria; phylum Pseudomonadota; class Alphaproteobacteria; order Rhizobiales; family Xanthobacteraceae; genus VAZQ01. Next base: position 36,340 of record DATBKV010000012.1, on the reverse strand, counting down.
CCGCCAGTGGTGATGATCTGCTTCTTCAAGCCGAGCGCCGCGGCCTGCTTGAACACCAGCGTGAGCTGCTCGACGGCGCTGGTCACGATCAAGGTGTCGGCATCGGAGGCTTTGAACTTGGCGAGCTGCGCGCTCATGTCCTGCGCCGACTGGTCCATGGTCTCGACCAAGCCGACCGTGATGCCGTGGTCCTTGAACATCTTGCCGAAGTCCTGCGCGGTGCCCAGGCCCCAGTCGTTGTTGATGACCAGGAAATCCGCCTTCTTGATGTGAAGCTTGTCGATAATCTTGCCGAACGCGGCCGCCTCCACCGCCGACGGCGGCGAGATGCGGAAGATGTAGGGATTGCCGGAGGTCGTGATCTTGCCGGAGGACGACGTCTCGACCAGCATCGGCACCTTGTATTCCATCAGTTTCGGCATGACCGCGAGCGTGAGGCTCGAGCCCCAGGCGCCCATCATCACGGGCACCTTGTCGCGCACCATCAGCTTCTCGGCCACCGACGCCGCCTCGGTCGGGTTGCTCTTGTTGTCCTCGATCACGAGTTCGAGCTTCTTACCGAGCACGCCGCCCTTGGCGTTGATCTCGTCGGCCGCGATCTTGGCGCCGTCGGTGACATAGTTGCCTGACGCCGCGAAGGCGCCGGTCAAGGGCTCGTTCACCCCGATCTTGATCGTCTGTGCGGTCGCGCTCGTCATCAAGGCTCCCGCCAGCGCAGCGGCCGACAGGCTTGCCATCGCAACTGCAAATTTCTTCATGTCGATGTCCTCCGATCCGTCGTCGTTCGACGATGACGCGTTAGCACGGCCTGCAGGCCGCCCGGCCGGCGCGGGCCGATTGAGCACGATTGGACGATTGCTCCGGCAGTCGCTCGGCAGTGCAAGTTGTGGGAAAGATCAGTGGCATCGGCGACGCTAGCGATCCAATGCAGCCGGCCGACATCCGCGCCCGGACGCGGGCTCTCGTCCTATTTATAGAATGATAGTAAGCATGCAAAAATCAGGCAAGGCGAAAGTTTGACCGAGCGCGGTGGACACTGCCGCTTTCCGCCCCAGCCTCTCGCGCGAGTGGACAGGGCTTCCATCACTCCGTCCCCAACCAGTGCCAACGCCGTCCCTCCAGCCCAGGCTTACACCACGAGCTCCACGATTTCCGGATGCAGGCGGCGACCACTCACGCGCACGCGGGCGACGGTGACAGGCAGCTTGAAGCGGCGCGGGCCGGCGCTGCCGGGATTGAGCAACAGCACGCCATCGCGCGTTGCGATCGAGGGGTGATGGGAATGCCCGAACACCACGGCGGCAAAGCCGGCCACCGCCGGGTCGAAGTCGAGCTGTGCGATGTCGTGCAGCACGAACAAGCGAAGCGCGCCCACGTCGACGCGCCGGGTCATGGGCAGACGCGCCGCCCAGCTTGCGTTATCGACATTGCCCCGGACGACGAAGGTCGGTGCGATCGCCTCGAGGCTGCCGATCACTTCGGGCCTGCCGAGGTCGCCGGCATGGATGATCAGCTGCGAGCCGGCGAGCGCATCGAGCGCCTGCGGGCGCACGAGCCCGTGCGTGTCCGAGATGACTCCCACGATGATCTCGCTTGCGCGCATGCGCCCGGCTCCGGGCTTGTGCCCGGCACCTGATCTTTTTTGCGAAACTGGCACGTTTCGGATCATGCGCGAGTCGATGAATTTACCCCGCCGCGGGCGGACGTTAACCTGACCGGACCGCTTTCGGTGGCGCGTGCGGTCCGCTTTACGCCCAAGCAAAATCCACACCGCCGATCGTCGAAGCGGGCAGTGCACCATCACGGGCCGCAGACGATGAGCACGCAGTCGATCCCGCCGGTCCCGGCTTCGCTTGCCGCCAAGCTGGCTGAGCTCGCCAATCTCGACGTCATCGCCGGGGTCGCGGTCACGGTCGTGCGCGACGGCGCGGCCGCCGGCTTCTGGAGCGCCGGACACGCGTCGCTGCCGTTTCGCGTGCCGGTGGCGGAATCAACCCTGTTTCATGTCGGCTCCGTCGGCAAGCACGTCACCGCGCTCGCGGTCCTGCAGCTGGTCGACGCCGGCCGCGTCGATCTCGGCACCGCGCTCGGCGCCTACGTGCCGGGCCTGCCCAGCGCCTGGGCGGCGATCCCGGTGCGCTCGCTGCTCGACCATACCAGCGGCTTGCCGGATTACGGCGCGGTCATCAAGGACTGGGACCGGCCGCAGGGGCGCGACCTCGTCATTGATGCCATCGGGACGCGCGCTCCGCTGTTTGCGCCGCGCGCGGCCTGGGCCTACAGCAACACCAACTACCTGGCGCTCGGCTGGCTGATCGAGGCGGTCAGCGGCGAATCCTACCCCGACTATCTGCGTCATCGGCTGTTCGGTCCCGCCGCGCTGCCGACTGCGCGCGAGGGCGGCGGCCAGGACGTGATCCCGCATCGCGCCGAGGCTTACGAATTTCGGGACGGCCGCTTCGCGCATGCCGTGCAGATCGAAAGATCGGTGGCGGCGGCGGCGGACGGCGGCGTCCTGTTCTCGGCCCGCGACGTCGCACCGTGGGCGGCGGCACTCGCCGGCAATCGGCTCGTGAGCGCGCCGCTGATGGCGGCGGCGGTGACGCCGGCGCGGCTGGTGACCGGCCGCCCGGTCCCCTACGGCTTCGGCTGGTTCCTCGACCGCACGCGCGGCCACGACATGCAGCGCCATGCCGGCCGAGTGCCGGGATACGGCGCCTTCCTCATGCACCTTCCGGCACAGGCGCTCTGGGTGGCGGTGATGACGAACACGACGCCGCCTGCGCCGCTGCTGCTGATGGCGCTCACAACGGCCGAGGCGTACGCGCCCGGCTCGACCTTCCTGAGCCTGCCCACGGCGGCCGCTGGCCGCGATCCGCTGACCTTGCGGGCGCGCGAGGTGCTCGAGCGCGGCGATGCCCCGGCCAATCCGGCATGGTTCGCGCCCGAGATCGAGGTGCTCATGCGCGCGCGCTTGGCGGCGGTGCCGCCCGCGCTGCCGAGCGGAATGCGCTTCGACCGTCTGGAGCCTATCGAGTCTTATGCGGTCGATGGCGGCCGCATGGTGCGTTACCGCGCCACGCTCGCCGGCCACATCACGCACTATCTTTTCGGTTGGGCCGAGGACGAGCGCATCTTCTGGGCTTCGTAGGGTTGTGGCTTTGACGTCGGCGTGCGTCGTGCTCCACCGCGTCCGGGACACGATCAATCGCGATGATGGACTCGCGCCATCGGCGCGACCATCGGTATGATTGTCGATGAGTCCTGTGCGGTGGAAGAAGCGTCCCTCAAGCCGGTGCGGCTCGGGGTCAATCGCAGCGCTGAATCTTCGCTCCGGATACATCAGGTCCGCTCAATTGCGCGATCTCGACCGAGCCGGCATTGGCAAACGCATTGGCGGAGATATCCATCGGCATCTGATGGGTCAGCGGAGTGAGCGGCTTGTTGTTGTCGCCGCACTTGATCGCGATACCGAAGCTCCAGGCGTAAAGCGCGGCGCCGGCTTTGGTGCGAATGCTGAGATTGAGCTTGGCTTCACCGGATGTGGAATAGCCGAGCGAGGTTGTGTTGGCCGAGAAGGTGATCTTCACCTGGGTGCCGGTCACGTCGCGTAGCAAGGCGACGGAGATGCTGTCGACTCGAAACAGGCGTTGCTGGCCTTGCTTTTGGCGCCAGATCAGGGCTTGGCCCTTTTGCACCGTCTCTTTCAAGCTGCCGGTCTTCGGGGTGATGTCGAGCACCGCGGGCTGCTCGAGCTCCGCGGTTTCGGCGCCAGCGGACTGCGGCTTGCCGGCGGGTTGCGCCCGGAGGGGCGAGGCCGCCATCGCCGAAAGCGCAAGCAGAGCGGCGCGGCGCGTCACATGGCTCATGGCGTTCCTCCGCGGCGCTCGGCCCCTCGTGCAACGTCGCTGCGCAAGCCGTGCAAATACAAGCCATGGCGTGCCCATGTCAGCACCCGGCTACCCGAGCGTGGCGCGATCGGCTGGAACCGCGCGGCGCTCGGGATTGTTTCATGTGCGCACGTCCTCATCGGAAAAGCGGTTCCCATTTTCCAGACCCGCGCTAGCAGGGCCGCGTCTGCGCGCCGGAGCTATCGTAGCCGGGAATGCACGCCGATGCTCGCGCAGCGGGCGTGGCGCTCACTTCGCGCCGCGGCCTGCTCTTCGGCCGGGGCGGTCGAGGAGGCGGGCTTGCCGCTTGCGGCTGCGCGTCCGCGATCGATCTCTCCGCGCCCTGCGGCGGCTCATGCGCGGCTCGACCGGTGGTTTCCGCTTCAGGCAGCATCGTCAGCGCGGGAGCGCCCGTCTGATCGTCCGGCATTGACGGTACATGCGTGAGCGCCGTCCCGGGCGGCGGCTTGTACGCCGCCAGACCAGGATTGTCGCTGCGCGACGGCTGCATGAGCGCGTACAGGATGAGACCGAAGCAGGCCGCTGCCACGCAGTAGAAGCTCAGATGGATCGCGAGCGCCCCAGCCAAGCCGTCGTCTCGATCCCGAGGATGGTCGGCCATGCAAAGACCTTCAGCCCCTCTGCCGGTTCCGATTTGCGATGTAGCCGGGGCGGGAGCCGCCGATGGCGAGATCGGCGGCTCATGGTTGAGATAGCGGCCTGACCTTTCCCTGTCGCGGAAAGTGTCTTTCCTATCTGTTGCTCGGCCGTGGAGTTGATGCCGGACTTCCGGTGGTCGCCGGAGCTTCCTCGGGGGTCCAGGTCATCGCGTTGCGGTCGTACTTGAACCCCTTGGCGCTCTTGAGTCCGTCCTTGCTAGCGTTCATGACCAAGTAATATTTGTTGTTACCCTTGGTGGTGGCCCGCACCGCATCGAAGGGAACCGCGACGTCCTTCTCTCCCATGCCGAGGAAGCCGCCGACACCGACGATCAGCGCGGTGGCCTTGCCTTCGCGGTCGATCAGCACGTCCATGATCTCGCCGATCTTGTTGTCGGACGGGTCGTAGACGTCCTGCTTGTACCAGTGCGTGACCGTGACGCCGTTGGCGGGAATGCTGGTCAAGGTGCGAGCGGCCGAGCCGCCGTTTTGCCGCGGCGCAGTCTGCGGCGCTTGTGCGCTCGCGACCGTGGTCATGAGCGCAAGCATGAGGGCGGTATAGGCAAGGCGTGCCATTGGGGCGTTCTCCTCTGGGTAGGGATGAAGGTGGATCATCCGGCAGAGGAACGTGACAGGCGGCGCTAAGTTCCATGACCAGCGCCGAGTAGGCCCGGGCGCGCGGTCCCCCGTCGGGCGCCCGGACGTGTTGGCGCACGCAGCTTGGCGCCCGCTGCGCGCTCGGCGCCGCCCGGGAGGGCAATCCCCGGATTCCGGCAGGCCGATTACGGGGCCTCGTTTACCATCGCCGCGCGTAGCGCAGCGACCCATCCTCTACCGGCACGATGGTCTTGCCGATCGGCCAGAGTGCAAGGCCGGCAAGCTTCAGGTGCGCCCAGGCGAACGGAATGCCGATGATGGTGACGGCGAGAAGGATGGCGGTGATGAGATGGCCGAGCGCCAACCACCAGCCCGCGAGCAGGAGCCAGATCAGATTGCCGATGAAGCCGAGCGGCCCGGTGCCGATGTCCTCCTGCCCGTAATAGTCGGCGCGCGACACCGCCTTGTAGCCGAACGGCAGCAGCGTATAGGAGGCGATGTTGATCGCCGCCCGCGCCCAGGGTAGCCCGACGATGGTGATCGCCATCACGACGCCGGCGATAACCCAGCCGATGGCCATCCATAGCCCGCCGAAAATGATCCACAGGACGTTGAGCAGCAAGGACATGATCGACATGGGAGCGCCCGAGGACTTGGCCGCGCGCGTTGTTGCTGGAACATGATCTTTTCCGAAAAGCGGTCCCCACTTTTCGGGATCATGCTCCAAGCCGCACGCCCGGAGGATGTAGACATCGCGGCCTCCCGGCGCCAGCCTTGGCCATGGCATTTTTTGCCGCGCTCATTCGCCGCCGCGCGGGAGTGCCGGTTCCCGCCTCGCGCTTCCGCCGGCACCGCGGCGGCACGGTGCGTCGCTTCGCATCCATCAAGCAGGCTTGCAGCGCGCGGCTGCGCGGCCGGAGCGCTCCAAGCGCAGGGCGCCTGCGCCGTCGCGCAGTTCGCGCGGGTAGTCGCGGCGCTGCCAGCGCTATATACTCGCGCCGACTCAAGCGAGGCATGGGGGGCTCCCATGAAGGTCGTCGAGATCGTTCCCCACCACCGCAGGCGCCTGTACGCGACGCTGGTGGCGAAAGAGGAGGCCATCCGCAAGCGCGGACGCGGAACCTATGTCCGCGCCGGCCGCAAGCGCCGGGACGCGGCGCGCTGGAAGCACAGGAACTACAGCGGCTCGGTCGACCTCAAGCGCGGCGACGAGGAGGTCGTCACCGCCCACGTGCGCTCGACCAAGCCGGAGGACGAGCGCAAGCTGCTGTCGTCATTTCTCGGCTTCGTCGATCGCCATTCCGGCGATCAGGTGGCGACGATCACGATCCATTATCGCTGATACGTCGCAGGCGCCGAGAGCGTGTCGTTGCGGCCGTGAGTTCTGCGCAGGACCGTGCAGCGAAATCGGCGTCCGGCCCGCGTGTCACAACCTGGACAGCTGGAGCAGCGCGCGATCGCCGACCCACGTCTTGGCGAGCTCGGCTTCTGCCCGCCGCATCGCCTCGCCGTCGCCGCGCGCCTTGTAGAGTTGGACGAGCCCGTAATACGACCAGCCGTTGCCGGGGGCGCGCGCGAGCGCGCGGCGGAATTCATCCTCGGCAGCATCGAGCCGTCCCGCCTGCATCAACGCAACCGCTAGCGATTGCCGCACCGGGTAGTACCAGTAGGGCGGCTCCATGTAGGGCAGGGAATCCTGCAGCGCGGCGGCGCGCTCGAAGCGCGCGATAGCGGCCGGGGTGTCGCCTTGCGCCTGAGCGAGGCGGCCCTCGACGATCGCCTGGGCGAGCGCCAGGACCTCGGCGGCCGGGATGCCCGCGGTCTTGAGCAGCGAAAAGTCGGCGGTGCGGCCGATGCCCTCGATCGCCTTCGCCTCGGCGGCGGCGGCCGCGAAATCGTGCCGCGCCACGTCGGCGACGCCGCGCGCGTAGCGCCACATCGCTTGGACGTAGGGAATGGCATCGCCGGGGTCGGGCAGCGCAAGGATCACCTCGGGCGGGCTGAACAGCGCGTGCGCGAAATAGGGCGCGGCCTTCACCGGGTGCGCGCCGGGAACCGCGAGCGCGGCTGCATCGGGTACTATACCGCTGAGCTTCTCCGCCGCGGCGATGCCCGAGGCCGCATCGCCCGACATCAGCGCCGAGGCCATCACGAAGTGCACGTTGTGCGGATAGTAGCCCAGGCGATAAACGCCCATCGGGGCGTCGCTTGCCGCCAGGTATTTTTCGTCGACCGCGGCCGCGGTCTTGTTGACCGCGAGCGCGTCGAGATAGCGGCCGACCAGGTAGTAGATGTGGCTCGGCATGTGCACGAGGTGGCCGGCGCCCGGCACCGCGCCGCGCAGCCGGTCGGCGTAGGGCTCGGCACGTTGCGGCCGGTCCGAGGCCTCGACCGCGTGGATGTAGTAGTGGATCGCACCGGGATGGTCGGGAGCGCGGGCGAGCACGCGCTCGAGCGTCGGCACGATGTCGGCGCTCTGCGGATTCGGCGCCTGTCCGCCCGGCTGCCAGTAGTTCCACGGGCTGAGGTCCATCAGCGATTCGGCATAGAGCACCGCGATCTCGTTGTCGTCGGGGAATTGCGCCGCGACCTTGGCCATGGCCGCAGCATAGGCGGCGTCGAGCGCCGCCCGGTCGGCCTTGGCATCCGCTGCGTAGCGGGTTGAGAGCGCCGCGATCAGCGCCTGCTCGCTGGGACTCGCCTTGGCGGCGAGCGCCCGCGCCTTCTGCGCGGCGGCGAAGGCGGGCGCCACCGCCTCCTCCACCATCGGCATGTTGATGTTGGGACCGAGCACCAGCGCCTCGCCCCACAAGCACATGGCGCAGTCGGGATCGAGCTTCTGCGCCTTGTGAAAGGCGCGCTGCGCTTCCTCGTGATTGAAGCCATAAGCGAGCCGAAGGCCCTGATCGAAATAGGCCTGCGCCTGCGCGCTCGAGGTGGTGACCTTGTAGGTGAGCGAGCCGAGGCCATCCCATAGCGGCGGGTCGGTCTCTCCGAACGCGAGCGCCGGCGATGCGGCGTTGCTCTTCGCTTGCGGCACCTCATTCTGCGCCGCGGCGAGACGGATCATGCCGCGGGTCGCGGCAGCGACTGCCGGGTTGTGACAAAGGACGAAATCCCAATTCGCCTGCGCGCCCGGGCCGGGCGCGGACACGAGCCGCGCGCCCTCGGCAACGCGCTCGCCGCCGAACACGAGCAGCGCGGCGCCTGCGGCGAACCCGCCGGCACACGCAGCAAGGAGCGGCATCCGCAGTCGGAACGATGCTGTCATGTGACCCTCAAGCTCGCCGAACAACGGTCGCTGGGCGTGGCACGACCGGGCTCATGCTGCCATGCCCGCACCCGAAGATCGAGCGCCGGCATGATAAGAACTGGAATTCTCGCGTCGTTGTTACTGGCACTCGCCCACGCGTTGCCCCTCGATCGACGTGCGCACCGTCTGCATGAGACGCCCCTGCATGGACGAACGCGCGACGATGGTGGCGGAGTAATGTTCGGGGGTGTCGAAGGTGAACTCCCCGCTCACCTCCATGTCGAGCTGGCCGGTGCACTGCAAGCGCCATTTCAGCCGTTGCGGCGTGCTCTCGTGCTCGACCTCCTCGCAGGTCGAGTTGGTGGTGCGGCTCACCGGACTGAACGTCCGGTCGAGATCGGCGACCGCTTCCGGGGTCAGACAGCGCGCGCCGCGCTGCATCGGCCCGGCGACGCCGTTGATCTCGGGGGTCTGCACGGTCTGCCACTGACCCGCGCGCAGGCCGTCGGCGCGCGCATCGGGCGCGGCCGCAACCAGCAGCGCCAGCGCGAGCGCACCTGCGACATTCTGCATCAACGGATCAATCCGCTTTGATGTGCGCATCGTGCACGACCTTGCCCCATTTGGCGATCTCGGTCTTGATGCGCGCGCCGAACTCGGCGGGCGTGTTGCCGACCGGCACGAAGCCGAGCGTCTGGAGGCGCTGCTCGACTTCGGGCGACGCCAGCATCTTTACGATATCGCCGCGCCACCGCTCGACGATCTCCTGCGGCGTGCCGGCCGGCGCCACCACGCCGGTGAGCGTGTCGCTTTCGAGATCGGGAATGCCGGCCTCGCCGTTGGTCGGCACGTCCGGCAGCGCCGGCGAGCGCTTGGCCGCCAGCACCGCGAGCCCGCGCAGCTTGCCGTCCTTGATGTTGCTCATGGCCGGCGGCAGCGCCGTGAACGCGATCGGGGTGTGGCCGCCGATGGTGGAATTGATCGCAAGCGCCGCGCCGTTGAACGGCACGGTGACGAGATCGAGCCCGTATTTCTGCTTGAACAGCTCACCAGCGAGATGCGGGGTCGAGCCGGTCGCGGGCTGCGCGAAGCTGTATTTGCCGGGATTGGCCTTCACCAGGTCGACCAATTCGCGCATCGACTTGGCCGGGAAGCCGGGGTTGACCGAGACCACGTTGGGCGACGCCGCGACCAGCGTGATCGGCGCGAAGTCCCTCACCGGGTCATAGGGAATCTTCGTGTACATGCTGGGATTGACGATGAAGCCGGTGCTCACCACCAGGATGGTGTAGCCGTCGGGATGTGCGTGCGCCGCCATGGCGACGCCGGTGTTGCCGCCGGCGCCCGGGATGTTCTCGGTGACGACCTGCTGGCCCCAGCTCTCGGAGAGCTTCTGCGCGACGATGCGCGCGATCACGTCGGTCGGACCGCCGGCCGCGAACGGCACGATCAGGCGGACCGAGCGGGCGGGATAGCTGTCAGCGGCCGCGTCGCTGGCAAGCGCAAGCGGCGACGACAACAGCACGGCCACGGCGCCGAGCGCGCGCAAAATCATTGGCATCCTCCCTCGAGCGTTCATTGCTGCTATCATCGCCGCTGCGCGCGGCGCAGTAAACACCCGCGGCGCGCTCCCGCCTGCGATCTCACCGGAAGGAATTGCCATGACGTCGAAGAAAATCACGCGCCAGGATCTCCGCGACGCGGCGGAGAAATACAAGAACTGGGGCAAGTGGGGACCGCACGACGAGATCGGCACGCTCAATTATACCTCGCCCGAGGACATCGTGGCGGCGGCGCGGCTCGTGCGCAAAGGCAAGGTGATCTCGCTCGCGCTCAATTTTGACCATACCGGCCCGCAGGGGGCGAAGAGCAACTATCCCGCCATGGGGCGCACCAATCCGATCCACACCATGATCCGCACCGGCACCGACGCCTATTCCGGCGTGCTCGACAAGCGCGGCATCCGCGCCGCCGACGACATGGTGACCATGCCGCTACAATGCGGCACGCAATGGGACGGGCTCGGTCACGTGTTCTATGAGAGCCACATGTGGAACGGCTACGACTGCCGCGAGGTGACCTCGGCCGGTGCGCAGAAATGCGGCATCGAGAAGACCAAGAACAAGATGGTGGGGCGCGGCGTCTTTCTCGACGTGGCGCGCGCGCTCGGCAAGGAGTGCCTGGAGGACGGCTACGGCATCACCTGCGGCGACCTCGACAACGCCGCGAAGGCGCAGGGGGTCGTCCTCAAGCGCGGCGACTACGTCGTGGTGCGGACGGGGCAGATGGAGCGTTGCCTCGAGGCCGGCAGCTGGGACGGCTATCCCGGCGGCGACGCGCCGGGCTTCGCATTCGAGACGCTGGAATGGGTGGCGCGGACCGAGCTGGCGGCGCTGGCGAGCGACACCTGGGGCTGCGAGGTGCGTCCCAACAACACCGAGGGCGGCATCAACCAGCCCTGGCACTGGATCACCATCCCGATCATGGGCATGACCATGGGCGAGATCTTCTATCTCAAGGACCTCGCCGAGGACTGCGCCGCCGACAAAGTCTATGAGTTCATGTTCGTGGCGCCGGCGATCCCGATCACCGGCGCGGTGGGCTCGCCGACCAACCCGCTCGCGATCAAATAGGCGCACCGAATGCGTGGCATCGACCCATCCGCGGTCATTCCGAGGCGCGCCACCGGTCGCGGTTTACCCGCGATCGCCACTTATGATGCCCAAGTCGGCTGAAGCCGAGCTGGGTGGCGCGAACCCGGAATGCACCGTGCACCCTTGGTTATGGACTCCTCGCCGCGCTCGGGCCCGGAATGACAGCAAGGGATCAGTGCAACTGATTGCAAGTGGCGTTAGGCGCTCTTCGGCAGATACTTCGCCGATCGTTCCTCGACCGCCTTCCATTCCGCGGCGGTGAGCTTGGCCGATCCGACGAACTTGTTGGTGAACATGGTATCGACCTTGGGCAGATTCTTGATGCCCATGTAGGTCTCGACCGTGCGGGCGGTCTGCTCTACCAGTGCGGGCTCCATGTAGCCGAGACCTTTGTCCTTGAACGCCGGCACCATGCCGAGCGCGGTGCTCACGGCCTGGCCGTATTCGATCACCTTCTGATTGGCGACGCTGCCGCCCTGGAACTCCTTGACGCTCTCGAGGTGGAGCTGCACGGATTTTTCCGGGTTGAGGTAGACGTATTTAAGGCCCTCCATGAGGCCCTCGACGAACCCCTGGCACAACTCCGGACGCTTCTCGATGGTGGCGCGCTTGCAGGCCACCACGTTGCTCAGCATCTTGACCCCGTAATCCTCGTACAGGATGGAGTTGATCTGCATCCCTTGCGCCCACAGGCTCGGCGCGATGCTGCCGAAGAAGTTGCCCTCCGCCTTCACCTGCTTCTCGACCAGCACCTTGATCAGCGCAGCCGCGTCCATCGTCACCTTGCTCACCTTGCCGTCGTCGATGCCGGTGGCCTTGACGAAGGCGGGCCACAGCTGGAAATCGCCGCTGCCGACATCGAAAGCGACGGTCTGGCCCTCGAGATCCTTCGGCTTGGTGATGCCGTATTCCTTGAGCGAGAAAATGCCGACCGGCGAGCGCGGCCAGATGGCGCCGACTGCAACCAGGTCGAGCCCGCGGCCCACGCAGTTCATCATCACCGCGAGGTCGAGAATGCCGAAATCGTACTGGCCCTGGTCGACCGGCACACAGACCTTGCCGGAGCCGAAGCCGCGGTCGATCGTGACGTCGAGCCCGTGCTTGTCCCAGAAGCCCATCTTCTTGGCCACGAAGGCGTAGCTGAACGTGCCGAGCGGCAGCCATGGCAGGGTGAGCTTCACCTGCGTGGCGGCCCGCACGACGGCCGGGGCGCAAAGGCCGATGGCGCTGCCGGTGCCGACGGCACCGGCCAAGGTCAGAAACGAGCGCCGATGTAACCCTGCCATGTCCATTCTCCTCTGGCTGGATCGTTGTCACTCTCAAGCTTGCGGGCCCCGGCGCCGGGCCGCGCGCGTCGGCGAGCGACCGTCCATTCACGCTCGCGTTCCGCATCCACGCGACTAACCTCCGGAAATAGCGCCGATCTCGTTGGCGCTCTGCCAGTAGACCGCGCGGCCTTCGGCCGCCGCGATCAGGCCGTAGAGCGCGAGCCCGCTGATGCTCAGGACCGTGATCGCGGCCATCATCAGCGGCGTATCGAGCAGGCCGCCTGCCAGCTTGATGAGATAGCCGATGCCCTCCTGCGAGGCGACGAACTCGGACACGACGACGCCGATGATCGCCAGCGTGATCGATATCTTCATGCCGCCGAAGATGTAGGGCAGCGCATTGGGCATCCGGATCTTCCAGAAGATCTGCCAGCGCGTGCCCATGAACGTGCGCGCCATGCTGTGGATGTCCTCGTCGATCGACTGAAATCCCATAGCGGCGTTGATGGTCATGGGAAAGAACGCGACCAGGAATGCGAGCAGCAGGCCCGACATCGTGCCGGTGCCGAACCACACGATGAACAGCGGCGCAATCGAGATCTTCGGGATCACCTGCGATACGACGATAATGGGATAGAAGCCCTTGCGCACGGCGGGCGAGTAGGTGATCAGCACCGCGACCAGCACGCCGCCGACCACCGAGAGCGCAAAGCCAAGCACGGTTAGGTAGAGCGACGGCCACAGGTGGGTGAGCAAGAGGTCGCGCCGGGCGACGATCGCTTCGGCGATCTCCGAGGGCGGCGGCAGAATGATGCTGCGGATCCCGAGCTCGCGCACTGCAAGCTCCCAGAGCAGCAGCATCGCAACGCTGATGCCGACCGGCCAAGCGAGCCCGCCGACGTAGCCGCGAAGCCTAGCTGCCATGGCTCGCCTCGATGGCTTTGCGCAGCCTGCGCACATAGCGGTTGAAGCCCTCGTCCTCGGTCATCGCGATTTGCCGCGGGCGCGGCAGCTCGATAAGGGTCTCGTCGACGATCGTCGCCGGCCGGCGGCCCATCACCAGGACGCGGTCGGACAGGAACACCGCCTCGCGAATGCTGTGGGTGACGAAGATCACGGTCTTGCGGTTGGCCTGCCAGATGCGCAAGAGCTCGACGCCCATCTCGTCGCGGGTGATCGCGTCGAGCGCGCTGAACGGCTCGTCCATCAACAGGATGCTCGGATCGTGAATGAGCGCGCGGCAGATCGAGACGCGCTGGCGCATGCCGCCCGAGAGTTGCCGCGGCAGATGCTGGGCGAAATCCTCGATCTTCGCCATCGCGAGCAGATCCATGGCGCGTTTGTGGTAGCGCGCGCGCGGCAGCTTGAGCAACTCGATCGGGAACAGCACGTTGTCGAGCACCCTGCGCCACGGCAGCAGCACCGGCTGCTGGAACACCACGCCGATCTCCCGCCGCGGGCCGGTCACCGCCGCGCCGCCGATCGAAATCTCGCCTTGCGTCGGCGCGATGAGCCCCGCCACCATCATCAGCAGCGTGCTCTTGCCGCAGCCGCTCGGGCCGAGCACGCTCAAGAATTCGCCCTCGGCGACGTCGAACGAGACGCTGCGTATGGCTTCCAGATCTTGATAGAGCTTGCGGACCGCCGCGAGGCGCAAGGCCGGCGGACGATCATCGGGGCCGAGCGCGGCAGCGCCGGTGCACGCCTCGGACAAGGCTGCTGCTCGCATTTAGGCCGCCATTCCAGAGCCGCGCCGGACGCGTCGTGCTATCGTCCTAAACATCATACCATGAGCCGCGGTCGGGCTGGCAAGGCTGAGCGGCGGGCCGGCGTTGCCGAAATTCTGCGCACGCCGTGACCTGTTGCCGCGCACAGATGCGGAGGGAGCGCAAGGTCGCTCGCCCGCGCTTGGGCTCGCGCTGGCGGCGCGAACCCGCGTTGCCCGCTCCCTTGTTGCCATGTTCCCGAAAATAGCCTCACAATGTTTGCGGCGATCGGCAGGCGGACAACGGCGATGACCACGCATGGAATCGGAGCCGCAGTCCTGCGCAAGGAGGACGAGCGCTTCCTGCACGGGCGCGGACAATATGTTGCCGACTTCCGCTTGGCCGGAATGCAGGAGGTCGCGTTCGTGCGCAGCCCGGTCGCGCACGCCCGGCTGCGTGCCGTGCACGTTCCCGACCGCTTCCGCGATGTCGTGTTCACCGCAAAGGACCTGGTCGGCGTCAAGCCGATCGTCTCCTCGCCGCCGCTCAAGGGTTTCAAGCACTCGAGCCAGCCGATCCTCGCGACCGGCAAGGTGCGCTATGTCGGCGAGCTCGTCGCCATGTGCCTCGCTCCGAGCCGGGCGCAGGCCGAGGACATCGCCGGCGAGATCAGCCTCGATTTCGAAGAGCTGCCCGCGGTCACCGACATGCTGGCGGCGCTCGCGCCGGGGGCGCCGTTGGTACACGAGGAATGGGGCGACAACGTCTTCGTCGAGTTCTCCGAGGGCGGCGCAATCGACGAAATCGCCAAGAGTGCGGCGATCAAAGTGACGCGCGAGATCCGCACCTCGCGGCACTGCATGTTTCCGATGGAGGGCCGGGGCATCGTCGCCTACCGCGACGCGCGGCTCGGCCATCTCACGCTCATCACCTCGACGCAGTTCCCGCATTGCGTACAGACCGGCCTTTGCGAGTGCCTCGGGCTCGAGGACGCGGCGGTCAGGGTCATCTCCCCCGACGTGGGCGGCGGCTTCGGCTACAAGGGGCTGTTGTGCCGGGAAGAGGTCGCGCTTGGCTGGCTCGCGCTGCGGCTGCGTCATCCGGTCCGCTGGCTGGAGGATTGCCGCGAGCACCTGAGCGCCAACGCGAATTGCCGCGAGCACCACTACAACATCACCGGCTATGCCGCGCGCGACGGAAAGCTGCTCGCGATCGATTGCGTCGGCTATGTCGACGCCGGCGCCTACTCCGATTATCCGATCTCGTCGGCACCGGAGGCTGCGCAGATCGCCAACCTGCTGCCCGGCCCCTATGACTTCCCGGCCTACCGCTGCCGCTCCGCCGCGGTCGCGACCAACAAGTGTCCCATCATCCCGTACCGCGGCGTCGCGCGCTCGGGCATCTGCCTCGCGATCGAGGTTGTGATGGACGCGATCGCGCGCGCGACGGGCCGCGAGCCTTACGAGGTGCGCCTGCGCAACCTGGTCGGCCCGGAGCGCATGCCGTTCGACAACGTCGTCGGCAAGCATTTCGACAGCGGCGATCATCCGGAATGTCTGCGCCGCGCGGTCGCGGCCATCCGCCTCTCCGAGATCCGCGCGCGTCAGCAACATCCCGAGCCCGACGGCCGGTTGATCGGCGTGGGGCTGTCGTTCTTCGTCGAGCAAGGCGCGCACGGCACCTCGGTGCTGGCGTCCTGGGGCCGTCCCATCGTCCCCGGATATGAGCAGGCCAACGTCCGCCTCACCGTCGACGGCGACATCGAGATTCGCGTCGGCACCCACTCGCACGGCCAGGGCCACGAGACCACGTTCGCCCAGGTGGCGAACGAGATCCTCGGAGTGGAGTTCGACCGCATCAAAGTGCTGCAGGGCGACACGCTCTACACGCCGTACTCGACGGCCACCTGGGGCTCGCGCTCGATGGTGATGGGCGGCGGTGCGGTGGCGCGCGCCTCGCGCATGCTGGCGGCGCGCGCTGCGCGTATCGGTGCGTGGCTGCTGCAGGCGGACGCGGCGGACGCCAGGGTGAGCGGCGGTCGCGTGGAGGCCGGCAACGGCAGCGTGACGCTGCGCGAGGTCGCCCGCGCCTGGTACCTGCAGCCGCAGAACCTTCCCCCCGATGTCGACACCGGCGGGCTCGAGGTGACCGCCGGCTATCGCGCCGAGCGCGACAGCGGCACGTTCAGCTACGCCGCGCATGCGGCGGTGGTCGCGCTCGATCCGCGCTCCGGGCTGGTCGAGATCCTGGATTACGTCGTGGTCGAGGACGGCGGCGTCCTGGTCAATCCGATGATCGTCGACGGCCAGGTATGCGGCGGCACCGCCCAGGGCATCGGCACCTGCCTGTACGAGGCGATGCCGTTCGACGCGCAGGGCCAGCCGCTGGCTTCCACGCTCATGGACTACATGCTGCCGGGGGCCACGGAGGTGCCCGACATCCGCGTCCTGCACATGCAGACGCCGTCGCCCTACACCGAGTTCGGCATCAAGGGATTGGGCGAGGGCGGCGCGGTCGGGCCGCCGGCGGCGATCGTGTCCGCGGTCAATGATGCCCTGCGCGCACTGCGCGCCGAGGTGCACGACTTGCCGCTGACACCGGAGCGCATCCTCGCCGCCATCGAGGCGGCCCGCGAGCAGACCGGCAACGGCTGACGCGCGCATGAAGCCCGCAGCCTTCGAGCTCGTACGCGCCGGCACGCTGTCCGAGGCGACGAAAATCCTGCTCGAAACGCAGGGCGCCGCCAGGGTAGTTGCCGGCGCGCAGTCGCTCGGGCCGATGCTCAACCTGCGCCTGGTGCAGCCGCGCATCCTCGTCGACATCACCGGCATTGCCGAGCTGACCGAGACCGCGGATGACGCCGATGCGTTGACGCTCGGTGCCTGCATCACGACGGCGAACATCGAGGATGGACACCTGCCCGGCCGCGCCCTGCAGGCGCTCCCGGCGGTGGCGGCCCGCATCGCCTATCGTGCTGTGCGCAATCGCGGCACGATCGGCGGCAGCCTCTGCCATGCCGATCCGGCCGCGGACTGGGTCTCCGCGCTGTGCGCGCTCGGCGCCGAATGCGTGATCGCCGGCGCGCACGCCGCGCGCCGGCTCGCGGTCGAGCAGTTCGTCACCGGCGCGTTCGAGACCGCGCTCGCACCGGGGGAGCTGCTGCAGGCGATCCGCATTCCGCGGCCGTCGCCGCGCGCCCGCTGGGGTTACCACAAGCTCTGCCGCAAGGCCGGCGAGTTCGCGTTCGCGATCGGCGCGGTCCTCGACGATCGCGAGCGCGGGAGTTTCCGCCTGGTGATCGGCGCCACGCGCGGTCGCCCGCTGCTCGCGACCGACGCGCGCGAGTTGCGCGAGGGCGACGGCAGAGGCTTGAACGAGGCGGCCGTTCTGCGCCTGCTCGAGCGCGGCGGCATCGGCGATGCTGTGGCGCGGCGGCAATATCTCGCGGCGGTGGCCCGCGCGTGGGGCGAGGCCGGCACAGCATGACCCCAATCCGGCTCATCGTGAACGGCCGGCCGGTCGTCGAGGCTGTCGAGGCGCGCACCCACCTCGCGGATTTCCTGCGCGACCGGCTCAACCTCACCGCCACCCACTTGCGCTGCGAGCAGGGCGTGTGCGGCGCGTGCACGCTGCTGATCGACGGCCAGCCGGCGCGCTCCTGCATTACTTACGCTGTGATGTGCGAGGGCGCCGCGGTGACCACCCTCGAAGGACTGGAGCACGATCCGGCGATGGCGGCGCTGCGCCGGGCTTTCGCCGAGGAGCACGGCCTGCAATGCGGCTTCTGCACGCCGGGAATGCTGATCACGGCACGCGACATCGTCACGCGCCTGCCCGATGCCGATGCCGCGCGCATCCGCCTCGAGCTCAGCGGCAACCTTTGTCGCTGCACCGGCTATGTGGGCATCGTCCGCGCCATCGAGCGGGTGCTCAAGGCGCGCCGCGCGGGGACGCTCGCCGCGCCGCCGATGCCGGCCCCTGCGCTGGGTCCGGTGGGGGCGCGCCGGGTACGCGCCGCCCCTGAGCATCGCGTCGCGAGCGCGGCGCGCTCGGCGGCGCCGCTCGCAGGCGAGGCGGCGGCGCAAGGCGTGCTCGGGCTCGCCGGTCGGCAACCGAACATCGAGCTGCGGCAATCGTTTCTGGTCGCCCGTCCCCCCGGCGAGGTTTGGAATTTCCTGGGCAACCTCGAACAGGTCGCGCGCTGCCTTCCCGGCGCAAGCCTCAGCGGCGCGCCGCAGGCGGGAAACGTAGCAGGCAAGTTCTCCGTCAAGCTCGGGCCGATCACCGCCTCCTTCAGCGGCGAGGCTCGCATCGTGCGCGATGATGCGCAGCGGCGCGCACTGCTGCTGGGTGCGGGCAGCGACCGGCTCAGCGGGTCGCGCGCGGCGGGCGAGATCGAGTACGTCGTGCTGCCGGCGGGCGGGGGGTCGCGCGTCGAGATCGTGCTGCGCGCGATTCTCGCCGGCGCGCTCGCGCAATTCGGACGCAGCGGCATCGTCGAAGACCTCGTCGCGCGCATCGCCGAGACTTTCGCCCGCAATCTCGAGGCGAAGCTGGCCGGCGGCGGGGCGAAGCCGAAGGAGCCGGAAAACGCTCCGCTCGCGGCCGGCGCGCTGCTGCGCCAGGTGCTGTCGGCGCGGGTGCGGGCGATTTTCGCCCGCTGGCTCGGTCGCGGCAGCCGCTAGCCGGCGCGCGCAACCAGCGCGCATCGCAGGCGTGCGAAAATTGATGCGCCATGACGAGCGAACGAGATCGCGCGTGATAGCGAGTGACAGACTTGCCGACCCCCGCTATCGTCACCACGCGCAGATCGGGGCGTTCCAGCACGTACCGCCTGAAACAACGCCGAACGGCAATCGGCTCGATCGATATCCCGCGGTGGAAACGACCATGTCCAAGCTGTTGAAGGCCTATGACCGCAGCCGCATCCCGCTCTACATCCAGGTCGCCTCCGTCATGCGACAGCGCATCGAAACCAAGCAGTGGCGCCCCGGCGAGAAGATCTCGACGCTGGTCGAGCTGGAGCAGGAATTCCAGGTCGCGCGCGTCACGGTGCGCCAGGCCATCGACATTTTGCGCGAAGAGGGCCTGCTGCATTGCCAGCAGGGCCGCGGCACTTTCGTGGCCGAGAAGCCGCTGAGCCGGCACTGGCTCAAGCTCGCCACCAGCTGGGACGTGCTGATCGCCCCGATCAAGGACAACGTGCCCAAGCGCATCAAGGTCGACGATCCGCCGCCGTTTCCGGACTTGCGCGAAAACGAAGGCCGGCCGGCGCGCAAATACGTTTTCCTGCGCACCGTGCAGTACAAGCATGGCGAGCCCTACGCCATCGTCAACCTGCATCTCGCCAGCACCATCCATCACCGCGACCCGGATGCGTTCCTGCAGCATACCGCGCTCTCGGTGCTGGCCGGCTGGAGGGACATTGATATCCGGCACGCGCACCAGACGGTGGTGATCGGCAGCGCCGATCCGACCACCGCCGACCTGCTGCGCATCGCGCTGGGAGCGCCAACGGCCGAGTGCCGCTGCGTGGTCATCGACGGCAATGGCGTTGCCATCTACGTCGCCGACATCACCTATCGCAGCGAGGTGATCCAGCTGCATATCGACCTGCTCGCCAATTCGCGCGCGCACTCGCGTCGCTCGCGGCCGCCGGCCGAGAGCGCCCGCGCGCAGAGCCGCGGCATCGATCGCGGCGCCGCGCGCCTGCGATTGTTGTCATCCTAACATTGGGATCATAGTATCGCCGGCGCCGCCGCTCGGGATGCGCGGGATCGGCGCGCGCCAGCGCGATCGCCGCCGCCGGGCATCGTGCACCTCGGTCGTTGGCCGGAGTCGTTGATGGTGACAGCGCAAGGCGTCGGTGCGCGGCTGACCCGCAAGGAGGACGATCGGCTGATGCGTGGCCGCGGCCAGTTCGTCGCGGACCTGCGCTTCGCCGGCATGCAGGACGTCGCCTTCCTGCGCAGCCCGCTCGCCCACGCTCGCATCCGCGGCGTCACCGTTCCCCCCTCCGCGCAGGGCGCGGTATTCACGGCGGGCGACCTCGTCGGCGTCAAGCCGATCCGCGCCGTTTCGGGCCTGCGCGGCTTCAAAGTCTCCGAGCAGCCCGTGCTCGCCGCCGGCAAGGTGCGTTTCGTGGGGGAGCCGGTCGCCATGTGCATCGCGCCCACGCGGGCGCAGGCCGAGGACATCGCCGATTCGATTGCGCTCGATCTCGACGAGCTGCCGGCCGTGCACGACATGCTGGAGGCGCGCACCCCGCAGTCGGCGCTGCTGCACGAACAATGGGCCGATAATGTGTTCCTCGAGACCTTCGTGGACGTCGATATCGCCCGGGCGCTCGACGCTCCGATCAAAGTCACGCGCGAGATCCGCACCGCCCGGCAATGCATGGCCCCGATCGAAGGGCGCGCCGTAGTGGCACTGTGGGACGCGCGGCTCGAGCAGCTCACGCTCTATTCGGCCTGCCAGATGCCGCACATCGTGCGCACCGGACTCGCCGGTTGCCTCGGCCTCGAGGAAGGACAGGTGCGCGTCATCGCGCCGGATGTCGGCGGCGGCTTCGGATACAAGGGCATCCTGCTGGCGGAGGAGGTGTGCCTCGGCTGGTTGGCGATGCGGCGCGGGCATCCGGTGCGCTGGATCGAGGACCGGCGCGAGCATCTCGTTGCCGGGGCCAATTGCCGCGAGCATCACTATCGCATCACCGGCTATGCCGATCGCGACGGCCGGCTGCTCGGAATCGATTGCGAGGCCACCGTCGATTCCGGCGCCTACTCCTCCTATCCGTTCTCGGCCTGCCTGGAAGCGGCGCAGGTGGCGAGCATCCTGCCCGGCCCCTACGATTTTCCCGCCTTTCGTTGCCGCACGTATTCGGTCGCCACCAACAAGTGCCCGATCCTGCCCTATCGCGGGGTCGCCCGCACCGGGGTCTGCTTCGCGCTCGAGCTCGTGCTCGATGCGATCGCGCGCGCAGCCGGCATCGAACCGCACGAGGTCAGGGCGAAGATCCTGGTGCGACCCGAGCAGATGCCGTTCGACAACATCACCAACAAGCATTTCGACAGCGGCGACTATCCGGAATCGCTGCGGCGCGCGCTGGCGGCGATCGACGTTACCGGCGTGCGCGCGCGCCAGCAGCGCGGCGAAGCGGACGGACGTCTGGTGGGCGTTGGCCTCGCGATCTATTGCGAGCAGGCCGCGCACGGCACCTCGGTCTACTACGGCTGGGGCATCCCCATGGTGCCCGGATACGAGCAGGCCACCGCGCGGGTCACGCCCGACGGCGGCCTGGAGCTGCGCGTCGGCGTGCATTCGCACGGCCAGAGCCTCGAGACCACGCTCGCGCAGGTCGCCCACGAGGTGCTCGGCATCGACGTGGCCAAGATCAAGCTGGTGCACGGCGACACCGCGATGACGCCCTATTCCACCGGAACCTGGGGCTCGCGCTGCATGGTCATGGCAGGCGGCGCGGTGTCGAGCGCGTGCAAGGAGATCGCCCGGCGCGCAATCAAGATCGGCGCGCAACTGCTGCAGACCACGCCCGAGAGCGTGAGCGTGCGCGGCGGCGAGGTGGTCGGGCCGCGCGGCTCGATCAGCCTCGGCGAGATCGCCCGTACCTGGTATCTGCAGCCGCAGAACCTTCCGCGCGACGTCGATCCCGGCGGGCTCGAGGCCACCATCGGCTACAAGCCGATACGGGATACGGGGACCTTCAGCTACGCCACGCATGCGGCGCTGGTCGCGGTCGATCCCGACATCGGCAGCGTCGAGATCCTGGACTATGTGATCGTCGAGGACGGCGGCAAGCTGGTCAATCCGATGGTCGTGGACGGCCAGATCTACGGCGGCTTCGCGCAAGGGGTGGGGACGGCGCTCTACGAGGAGATGCCGTTCGACGCCGCGGGACAGCCACTCGCATCGACCTTGGCGGACTATCTGCTGCCGGGCCCGACCGAGGTGCCGGCGCCGCGGCTCGAGCACATGGAGACGCTCGCGCCCTATACCGAGTTCGGCGTCAAGGGCATCGGCGAGGGCGGCGCAATCGCGCCGCCGGCGGCGATTGCCAACGCGGTGAACGACGCGTTGCGACCGCTGGGTGCGGAGCTGCTGCATTCGCCGATCACGCCACGGCGCATGCTCGAGGCGATTGCGCAAGCTGGGCGGAGCGCGGCGTGAAGCCGGTACGCTTCGATTACGAACGGCCCGGCGAGCTTGCCGGCGCGCTCGCCCTCGGCGGCCGCACAGATGGCGTGGTGAAGTTCCTGGCGGGCGGGCAGTCGCTCGGCCCGATGCTGAACCTACGATTGGTGCAGCCTGACCTCTTGGTCGACATCACCGCCATTGCCGAGCTCAAGCAGGTCGAGGAGAGCGCGGAGTCGATCACGATCGGCAGCTGCGTCACCCACGCCGATATCGAGGACGGCCGCGTACCCGACGCCACCAACGGCGCGCTGGTCGCGGTGGCTGCCGGCATTGCCTATCGCGCCGTGCGCAACCGCGGCACGATCGGCGGCAGCATCGTCCACGCCGATCCGTCGGGCGACTGGCTGTGCGCGCTCGCGGCGCTGGGGGCCACGGTGATCGCCCGTGGGGATAAGGAGGAGCGCCGCATTCCGATCGAGGATTTCATGGTCGGCGTTTTCGAGACCAGCCTGCAGCCCGGCGAGCTCGTCACCGCGATCGAGATCCCTCGGCTGTCGCGCGCGGCGCGGTGGGGCTACTACAAGGCTTGCCGCAAGACCGGCGAGTTCGCGCATGCGATCGGCGCCTTCGTACGCGACCCGGAACGCGCGTTCTGCCGGGCGGCGATCGGCGCGACCGGCAGCAAGCCGATCGTGCTCGGCGAGGCGAGCAAGCTGTTCGGCGGCGAACATCCTGCGGCGGCCGCCATCGACGTCGAGCGCGTGCGCAAGAGCATGCGCGCGGGGGGTCTCGTCGATAGCATCGACCAGCAGATCCATCTCGCCGTCCTGCGGCGGGCGGTCGCTCAAGCCGAGGCTTCATGACGGCGGTGGTTTTCACGATCAACGGCCGGGAGGTGAGCGCCGAGGTCGAGCCGCGCACGCACCTTGCCGACTTCATCCGCGAGGCGCAGAACCTCACCGGAACCCATCTCGGCTGCGAGCACGGCGTGTGCGGCGCGTGCACCGTTCTCCTCGACGGAGCTCCGGTGCGCTCCTGTATTACCTACGCGGTGTCCTGCAACGGCGCCAGCGTCACCACGATCGAAGGCCTCGACCAGGACGAGATCGCCAGCGAGCTGCGCGCCGCGTTTTCGCGCGAGCACGCCTTGCAGTGCGGATATTGCACGCCCGGCATGCTGATCGCGGCCCGCGACGTCGTGCTGCGCGCACCGGCGCCCGGCGAGCGCGACATTCGCGTGGCGATGAGCGGGAACCTGTGCCGTTGCACCGGATATGTCGGCATCGTGGCCGCCGTCGGCAGCGTCATCGCGCGGCGGCGCGCCCGCGGCGTCAAGCCGCTCCCCGGCGCCGGCCGCACCGCGCTCGGGCCGGTGGGCTCGGGTCACGGGCCAAACCTTCAGGCGCGCGACGCCCGCGCTCGCACGATGGCGCCCGCCGCCGCCGGTGCGGATGGGGGCGCCGAAGCTCCCGTTCAAGCGAAGCCGTCGGTCGATTTCGTGCCGCAGGCGACGCTCGATCAGAGCTTCCTCGTGCATCGGCCGGTGGAGGAAGTCTGGCGCTTCTTCGCCGACACCGCCGAGGTCGCCGCCTGTCTCCCCGGCGCGTCGATAACCGGGGACCCGAGCGGACGCGTCGTTGCCGGCAAGATGCGCATCAAGGTCGGCCCGATCGCGGCCGAATTTCACGGCAGCGCCGAGATCGAGCGCGATCCGCTGACCCGTTCCGGAACGATCCGCGGCAGCGGCCGAGACCGCCGCAGCAATTCGACAACGCAGGGCGTCATCCGCTATCGATTGCTGGCGGCCGAGCCGCAATCGACCCGGGTCGAGCTCGGCATTGGCTATCGCTTGACCGGAATGCTTGCCCAGTTCGGCCGCTCCGAGCTGGTGCGCGATATTGCAAGCCGGCTGATCGAGCTGTTCGCACGCAATCTCGAGGACCGGCTGGCCGGCCGCGGGCAAACGCACCCCCCTGCCGAACTCGGCGCGGCCTCGTTGCTGTTTTCAGCGCTGGCCAAGCGGGTCGGAACGCAATGGCGCCGCTTGCTGAGAAAAAATGGAAGGCATTGACGTGAGATCAACCTGCCGAGAAAAACCGTCGACACGCCGTGCTCTCGCTGAAGGATATCGGACATGAACACCAGCTCTCGCCAGAAGCTCGTCGAGGAAATCGACCGGCGCCGCGACCAGGCCATCGCTTTCCTGCGGGACATGGTCGTCATTCCGAGCGTCACCGGAGACGAAGCGCGGATCCAGAAGTTTCTCTCCGGCTACATGACCAAGATGGGGCTTGAGGTCGACATGTGGGAGACCGACTGGGAAGCGCTCAAGAAGCATCCGGGATATCGGCCGGTCGACCGCGGGTACGAGGGGCGGCCGAATATCGTCGCCACCTGGAAGGGTTCGGGCGGCGGGCGTTCGCTGCTCCTCAACGGTCATACCGACGTCATTCCGGTCGGCGGCGGAGAAGGCTGGAGCGACAATCCCTGGTCCGCCAGCATCAAGGACGGCCGCATGTATGGCCGCGGCACCGCCGACATGAAGAGCGGCGTCGCCAGCCACATCATGGCCGTCGAAAGCCTCATGGCAGCCGGCGTGAAACCCAAGGGCGATGTCTACATCAATGTGGTGATCGACGAGGAGGTCAGCGGCCACGGCACGCTCGACACCGTGATCCGCGGCTACAAGGCCGACGCCGGCATTTCCGGCGAGACCAGCGGGCTCGCGGTGCAGCCCGCCTGCATCGGCCGCATCTGGTTCGAGATCGAGATTCACGGCAAGCCCGCCGGCATCCAGAAACGCTACGAGGGCATCAGCGGGATCGAGCTCGGGTACAAGATCGTCAAGGCGGTCGCCGATCTGGAAGCCAAGCGCGTGGCGACCGTGACACATCCGCTCTATCCGAACGCGCTCGACACCTTGCCCTGCATCATCGGAAGCTTCTCCGCCGGCAACTATCCGAGCGCGTTCCCGGCCAACTGCCTGCTCAAGGGGAGCATCGGCACCGTTCCCGGCGAGGACCACGAGGGCGTGAAGCGAAGCCTGGTGGACCAGATCGCGCGCGCCGCGGCCGCCGACCCCTGGATGAAGCTGCATCCGCCGAAGGTGCGGTTCGTCGGCTACGACGCGGAAGCCTCCGAGATTCCCCGCAATCACCCGATCGTCGAAACCGTGTGCAAGAATTACCGCGAGATCGTCGGCCGCGATCCGGAGATCAGCGGCCGCCAGGGCGCCGCCGACACGCGCTTTCTCAACCGCTATGCCAATACCCCGACCGTCATTTTCGGCCCGGGCTCGACCGCGGTCATGCACGCCAACGACGAGTACGTGGCGCTCGACGACTACATGACCTCGATCAAGGTGATGGCGCTGAGCATCTGCGACTGGTGCGGCGTCGAGGGGCCGCGCGCGTGATTGCGGCATGACGCCAGCGGTCGATCGCCGCCGCCTTGGCGCCGACGCGAGGTTTCGCCGGGCGGCTTGCGCCCGCACCGGCGCGGTGACGCCAAAACTCCCATTGTTCTAATCATAGTACGATTTATGATGTCGCAATCTTCGATAGCCGCCGGGTCGCGCCACACAACGCTCTTCCGCGCGGTCGGACCAATCGAGACGGGACCCGCGCGGTGAGCCTCGCCTTCCAGCCCGAGATCGTCGACCCCGTGCGCCGGCGTGCCGCCGTTGCGCGCCTGCGCCAGATCAAGGGCACGCTGCCGACCTGGAGCGAGCTCGCCGAGCCCGGCAACAGGGCCGCGCCTGCCGTCGATGGCGTCGATCCCGATGCGCCGGAGCCGGCCAACCTGTGGCGCGTGCATTGGTTCAACGACGCGACCCGCCGGGCGCGCGTCGCCATTCCCGGGCATGTGGTGCTGCCGCCGGAAATGACCGGCGTGCCGGCGCCGATCGTGGTGTTGCTGGGCTGCCGCTTTCCGATGATCGGGGCGCACAAGGTGCTCGCGGCCTATGCCTGCCTGGTGCCGCGCCTGGTCACCGGCCAGTTCGATCCCGCGCGCGATCGTGCGGTGTGGCCGTCCACCGGCAATTACTGCCGCGGCGGGGTGGCGATCTCGCGCATTCTCGGCTGCCGCGGCGTGGCCGTGCTGCCGGCCGGCATGAGCCGCGAGCGGTTCGATTGGCTGCAGCGCTGGGTCGCCGATCCCGCCGACATCATCCGCACGCCCGGCACCGAGAGCAACGTCAAGGAGATCTACGATCGCTGCGCCGAGCTGGCGCGCGATCGCAACAACGTCATTCTCAACCAGTTCTCCGAGTTCGCCAACTATCTCATCCACTATCATTGCACCGCGCAGGCCTGCGATCGCGTGTTCGGACATCTGCGCCGCGAGCATCGCGATTACCGGCTGGCGGCCATCGTCTGTGCCACCGGCTCGGCCGGAACCATCGCCGCCGGCGACCGGCTCAAGGCGCTGCACGGCAGCAGGATCGTCGCCGTCGAGGCGCTCGAGTGCCCGACCATGCTCTGCAACGGCTACGGCGAGCACAATATCCAGGGGATCGGCGACAAGCACATCCCGCTCATCCACAATGTCATGAACACCGACGTCGTGGTCGGCGTATCGGACCAGGCGACCGATGCGCTCAACTTGCTGTTCAACAGCGAGCGCGGCCGCGGCTATCTCGGGGGACGGCGCAAGATCGATCCGGAGCTCGTTCGGCGCTTCGACGACATCGGCATTTCCGGGCTGGCCAATATCGTGGCGGCGATCAAGCTCGCCAAGCATCTCGATTATGGTCCCAACCAGGTGATCGTGACGGTGGCGACCGACAGCGCCGCGCTCTACGGCAGCGAACGGCAGAGCTATCTGGCACGGCGCTATCCCGACGGTTTCGACGAGATCAACGCCGGCGAGATTTTCGGCCGCCATCTGGAGGGCGTCGCCGACGACCACGTGTTGGAGCTGACCCATGTCGAGCGCAAACGTATCTTCAATCTCGGCTATTACACCTGGGTCGAGCAGCAGGGGCTTGCGGTCGAGGATTTCGACCGCCGCAAGAATCAGGAGTTCTGGCGCGCGCTGGCGGACGGCATCCCGGCCTGGGACAACCTGATCCGCGAGTTCAATGCCGAAGCGGGCGGCGGAACATCGCCATGAGCATGGTGCAATCCTACAGCAGCTTGCGCAAAGACCTGGCGCAGCGCGACCGCAGCCTGCGCGAGAAGGTGGTATCGCTCGAGGAGGCGGCCTCGTTCGTGCGCGACGAGGATTCGGTCGGCATCGGCGGCAGCACCATGTCGCGCACACCGATGGGCCTGATCTGGGCGCTCATTCGCGCCAGGCGCAGGAAGCTGTCGTGCTCGCGCAGCATCGTATCGAGCGACGGCGACCTGTTGTTCGGATCGGGCGCCTGCGACCACATGGTCACGAGCTGGTTCAGCCAGGGCATCCTGTGGGGCGTCTCCAAGGTCATGCGTCACCACGTCGAGACCGGAAAGGCGCGCTACGACGAGTGGAGTCACATGGCGATGGGCATGCGCTTCCGCGCCGGCGCCATGGGCGTGCCGTTCATGCCGATCCGCTCCATGCTCGGGTCCGACGTGTTGCGGCGGCGACCGGACGCGGTGGAGATGGAGTGCCCGTTCACGCACGAGAAGCTGCTGCTGGTCCCGGCGCTCAACCCCGACGTGGCGCTGATCCACGTGCAGCGCTGCGACGCCTACGGCAATGCGCAGATCGACGGGCTGCCGTTCATCGACGTCGATCTGGCGATGGCGGCCAACAAGGTGATCCTGAGCACCGAGCGCATCGTCTCCAACGACCAGATCCGGCGGGCGCCGGATCAGACCAAGATTCCGTTCTTCGCAGTCGACGCGGTGGTCGAGCTGCCGTTCGGCTGCGCGCCGCATGAATGCTACGGCGTCTACGAGCCGATGATCCGGCACATGGAATATTACGTGGACCTGGTGAACAAGGATCCGGTCGCAGGCATGAAGCAATATCTCGATCGCTTCGTGTACGGCCCGAAGTCGTGGACCGAGTTCCTCGATCTCATCGGCCTCGAGCAGCTGCTTGCGAGCGCGCGTGCAGGAACGGCGATCTACGATGCTTAAACCGGAGAGCTATACCGCGGGCGAGCTGCTGTCGATCCTGAGTGCGCGCCAGCTCAAGGACGGACAGGTGGTGTTCGCCGGCGTCGGCATCCCGCTGTTGGCCGCGACCTTGGCGCAGCGCCTGCGCTGTCCCGGGCTGACCATCCTGTTCGAAGGCGGCGTGATCGGCGCCTTCATCGAGCCCGGCAGGCTGCCGCCCTCGACCAACGATCAGCGCTGCACGCGGCGCGCAAACATGGTGCTGGGCAGCGCCGATGTCCTGCTGCTGTTGCAGCGCGGCTATGTGGACGTGGGCTTCATGGGCGCCGCGCAGATCGACCAGTACGGCAATCTCAACAGCTCGGTGATCGGCGATCCCGACCACCCCACCACGCGGTTGCCGGGCAGCGGCGGCGGCAACGACATTTCGAGCCTCACCGAGATGATCGTCGCGATCAAGCACGAGAAGCGCCGGTTCGTGGAGAACGTCGATTTCATCACCAGCCCGGGCTGGGTGCACGGCCAGGACAGCCGGCGCCGGGGCGGGCTTCCCACCGGCGGCATGTACCGCGTGATCACCGACCTCGCGGTATTCGGGTTCGACGACAACACGCACCGGATGAAGCCGATCGCGCTCAATCCCGGCGTCACCCGCGAGCAGGTGCAGGACAACACCGGATTCAAGCTCGAATTCGATCACACCACCGGGGTGACCGAGCCGCCGACCGAGCATGAATTGACGGTGCTGCGCGAGCTCGATCCGGAGCGCCTCTACATCGGGTGACGGGGCGCGCCCAAGTTCAGCAGGAGAATTCCAATGACGCAGTTGAGCGGAACCTTCGGCATCGCCGTGCCAAATTTCACCGCCTATCCGGCCATGCCGGACATCAAGGCGCTGGTCGAGTACGGCATCAGGATGGAGCAACTTGGGTTCGACTCGCTTTGGGTCTGGGATCACATCCTGCTCGGCGTCGATCCGAACTTTCCGATCATCGAATCGCTCACCTTGCTGACCGCGATCGCCGCGCGCACCAAAAGGATCAGGCTCGGCACCGGTATTCTCGTGCTGCCGATGCGCAATCCGGTCATTCTCGCCAAGCAGCTCGCCTGCATGGACCTGCTGTCGGACGGCCGGCTGCTGATGGGGATGGCGTCGGGCTGGTACCGGCGCGAGTTCAACGCGATCGGCGTGCCGTTCGAGCAACGCGGCAAGATTATGGACGAGAACCTCGAGATCCTGAAGCGGTTCTGGACCGAGCACACGGTGAAGGGCAAGTTCCCCCACCACGACATTCCCGCCGGCGTCATGTTCCCCAAACCGGTGCAGAAGCCGCATCCTCCGATCCTGATCGGAGGCTACGTCGACCGCGTGCTCAAGCGCGCCGCCGTCGCCGGCGATGGCTGGCTCACCTATTTCTACCGCCCGGAAAGCTTCGCCACATCGTGGGGCAAGATCCGCGACTTCGCCAAGGAAGCCGGCAAGGACCCGGACCAGCTGATGAACGCCGCGCAGCTGCCGATCATCGTCGGCAAGTCGCGGCAGGCGGTAGAAGGCGCGATGATGGAATGGCTGACCAAGGAATGGGACTTCGCCTCCTGGAGCGAGTCGACCAAGGACAGCGCCATCATGGGTACGGTCGATGAATGCGTCGAACAGCTCAAGGCCCACCTCGCGGTCGGGACCCAGAAACTGATCTTCGTTCCCTACCGCTACGAGACCGAGCAGATCGAGATCATCGCCCGCGAGATCATTCCGCGCCTGAAACGCTGAGCCGGCGTGCGCCGCGGCGCCAGCGCGCGGCATCGCGCTTGCGGCGCAGGCAGGTTACGCAGCCAGTGCAAGCTTGGCTGCTTTGCAGGCAGCGAAACCATGCACCGCGACCGTCATCCCTCCGGAATCCACCGGAGGGATGACGGCTGCCGCTACGATGTGACGGCCCGGAGCGCGTTACGAGCAGGAAAAGGCGCGCACCGTGCCGTCCATGGAGTCGTGTATTCCCCCGCCCGACTCCTTGTGCATCTCGGAAAGCTGGCTGCGGTAAAAATCGAGCACGAACAGCCGCAGCGCCGATGACAGGTTGCCCTGCTGGCGTTGCGAATCGATCGTGCCGACCAGGTCGGACAGGGTCACGTGACGCCCGCCCGCGATCTCCTTGAGGCCATTCCAGAACGCATCTTCGAGACTCACGCTCGTCTTGTGGCCACCCACGACGATCGAGCGCTTGACGACTGGTGATTTCATCGAGTTACCCCCTGTAGTAAATGCGTGACATGCGAACAGAAAATCCGCGCCTCAGTATGGCCGCGCCGAAAGAATTCCCGAGCGTTGCAAAAATCACACAGATCGGCGCGGCGCGCGGGCTTTGCACCCAGGCGCGGCGCGCATGTGCAAGCGGTGAACGGCGATTTCAGCTGACGGCGCTGGGCGCCGGCTTGTGCCGGCCCTGTGAGCGTTGCGCGCCGCGCAGCGCCTGCTCGAGCCCGGCCAGGTCGAAGGGCTTTTGCAGCACGGTGAACCCCTGCTGCACGGCGTCGCGCACGCTGTCGCTGTAGCCGGTCGCGAGCAGCACCGGCATGCCCGGATAGAGCCGGCGAACGGCCTGCCCGAGTTCCACCCCGTTCATCCCGCCTGGCATGAGCACGTCGGAAAACACGATATCGACGTCGGGCTCCCGGCCGAGCAGGTCCAGCGCGTCGCGCGCGTTGGCGGCGAGCCTGACGCGGTATCCGAGCTGCTGGAAATAGGCGCGGGCGACCTCCGCAACTTCGGGATTATCCTCGACCAGGAGCGCCGTGCCGGCGAGTTGCGGCGCCGATTCCGCCTCGGCCGGCGCGCGCGCGGTCGCGGGGCGCTCCCGCGTGCGCGGCAGATAAAGCGTGATCACCGTGCCGCGGCCGACGCTGCTCTCCACCGTGGCGGTGCCGCCGGACTGGCGGGCGAAGCCATAGACCTGGCTCAGCCCGAGACCGGTCCCCTTGCCGACCTCCTTGGTGGTGAAGAACGGCTCGAACACCCGCGGCAGCACATCGGTCGCGATGCCGGCACCGGTGTCGGCCACGTGCACGGCGACGAATTCGCCCCGCAAGCCCTCCGCGCTGGCCTTGCCCCCGACCAGCACCGGCTCGGCGGTGATGGTCAGGGAGCCGCCGTTCGGCATGGCGTCGCGGGCATTGACCGCAAGATTGAGCAGGGCGAGCTCGAGCTCGCTCGGATCCACCTTGACCGCGCAGTCTCCCTTGACCGCGACCTCGATGGCGATGTCGCCGCGCAGCGAGCGGCTCAGCATGTCCTTGAGCTCGGGCAGCCAGTCGCCGAGATCGATCACCACCGGGGACAGCATCTGCCGCCGCGAGAACGCCAGCAATTGGCGCGTGAGGCTTTCGCCCCGCGTCGTCGCGTTGGTGATCATGTCGAGCAGTCGGCTATGCTTCTCGGAGGTGAGATCGCGGCGCAGCCGCTGCACGCTGCCGCTCACGATCATGAGGAGGTTGTTGAAGTCATGCGCGACGCCACCGGTCAACTGGCCGATGGCCTCGAGGCGCTGCGACTGCCGCAGCGCCGCTTCTGCCGCCTCGCGGCGCTCCGCCTCGGCATGCAGCCGCCGCGTGCGCCGCATCGCGATACCGATGATGGTGAGAAGCAACAGCGTCGCCGGCAGCCCGAAGATCAGGTGGCCGCCCATGGTGGTGAGCCATTCGTCTCGGATCGCCGAGCTGTCGAGCCCGGCCACGACGTAGACCGGGAAGCCCTCGAGCCTGCGGTAGCCGACCCGCCGCGCCACCCCGTCGACCTCGGACTGCGGCGTGGTGTAGAGGGCGCGCTCGCGGCCCTCCGTGATTGCTTGGCGCAGGTGGCTGCCGGCGCCGATCGTGCGGCCGCGGTCCTCCAGCACCGGGTAGCGCGCGAGAAACGTGCCGTCGTTGCGGACCAGCGCGTAGAGGCTGCCGGGACTGCCGCCGATGAGCGCGTAGAACTCCTCGAAATAGCGCGGCAGCACCGCGACCGCGATCACGCCATTGAAGCCCCCGTCCGGGCTGGGCCGGGCGCGCGAGAGAACGAAGAACGGCGTGCCGAACGCGGTCAGCCGCGGCATCAGCACATCGCTGACATAGGTCTCGGAATCGCCGGCGGCATGCGCGCTGAAGAAGCTGCGCTCGCGCACGTTGAAGTCGGGGGGCAATTGCGCGAGCTGGCTCGACGCGATCGGCCGGCCCTGGCGATCGATCACGAAGATCGCGCGCAGTTGCGGCAGCGCTTCGACGATCCGCCGGAGTCGCTCGTGCAGGCGTGCCTGGTCCTTGCGGATCTCATCGTCCGAGAGATCGCGCGTGATCTCCTCGACCTCGGCGATGGTGCGCTCGACGGTTTGAAATACCTTGAGCGTGTGCTCGTGCAGGATGTCGAGCGAGCGCTCGATGCGCTCGTCGGCCACCGCGTGCTCGTGGCGGTAGTTGAGCCACGCCGCGAAAGCGAACAGCACGGCCGGCAGCACCACGCATGCAAC
Source organism: Xanthobacteraceae bacterium (assembly GCA_036555745.1). GTDB lineage: Bacteria > Pseudomonadota > Alphaproteobacteria > Rhizobiales > Xanthobacteraceae > VAZQ01. Next base: position 3,607 of record DATBKV010000012.1, on the reverse strand, counting down.
CATCATCAGCTGCAGCAGGCGGATCGCGGATTGCCGGGCGGAACGCATTGCACATGATTCCACGATTTAAGGGCGGCGACGATTGCTTTCTGCGCGTCGCGGCCTCCACTCCGGCGCAGGCGCGGAGTACCTCGCTGCTAGGATATACCAAGCGGGCGCGGCCGAACTTTGTCGCCTCGCCGACAGACGAGACAGATGCCGCTCGCAGGACGCCCGGGAAGCGCCGACCGTCGCGACCGCGCTGGCACTCTCCTGCAAACCGCGCCTGGAGCGAACCGACAAATTGCGGAGCAAGTCCCTGCGGGCTAGGATCGCAACCGCTTGCGGGCAAACAACAAGCGGGCGAGGAAACGCGGCTTGACCGCGGCAGCAGCGAGCGACGCCGGCTGCGCCAGCAACGCGCCGGAGGCGCCGTTGCACCGGGGGGGCCGGTAAGAAAAAGGGCGCCATGGTCTTCTGGACGACGCTGCTCATCATGCACGGCCTGCTCGCGATCGCGCTTCTCGGCGCGGTCACGCACCAGGCGGTCGCGCTCTGGCTGCCGGTGCGCGCGGCCGCCGGCGGTTTCGTCGGGCGCTTCCGCGCGGTGCCGAGCCACGCCTACGTCACCGCGATCATCGTGCTCTACGTCCTCACCTTCGTCATGGGCGCGTGGATTTACACCCACTACCGCTACACCGCGCGGCTTGCGCTCGAGCAGCTGCGGTTCTTCAAGGTGGTCGGCGCCTTCGAGGTGAAGGAGCACCTGGCGGTGATCGGCCTGATCCTGCTGCCGGCCTATTGGTACTTCTGGCGCCCGCCGCTCTCGCCCGACTACGCCGCCGCGCGCCGGCAGGTCACCCTGCTGCTCGCGCTTCTGATCTGGGCCAATTTTCTGATCGGCCACATCGTCAACAACGGACGGGGCTTCGGCTCATGACCGCGACCAACAAGGTCGGCATCTTCGCCGTCGTGTTCGGCGCCGCCTACGCGGTCATCTACGTGATCTCGACCGAGGTGAATCTGCCGCTGCTGACTTACCATCCCGCGACCGGCGACATCGGCTTGCTCTACCAGCCGCCGGGGCGCGGCCCCGCGATGTACTGGTACGGCTGGATGCTCACCTCGCTGATCGGCGCTTCGGCGCTGGCGCTGATCGCGACCGTGGTGCCCGAGCCGTGGCTGCAGCGCACCCTCATCTTCGGCGCGGCCGGCGCCGTGCTCTATCTTGCGGTGTACACGCTCGCGCTCGCGGTTTACGAGCATGCGTCGGTCGAGCTCCAGTTCCTCGAGAACCGCTGGTGGTCGGTGGCGGTGGCCGCGGCCGCCGCCGCAGCGGTCAGCCTGCTCGTTCCGGCGCGCTGGGCGCAGCGCCTGTGGCCCGGCTGGGCCTGGGTGGTCCCGCTCGGCGCCATCGCCGTGCTGACCTACTACCTCACCCCGTATTTCACGCGCTAGCATTTTCCAATTGCTTGGACGCCGGCCTTCGCGCGCGTCACCGCGGCTCAATTCACGCGGTGTGAAGGGGTTCGCATCGCGCGCCGCACACTCGTTACCCTCTCCCCTTGCGGGAGAGGGTGGCGAGCGCGCCGAAGCGCAGCGGAGGCAAGCGAGCCGGGTGAGGGGGCGCTTCAGGATCGAGCTCGCGATACCACCCCTCACCCGCCCTCGCTCCGCTCGGGCACCCTCTCCCGCAAGGGGAGAGGGTTTCATCGCTACTTCGGCCCCGCTCGAAAATGTTCTAAGATGGATGCGCAATGCTGGCTCGTGGCGGACCCCGCGAGGCCAAGGCGTGAGGACGGCATGACGCTTGGGCGGACAGCACGGATCGCGGCCTTGGCGCTGGCGATGAGTTGCGCCATCTCGCTCGCCGCCCGCGCCGGCGGCGCCGGCTTCGGCGACGACGATGACAACAGCGAGGAGGAAGGGCCGTCCTATTTCGGCTTCGTGCGCGACGCCGGCGGCAACACCGTTCCCGACGCCAAGGTGACGGTGCGCCTGAAGGACCACGGCGGGGTCGTGACCCGCACCGACCTCCTCGGCACCTACAAGGTGCCGGGCTTCGGCAAGGACGTCGATCCCAAGAATGTCGAGGTGTCGTGCGACAAGCCCGGCTACAAGCAACTGCGCGTCGTGCGCCGCTCGACGCCGAGCAACGATCCGAAGATCCCCATTGAGACCGAGTGCACGCTGCAACGCATCTAGAGCGCTCCCCTTGGGAGGCATCAGCCCGCCGCAGACTCGGTGTGCTTTCTTCCCCACCGCAAGTCGGGCTTGCCCGACTTGCGCACTCAAAGACGCGACCCGGGCGAGCCCGGGGCGCGTGGGCAGGGCTATCGCATATGGCGACGCGGCAAGCTCTCCGGCCGTCGTGTGGCCCCTGGGTCCCGGATCTTCGCTCCCCCGGATCAAGTCCGGGGTCGCTCGTCCGGGACACGAAATTATCGTGTCCCGGGCGAGTGCAGCGAGCGCGCTTGCGCGAGCGGAACGAGACCCCGATCTCGGGCTTGCCCGAGATCGGCACTTCTATGCACGCAGGTCGGGTAAACCCGACCTGCGTGGACCCAGCGCAAGAAGCGCGAAGCGCATGATTGGCAGCCATGCCGGCTCATATGCGATAGCCCTCCTCTTGTGGGGAGGGGTTGAGGGTGGGGGTCGTGCGATTTGACGCATCGCGACACGGTTCTGCATCAATCCCAGCCGCTAGCGCACATTGCATGCGAGGCGCGCGCCGTGTCGCCGCCGCGGCGGCGGTGCTGCTCGCGCTCGCCGCGGCGATGCCCGCGTTCGCGCAGAACAGGGTCGACCTCGCGCTCGTGCTCGCCGTCGACGCCTCCGGCAGCGTCGACCAGTACCGTTTCGAGCTGCAGAAGCGCGGCTACGTCGCCGCCTTCCGCCACGCGCGCGTGCTCGAGGCGATCCGCTCCGGTCCCAACCAGGCGATCGCCGTCACCGTGGTGCAATGGACCGGGCCGGCGCTGCAGGTGCTGGTGGCGGGATGGCGGCGCGTCGGCGACGAGGCGAGCGCGGAAGCGTTTGCCGACACAATCGAGCGCGTGCCGCGCCAGCTGTTCGGCGGCGGCACCTCGATCAGCGGCGCCATCGACTACGCCGCCACGCTGTTTGGCAAGAGCCCCTATCGCGCGTCTCGCCACGTGGTCGACGTCTCCGGCGACGGCTCCAACAACCGCGGCCGGCCCGTCACGCTCGCCCGCGACGAGGCGGTCGCCGCCGGGATCGGGATCAACGGCCTGCCGATTCTGGCGCTCGAGCCCGATCTCGAGCGCTATTACCGCGACAGCGTGATCGGCGGCCCCGGCGCCTTCGTCATCACGGCGGAGAGCTACGAGACCTTCGGCGAGGCGATCCTCAAGAAGCTCATCACCGAGATCGCCGCGCACCGTCCGCCGCCGACACGGCCGGCTCGCGCAGCCGCCGCGCCCGTCCCGGCGCGGAACTTTGCCGCACCGGCGATGTTGTCTCGATGATCGTGTTGGAAACGGAGGCGTGCGATGGCGCAGCTCGTCACACGGTGCCGGCTGACCGGCCATTACATGTTCATGGGCATGGACGTCGACCCGAAGGAGTTCATGCGCGCGCCCGGCCCGTTCACGCGCAAGTTCTGTCC
>DATBKV010000011.1:0-5330 GCA_036555745.1 Xanthobacteraceae bacterium | reverse complement strand
GCTCGGTTCCGGACACGATTTTGCGAGCGAACTGCAGGGGCAGGGGGGTCGTGTGCCGCCCCCGGAAACTCAGGCGAGATCCACCGCGAAGCGCTTGAGGTCGGCGAGCGCGCAGTAATCGAGCGCGCCTTCGTGCGTGGCGCGCAGCACCACGCGCGGCGCCTGGCCCGCCTCGAGAGCCTCCTGCCAGCGGGGCGCGCACAGACACCAGCGGTCGCCGGGCTGAAGGCCGCGGAACCCGAATTCCGGCATTGGCGTCGAGAGGTCGTTGCCGCGCGCTTTCGAAAATTCGAGAAACGCCGCGGTCATGACGGCGCAAACCGTGTGGCTGCCGAAGTCCTCTTCGCCGGTGTTGCAGCAGCCGTCGCGGAAGAAGCCGGTCATCGGGCTCACCGAACAGAGGTCGAGCGTACCGCCAAGCACGTTGCGGGCGCCGTCCGGCCGTCCGCCGCCGTTGCCGCTGTCGTCCCTCAGCATGCTCGTCTCCGCGCCAGCTTCAGCGGACCTCGCCTTCAGTCGCTGCCGAACTGGGCGGCGAGGTAGGTGGCGATGGTCCGTGCCTCCTCCGGGGTGGCGGCCGCGCCGCGCGCCACCATGTTGCCGACGATCAACGGCCAGTCCTGCTTGCGCCGCTTGACGATGGTGACGCGCTCGAGGTCGTGGCAGCCGGCGCAGCGCGCCTCGATCAGCTCCTTGCCGTCGCCGCCCGGCAGCGCGATCGCTTTCGCCGGCGTCGCCGGCGGCGCGCCGGGACCAAAATTGCCGGCGAGATACTGAATCACGGTGTCGGCTTCGCGCGGCGTCAGCTGCGCGCCACGCAGCACCATGTTGGCGACGTGGTCGCGCCATCCCCCGGGCCCGTCGCGGCCGGCGGTGAGGGGCGTGAGGCTGTGGCATTGCGTGCAGGCGACGGCGACCAGGTCGCGGCCTTCGCCCGGCGGCAGCGCGCCGGGGCTCTGGGCGCGAACCGGCGCGGCGAGGACGAGCGCGAGCGCCGCGAGCGCGCCCGAGACGGTGAGGCGGGAGCGCATGATCACACCTTGCGCGAGCGCTGGCCCGCGATCGAGAACGGCGGATGCCAGCTCGAGACCGCACCGAGCCCGTCGCGGTAGGTGTGGATGTCAAGGAGGTAGGGCCGGCCGTCGGCCACGCTGCGCTGGGCGCGGCCAATCGCGCCCTTGAGCTTGTCGGGCTCCTTCACCACCTCGCCCTCGACGCCGAACGCGTCTGCCGCCTTGGCGTAGTCGACGTCGGGGCTGCCGAGATAGCAGGTCATGTCGCGGCCGCTCTGGAACTGGCGGCCGCCGAAATGCCAGATGCGGTTGCGTTCGTTGTTGTAGCTCTTGTTGTTGAGCACGATGTTGATGACCGGCGCCTGGTAGCGCGCCTGGCTCCACAGCGGCTGCGGGCCGGAGAAGCAGAAGCTGCCGTCGCCGACCACCGAGACTACCGGCAGGTCCGGGCGCGCGAGCTTGGCGCCGAACGCGGCCGCCAGCCCCCAGCCCAGCACGTTCGGCCCGGTGCCGATGTAGCGCTTGCCCTCGCCGCCGAACGACAGCAGCGGGTCCATGGTCTTGCCGGAATCGACGTCGCAGACGTAGCAGGTGTCCTTCTCGAGCGCGGCTTCGAGCTCGAGCGCGAGGCGCTCGAGGCTCACCGGCGTGCGGTCCGCGTTCTCGCGCGCGATCTGCTGGCGGAACGCCAGCATCTCGGCGGTGTAGGCGCGCGTGCGCGCGATGCGCTCGTCGGCGATCTCCTTGAGCCGCGCCGGCGTCGCCTGCGAGCGGATGGCGGCGATCAAATCCGCGGTCGCGAGCCGGATGTCGGCCACCATGCCGAGGTCGACGGGGCCGCTGCGGGCGAGGCTCGCGGGATCGAGCCTTATCGAAATCAGCTGCGTGCCGGGGGAGGCGCGCTCGCCGTAGCGGTTGCCGACGTTGAGCAGCACGTCGATCTTGCCGGGGTAGCGCATGTCGCGCAGCTGCGGCCCGACATAGAGCGGATGCCGGGTCGGGAACGGCTTCGACCAGAAGCCGAGTCCGCCCGCCTGCCCGGCGACCGGCAGGCCGAGGAGCTCGGCAAGCTCGACGAGTTCGTTGCCGGCGCGGCACCAGCTGGCCTCGTCGCCGACGCTCATCAGCGGATTCTTGGCCGCGAGCAGAATGCGCGCGGCCTTGGCGACATCGTCGGCGTCGGGCCGGATGCGCATGGGCACGTCGAACTTGGCCTGGTCCCAGATCGCGGCGCTCGCGCTCTCGCGCAGCACGTCGGTCGGCAGCGACAGGAACACCGGCCCGCACGGCGGCGTCGAGCCGAACTTCAAGCCGCGCCGCACGGTCTCCGGAACCGAGGCCGTGGTCTTCGCCGCCCAGTACCATTTGGTGATCGGCTGCGTCATCACCTCGCAATGGTCGGCCTCCTGGAACAGATCGCGCCCGAGCGCGTCCTGCTCCACCGAGCCGACCGCGACCAGCAGCGGGATCTGGTCCTTCCAGCTGTTGACCATCTGCGTCATCGCATTGGGCAGGCCGATATTGGCGACGATGACGACGCCGGTCTTGCCGGAGGCGCGCGCGTAGCCGTCCGCCATCGCGACCACCGCGCCCTCCTGGATGCCCTTGATCAGGTGGATGCCGGGCTCGTCGACCAGCGCATCGAAGATCGGATAGTCGCCGGTCGAGGGATTGAAGAAGATGTATTCGACCCCGGCCGCCTTGAGCTGCTGCACGAACAGCGCGCCGCCGGTGCCCTTCATCTGCCGCACGGCGGAGGCGGGCGGTCCCGCGCCCTGCCCGAAGGTCTCGAGCGACTGCGCTACCGCGCGCGTGGCGGCGGCGCTCATGCCGAGCGCGCTCAGCCCCGTCATTAGACCGCGGCGCGACATGCCGTGGTCGAGATATTGCTTGATGAGATCCTTCATGGCGGTCCTCCTCCCTGCGTCGGCCGTTGCGCGGGCCGGGGCGGGGTGTCGGCGACCCCCGCGCTTGTCGGGATCACTAACGCTACCACCGTCGCGCCCCCGGCTGAAGGGGCGGCGGCGCGTTGTGCGCGCGCCGCCTGACCGCGTCAGGCAACCAGACGGTGTCGTCCCCGCGGACGCGGGGACCCATCATGCCGCAAACTCCGGCCGCTGGAATCTGGATCCCCGCTTTCGCGGGGATGACAACTGAGATGGCGGCACCGCCGGCTGCACCAAAAGTGCGTTCCGCCGACGTTGATGCACAACGCTGCCGCGTGCTCGGCTGGCCTTCCCTCTCCCCGCTTGCAGACTGCAAGGCGATTTGCCTCTTGGGCCAGAGCGCGCACTCTGTGCTAGTGATTGAGTCCTCCCTTGGAGCATGCAGGCGACACGACCCGGAGATGTCACCGTGAACAAGTCGGATGAAGACGAGATCCGCGACATTGAGTTGAGGTTCAACCAGGCCTGGGGCCGGCACGACCCCGACGGCATGATCGAATCGCTGGTCGACGATGCTCAGTTCGTGACCGTCAACGGCGCCTGGACCAAGACTCGCGCGGGGTTCCGCGACCTGATGGCGCGGCTGCACGGCCCCAACGGACCGTTTCGCGTAAGCACCCGCGAGACGCCGGAGATGCACGTGCGCTTTCTCGGGCCGGACGTGGCGGTCGCGCATACGCGCTTCCACATCTATGGCGACGTCGACGAGAGCGAGCGCACCAGCATCGGCACCCGCGTGGTGCGCAAGGTCGACGGGCGCTGGCGCACCGTGGCGGTGCAGAACACCGACCTGCGGCTGGGCCGGAGGCACTGAGCTGATCGTGCTCAAGGGGGTGCAAAGTAATGCTGCGCACTCAGTGTGCTCCCCTCCCCCGCAAGGGCGGAGGGAGCAGACCGAGTCTGCGGCAGGTTCACTCCATTTCAAGTAGAGCGGACGGGCATGACGGAGGTTGCGGGACAAGGCATCGGGGCGCGGGTTCGTCGCAAGGAGGATTCGCGTTTCCTGCGCGGGCGCGGCAGCTATGTCTCCGACATGGTGCTGCCGGGCCAGAGCGAGGTCGCCTTTCTGCGCAGCCCGATCGCGCACGGCCGCATCCGGCGCATCGCCAAGCCGCCGGACAGCGAAGGGCGCGTGTTCGTGCGCTCCGACCTCGAGGGCGTGGCGGCGATCACCGCGCCGACCACGGTGGCGGGCTACAAGCTCTCGGAATGGCACCCGCTGGCGCACGACAAGGTGCGCTTCGTGGGCGAAGCCGTCGCGATGTGCGTCGCGCCGACGCGCGCCGAAGCCGAGGACCTGACCGAGGAGATCGAGCTCGAGTTCGACGAGCTTCCGGTGCTGGTTGACGCGCTGGCCGCGCGCGGCGCGGACAATATCCGCGTGCACGAGCACTGGAGCGATAATTCGTTCCTCACGCTCAATCTCGACAATGGCTATGCCGCCAACGCCAAGGGCGCGCCGGTCGTGGTCGAGCGCGAAGTCTCGCTCAACCGGCAGGCCATGGTGCCGATGGAAGGCAAGGCCATCCTCGCGCATTGGGACGAGCGCAGCGCGCAGCTCGTCGTGTACTATTCGACGCAGGTGCCGCACGTCGTTCGCGTGGGACTCGCGAAGTTTCTCGGGATCGACCAGGGCAGCGTGCGGGTGATCTCGCCCGACGTGGGCGGCGGCTTCGGCTACAAGGTCATCGTGCATCCCGAGGAGCTCTGCGTGGCGTGGCTGGCGCTCAAGTATCGCCGGCCGTTCCGCTACATCGAGGATCGCCGCGAGCACCTCATCGCCGGAGCCAACACGCGCCAGCATCACTACCGCCTCACCGCGCACGCCGACGAGCGCGGCCGCCTGTTGGCGCTCGACGCCGAGATCACCATCGACGGCGGCGCCTATTCCAACTGGCCGTTCACGGTGGCGCTCGAGCCCGGGCAGGCCACCGGCAACCTGCCGGGCCCTTACGATTTTCGCGGCTACCGCTGCAAGACCCACTGCATCGCGACCAACAAGCCCGGTTTCCTGCCATACCGCGGCGTCGCCCGCACCGGCGTCTGCTTCGCCATGGAATTGATGATCGACGCCATCGCGCGCGCGGTCGGCCGCGAGCCGTGGGAGGTCCGGCACGACAATCTCGTTCCCGCGGCGGCGATGCCCTACGACAATGTCGCGCGCAAGCACTACGACAGCGGCGACTACCGCAAGGCGCTGCTCACCGCGCGCGACAAGATCGACTTCGACGCCTGGCGCGAACGCCAGCGCAGGGGCGAGCCCGACGGGAGGCTGATCGGCATCGGCTTTGCATCCTATTGCGAGCAGACCGCGCACGGAGCGAGCGTGTTCGCGGGCTGGGGGTTGCCGATCGTGCCGGGCTACGACCAG
>DATBKV010000010.1:0-16933 GCA_036555745.1 Xanthobacteraceae bacterium | reverse complement strand
TCCTGTCCTATCCGCAGCCGCCGATCGAGCGCTTTGCCAAGACCCCGGCGGATATCGACGAGTTCTGCCGCATCATCAACGACGGCTTTGCGGAATTGTGCGCGAAGGAAAAGGATCATTTCCCCGGCTGGGTGGCGCAGGTTTCGCTGGCCGCGCCGGATGCCGGCGTCGCCGAGGCGGAGCGCGCGATCAAGAACGGTGCGCTCGGCGTGCAAATCTACACCAACGTCGCTGGCAGCGCGATCGACAAGCCAAAGTATGCTCCGTTCTGGAAAAAGATGAACGACCTCGGCAAGCCGATCTGGCTGCATCCCGCGCGCGGCGCCAACATGCCCGACTACATCGACGAGAGGAAGTCGCTGTACGAGATCTGGTGGACGTTCGGCTGGTCGTACGAGACCGCGACCGCCATGGCGCGGCTGGTGTTCTCCAAGATCATGGACACCCATCCCAACCTCAAGATCATCACCCACCACTTCGGCGGGATCGTGCCGATGCTGGAAGGCCGCATCGGTCCGGGCTGGGACGTGCTGGGCTCGCGCACCAGCGACGAGGACTACGTCGCGCTGCGCAAGAGCCTCAAGAAGCGGCCGCTCGATTATTTCAAGCAGGATTTCTACGCCGATACCGCGGCCTTCACCGGCGTGCCGGCAACCAAGTGCGGGTTGGAGTTTTTTCCCTTGGAGAAGATCGTCTTCGCCTCCGACTGCCCGTTCGATCCGGAGGGAGGCACGATGTATCCGCGCGAGACGCTCAAGATTCTCGATTCGCTCAATATCCCCAAGGCCGACCGCGAGAAGATCGACTACAAGAATCTCGAGGCAGTCACCGGCGTGAAGCTGGTAAAATAGGCAGACGCCATCCCCGGGAGGATCCAAATGACAGCAAGCGCTGCATGGTGGGCTTCGGCCGCGATCAGCCTCGCAGTCTTCGCTGCGACCGATTGCGCCGTCGCGCAGACCGGCCCCAGCAAGACGCAAGCGCCGGCGAATGGCACTCAGATCATCACGCTGGGCACCCGCGGCGGGCCGCTTCCGAGCAAGGATCGAACCCAGTCCTCGAACCTGCTCGTCGTCGACGGCACGCTCTATCTGATCGACGCCGGCGACAATGTCACGCGCCGCATCGTCCAGGCGGGACTTGATTTCCGCAAGGTCGGCAAGATCTTCATCACCCATCCCCACAGCGACCACACCGCGGGGCTGGCCACGCTGCTGGTCTCGGCATGGGAATATCAGCGCCGCGAGCCGATCGACATCTACGGCGGCGGGGTCGAGGCCCTGGTCAAGGGCGCGATCGCCTATCTCACGCCCAATGCCGAGATCCGCTGGGCGGAAGGCAAGCGGCAGCCGATGGCCGACCTCTTCCACGGCCACGACATCGGCCCCGGCCTCGTCTATCAGGACGACAAGGTCAAGGTGACCGCGGTCGAGAACACGCATTTTCATTTCCCGCCGGGAAGCCCGCCCGCGGGCAAGTACCGCTCCTATTCCTATCGTTTCGAGACGCCCGGCCGCGTGGTGGTGTTCACGGGGGATACCGGCCCTTCCGACGCGGTCACTGAATTGGCCAAGGGGGCCGACGTGCTGGTGACCGAAGTGACCTCGCCTGACGACGTGGTCGAGCTATTCAAGCGCAGCGGCATCTGGCAGGTGAAGACGCCGGACGAGCAGGCGGGCTTCCTTCGGCACATGCACGAGGAGCACGTGACGCCCGAAGACGTCGGCAAGATGGCGGCCAAGGCTGGCGTCAAGACCGTAGTGATGACGCATCTGAGCCCGACGGTGGATCCCGAGGACAACCACCAGCGCTACGCCGACGGGGCGAAGAAATTCTTCTCCGGGTCGATCCTCCTGGCCAAGGATCTGATGCGGTTCTGATCTTCGCTGCGTTCGACTCAGGGTGCGGCCGGCGCGCGCATCCGCTGTGGCTATCTCGGCCCGCCGGCATGAATTGCACCGCGCCATCTGCTAGCGTCGCGACGCCATGGATGCTGCGCGCCCGCTGCCACCGCCCGGTTTTGAATCCGGCCCGCCGGCCGAGGGCAGCGGCCCCGCGCCGGCGAGCGCGCTTGACGACAGCGGACGCATCACGCCGGTGATGGAGCAGTACATCGAGATCAAGGCCGCCAATCCGGATTGCCTGCTGTTCTATCGGATGGGCGATTTCTATGAGCTGTTCTTCGAGGACGCCGAGGTCGCCGCGCGCGCGCTCGGCATCGTGCTCACCAAGCGCGGCAAGCATCTCGGCCGCGACATCCCGATGTGCGGCGTGCCAGTGCATCGCGCCGATGAATATCTCCATCGCCTGATCGCACAGGGCCATCGCGTCGCGGTGTGCGAGCAGACCGAGGATCCTTCCGAGGCGAAGAAGCGCGGGAGTAAGAGCGTAGTGCGGCGCGACGTGATCCGGCTGGTCACGCCGGGCACGCTCACCGAGGACACGCTGCTCGATGCCCGGCGCAACAACTACCTGCTGGCGATCGTGCGCGCGCGTGGCTCGAGCGGCGAAGCGAGCCGGTTTGCGCTCGCCTGGATCGACATCTCGACCGGCGAGTTCCGCATCGCCGAGACGGAGCGGGCCATACTTTCCGCCGAGATCGCCCGCGTCGAGCCGGGTGAGATCATCGTGTCGGATGCGCTCTACGGCGATCCCGAGCTTGCGCCCTATCTGCGCACGTTGCCGGCGGTGACGCCGCTCACCCGCGACGTGTTCGACGGCGCCAGCGCAGAGCGCAGGCTCGCCGGCTACTTCGGCCTGTCTACCACGGAGAGCTTCGGCGCGCTGTCGCGGCTCGAGCTCACCGCCGCGGCCGCCTGCGTCAGCTATGTGGAGCGCACGCAACTCGGGCAGCGCCCGCCGCTCTCGCCGCCGCTGCGCGAGGCGCAGGGGACGACGCTGGCGATCGATCCGGCCACGCGCGGCAATCTGGAACTGGTGCGCACACTCGCGGGCGAGCGCCGCGGATCGCTGCTCGCCGCCATCGACCGCAGCGTGACGGCGGCGGGCTCGCGACTGCTGGCGCAACGGCTCTCGGCGCCGCTCACCGATCCAGCCGCGATCGCGCGCCGCCACGACGCGGTCGAATTCTTCGTCGTCGACGCGGCCGCGCGCGCCGACATGCGCGCAAGCCTGGCGGCCGCGCCCGATCTCGCACGCGCGCTGGCGCGCCTCGTGGTCGGACGCGGTGGACCGCGCGATATCGCCGCCGTCCGCGACGGCATCGTCGCGGCCGCCAACCTCGCCGCCAAGCTCGAGCGCAGCGACAGCCTCGCCGCCGAGCTTGCCGAGGCGGCACGCGCGCTGCGCCGGCCTGATCCGGCGATCGCTACGGAGCTTGCCGCGGCGCTCGCCGACGAGCTTCCCCACCTCAAGCGCGACGGCGGCTTCGTGCGTGAAGCTTACGACGCCGCGCTCGACCAAGCGCGGGCGCTGCGCGATGAATCGCGCCGCGTGATCGCGGCGCTGCAGGCGCGCTACGCCGATATGACTGCCGTGCGTGCGCTGAAGATCCGTCACAACAACGTGCTCGGCTACTTCGTCGAGGTGACGGCGCAGCACGGCGATAAGCTGATGGCGTCGCCGCTCAACGCCACTTTCATCCATCGCCAGACGCTCGCCGGGCAGGTGCGCTTCACCACCACCGAGTTGGGCGAGCTCGAGGCCAAGATCGCTAGCGCCGCCGACCGCGCCCTCGGCATCGAGCTTGCCACCTTCGAGCGGCTCGCCACCGCGGTGACCGCGGCCGCCGACGAGATCAAGGCCGCCGCCGAGGCGCTGGCGATGCTCGACGTCGCCGCCGCGCTCGCCGAGCTAGCGGTCGAGCGCCGCTACGTGCGGCCCGAGATCGACGCCTCGCTCGATTTCATCATCGAGGGTGGGCGGCATCCGGTGGTGGAGCAGGCGCTCGCGACCGATCGCGGCCCCTTCGTCGCCAACGATTGCGACCTCTCTCCGCCGAACGGGGCGATTGCCGGCCGAATCTATCTCGTCACCGGCCCCAACATGGCAGGCAAATCCACCTATCTGCGCCAGAACGCGCTGATCGCGATCCTGGCGCAGATGGGGAGCTTTGTGCCGGCGCGCCGCGCCAGGATTGGCGCCGTCGACCGGCTGTTCTCGCGCGTGGGAGCCGCCGACGACATCGCGCGCGGACGCTCAACCTTCATGGTGGAGATGGTGGAGACCGCCGCCATCCTCAACCAGGCGGGCGAGCGCGCGCTCGTGATCCTCGACGAGATCGGCCGCGGCACCGCCACCTTCGACGGACTCTCGATTGCCTGGGCCACCATCGAGCACTTGCACGAGCGCAACCGCTGCCGGGCCTTGTTCGCCACGCATTTCCACGAGCTGACCGCGTTGGCGGCGACGCTGCCGCGGCTGTTCAACGCCACCATGCGGGTGAAGGAATGGCAGGGCGAGGTGGTATTCCTGCACGAGGTGATGGCGGGCGCCGCCGATCGCAGCTACGGCATCCAGGTGGCGAAGCTCGCCGGCTTGCCGCCGGCGGTGATCGAGCGCGCCAAGGTGGTGCTCGCCGCGCTCGAGGCCGAGGATCGCGCCGCGCCGCGGGCTCTCGACGAGCTGCCGCTTTTTGCCGCAGCCGCGCGCCCGCCATCGCCGCCGCCGGGCGACACGGGGCTCGATAACATCATCGCCCGATTGGCAGCGCTCGATCCCGACGAGATGTCGCCGCGCGAGGCGCTGGAAGCGCTGTATGCCCTGAAGGCCACGGCTCGCGATCGCGGTTAGTTGGCTTGCCGATGGTTGCGGCCGCGGCAGTGTTTCCGGAGGAAGCGAGATGATGAGACGGCCTACCTTGATCCTGCTTGCAGGCCTCGCCGGCGTGAGCGCGGCGCAGGCGCAGTCCTATCCCAGCCGCACGATCACGATCACCGTCACCGCCGCTGCCGGCGGGGTCACCGACGTGGTGGCGCGGGCAATCGGGCAGCGGCTGTCGGAAGCCTGGGGCCAGCAGGTCGTGATCGAGAACAAGGGGGGCGCCGCGCACGTGGTCGGCGCGCAATCGGTCGCGAAGGCGGCGCCTGACGGCTATTCGCTGCTGGTCGCCGAGGCCGGCACCTTCGTGATCAACCCTACCCTCTACGGCAAGGGCAAGCTCCCCTACGACGAGGAGAAGGATTTTGCCCCGATCACCGGGCTCGTGCGCATCAACCAGGCGCTGCTCGGCACTACGTCGCTGCCGGCCAACAACGTGCGCGAGCTGATCGCACTCGCCAAACAGAAGCCGGGCGAGCTCACCTACGGAACGGCCGGAATCGGATCCGCGCCGCACATGAACATGGTCCTGTTCCAGAGCATGGCAGGCGTGAAGCTCGTTCCCGTGCACTACCGGGGCGCGGCGCCGGCGCTCACCGACGTCATGGCCGGCCATGTCGACCTGATGTCGGTCAGCGTCAGCCTCGCGCTGCCGCCGTACCGCACCGGCAAGATCAAGATCTTCGGCATCGGCAGCCCCAAACGCCTCGCGCCCGCCGCCGACATCCCGACGGTCGCCGAAAGCGGCCTGCCCGGCTATGAAGCCGCGACTTGGTTCGGACTGTTCGCCACTGCCGGCACGCCGCCCGAGGTGGTGACCAAGATCAACACCGAGGTGCAGAAGATCCTCGCCGATCCCGGCTTCCACGAAAAATTCCTGGCCCCGCAGATGTTCGAGCCGATGGGGAGCACGCCGGAAGCGTTCGTCGAGTACATCAAGGCGCAGACACAGAAGTGGGCCAAGGTGATCCACGAGCAGAACCTGTCGATCGGGAAATAAGCCGGCTCAACCGGAAGCGGCATCTCCAGATTTTAATTTTGCGCATGTCCTTATCGGAAAACTGGTGCCCACTTTTCGGGGACATGCGCTAGCGCCACGCGCGACCGATGCGCATGCGCCGGACGAGCCATAGCGCCGCGCTCCAGCTCATGGCCACGGCGAGACCGCCGGCAAAGGCCCACCACACGCCCAGCGGCTCGACCAGGAAATGCACCGCGAGAAAGCCGAGCCCCAGCCCGACGAGGGCGGGCTGCGCGTGCGCAAACACCGCCGCCGCCGCGGGCCCGCCGAAGCGCGGATGCAGGATCACGGCGAAACTCGCCATCACGATCGGAAACACCGCGAACGTGCCGGAGACGAACGCGCCGATGCGGTGGCTCGCCGTGGTCACCGCCGCCACCACCAGCGCAGCGGCCGCCGCGCGCAGCGCAAGGTCGTAACGCCGTCGCTTGCTGCTCTCGCGCAGCACCGCGGCACGGCGATAGCGCGCCGAGGCGGGAATGGTGATGCTGTAGACGAGCGCGTTGAGGGCGAGCGCGCTTTCCGGCGTCCAGTCCACGAGCCGCAGTGCCGCTGCCGCGGCAAACCAAACGAGCGTCGCCAGCGTGATGCTGAGCACGATGCCGTGCCGCTGCGCCAGCACGGCATAGGTGAGCGCGAACGTTGCAACGGCCGCGTTGGCTGCCGCGCTGCCGACCGCGCTCGCCGCGATGAAGGCGGGCGGATGCTCCAGCGCCATGATGAGGTATGTGGCGCCGGCGGCGGTCGGCAGGGCCGCGATCAGCGCACCGATGAATGGCCCGCTGCGCTCGACCGCCACCGATGCGAGGACGACGATGCTCGCCGTCATCGCCATCTTGAGGACGAGCCCGTACCAGAACAGCGGTTCGGAGAACATCATGCTTGCCCGCTTGCGCGGGCATGACAGCGGAGAAAGTCGGTCAGGGTGGCGCTGTCCGCTTGCCCGGGTGACGACAGCGAGATGAAGGCGTCACGCGCGTTCCAGCTTCACCTCGATCGGCGGCCCGCTCTTGATCGTCTGATAGACGACGCAATAGCGCTCGGTGAGCTTGAGCAGCGAATCGAGCTTGTCCTGCGGCGCGTCGGTCTCGACGTCGAAGCGCAGGCGAATCTGCGCGAAGCCGACCGGCGCATCCTTGGCGACGCCCAGCGTGCCGCGGAAGTCGAGATCGCCTTCCGCCGACACCTTGCCGGACTTGAGCGGGATCTCCAGCGCGGTAGCGACCGCCTTGAGCGTGACGCCGGCGCACGCGACCAGCGCCTCCAGCAGCATGTCGCCGGAGCACAGCTCGAGCCCGGAGCCGCCGGTGGCGGGATGTAGCCCCGCGACCGCGAGCGCGCGCCCGGTCTCCACCTTGCAGGCGATATGCGCCTCGTCGAGCGTGCCGTTCGCCCGCAGGGTGATGTAGGCGGCTTTGGGATCGCCCTTGTAGCGCTCCTTGAGCGGCGCCTGCATGGCGCGCAAGGCGGTGGCATCCATGGAGAGGTCCTTCTCGTGCCTTTGCTGACGGGGGGAGGACGGACGACAGCTGACGGAAAAAATCAAGCCAAAATGCGCGGTCGCTTGTCCCCTCGGTTACCACCACAGCCCGCCGCCGGCGGCGGCCCTGGTTTCCGCGTCTTCGGTGATCACCGCGCGGTCGAGCGAGCGGTCGAGCGCCGCCAGCACGCGGCGCTTGACGAAGTCGAAGGCCGCGGACTGGCGATCGCGCGGGCGCGGCAGCTCGCAGGCGATCTCCTCGTGCACGCGGCCGGGGCGCGAGCGCATCACCACGATGCGGTCGGCAAGCACGATCGCCTCCTCGACGTCGTGGGTCACGATCACCAGGGTCGGCTTGGCGTCAGCCCACAGATCGAGCAGGTGATGCTGCAGGTCGGCGCGGGTGAAGGCGTCAAGCGCGGAGAACGGCTCGTCCAGCAGTAGCACCTGCGGCCGCGGCACCAGGGCGCGGGCGATGGCGACGCGCTGCGCCTGGCCGCCGGACAACTCGCGCGGCCACACCCGCGCTTTGTCGGAAAGCCCCACCCGGCCGAGCGCGCGCTCGACGCGCGTGCGGCGCTCCGCCTTAGGCGCGTGCTCGAGCCCGAAGCCGACATTGTCGGCGACGCGCAGCCACGGCAGCAGCCGCGGCTCCTGGAAGATGATGCCGATGCTCGCGTGCGGCGCAACGATCAGCGTGCCGTCGAGTACGACGCGGCCCTGGCTCGGTGCGTCGAGCCCGCACACCGCCCGCAACATCGTCGACTTGCCGCAGCCGGAGCCGCCGATCACGACCAGAATCTCGCCGGGCGCGACCGATAGCGATACGCCGTCGAGCGCGCGCACCCCGTTGGGATAGGTCTTGCCGACGCGATCGAGCACCAGCATCGCGCGCTCGCTATGGCCGCGCGAAGCGGTCTTCCCAGCGCAGGAACGGCGCCGAGAGGAGCACGATCAGCCAATCCGTCAGCTTGCCGAGGATGGCGAAGGCGACGATGGCGGCGACGATCTGCGCCGGCTTGCCGAGCTGCTGGCCGTCGGTCAGCAGAAAGCCGAGCCCAGTCGAGGCGCCCATGAACTCCGCCGCCACCACGAACATCCAGCCGAGCCCGAGACCTGAGCGCAGCGCAATGACGTAGGCCGGCATCACCGCCGGCAGCAGGATGCGCCGCACCATGGCGGGGCCGGAGAGGCGGAACACGCGGCCGACCTCGACGATCTTGCGATCGACCGACATCACCGCGCCCATGACGCCGAGATAGACCGGGAAGAACACGCCGACCGCGATCAGGATGACCTTGGAGGCCTCAAAAATCCCGAACCACAGGATGAACAGCGGCACCCAGGCGATCGACGGGATGGCGCGCAGCCCCTGCAGCATGGGGTCGAGCAGGCGGTTGGTCAGCGCCGAGTATCCGGTGATCGCGCCGAACAGCGTGCCCGCGACGACGCCGAGTGCGAAGCCGGCGGCGACCCTCGACAGCGTCGCCGTGGCATGGAGCTCGAGCTCGCCGGTGCGGGCGAGATCGGCGAAGGTGTGGAAGATCACGGACGGGGGCGGCACCAGCCGGCCGTTGGACAGGCCGTTGCGCACCGCCAGCTCCCAGAACACCGCCAGAGCGACCGGCAGGAGGAGGCCGAGCACCGGCCGCAGCACGCGCGCAAAGGTGGCCTTGGATGGTGCCTGCTCCGCCGCGGCATGACCGACCGTCGCCGTCATGGACCCAAGAGACATAACCGCACCGATAAATGCAACGACCGCGCAAATTTCTGTAAGCAAGGTTCCCGGGACCGCGCTCCGGGAACCAGCAGGGATCAGTTCGCCGCCGTCACGTAGTGATCGTCGATGAGATCGTCGACCGCTTTCTTCACGTCGACATTGCCGGCAATGACGCCGGCCTGCTGCAGCGCCAGTCCGGCCTGCAGGATCGAGTCGCGCTGCGCCGCTCCGATCTTGTTGAACGTGAGCTCGGTGCGCTCCTTGAGCTGCTTGTCGACCACTGCCTCCGGGAGCTTGGTGGCCGTGATGAACGCGCGCTTCTCCTCGTTGTAGTTGGCGAGCGAGTACTTGCGCGCCTGCTCGTAGACCGCGAGCACGCGCCGCACGATGTCGGGATGGTCGGCGAGGAATTCCTCGCGTGAATTGAGGATGCCCCAGGTGTTGGCGTCCTTGTTGCGGTAGAACAGCCGGGCGCCGTCCTCGAGCTCGGCCTGCGCCATCATCGGATCGAGCCCGGCCCAGGCGTCGACGTCGCCGCGGATGAGCGCGGTCTTGCCGTCGGGATGCTGCAGCAGCACGGGCGTGATGTCCTTCTCGGTCAGGCCCACCGACTGCAGCGCGCGCACGAGGAAGATGTGCGGGTCGGTGCCGCGCGTCACCGCGACGCGCTTGCCCTTGAGGTCGGCGATCTTGCTGATCGGGGTGTCCTTGCGCGTGACCAGCGCGGTCCATTCCGGGCGCGAGTAGACGTAGATCGACTTGATCGGGTTGCCGTTGATCTTGCCGACCAGCGCGGCGGCGCCGGCGGTGGAGCCGAAGTCGATCGAGCCGGCGTTGAGGAACTCGAGCGCCTTGTTGGAGCCGAGCGTCTGCACCCAGACGATGGATATGCCGTCCTTGGCGAACTCCTGCTCCAGGAGCCGCTTGTCCTTGAGCACCATCGACACCGGATTGTAGGTCGCCCAGTCGATGTGGATCTCTTTGAGCTTGTCGGCGGCAAAGGCGCTCGCGCCGGGCACGAGCCCGATGAGAACGGCACCAGCAAGAAGCAAACGGCGGAAAAGCGCGGTCATGACGACCTCCAGTCCTTTGGCCACGTCGAGCCTTGGCCGCGCTCGCGCGCGGGTGGCCGGGTTGATGAAGGCGGGATTGTTGCCCCGCGGTCAGCTTGGCGTGGGGCGGGCCCGCGCTTTAGCTGCATTTGTTAAGCGCCCGCAAGCTGCTGTGCTCAAATCGGCGCTAGGTTTATTCTTAGAAAGCGCTCGCAAAGGCGTCAACGAGAAAATATTTGTTGTATTATCGCAGTTTGAGAGAATCGTCTTGCGATCCGACCGCGCTCCCGCAGAACGCCGCACGCGCCGCGCCGGCCGCCGCCAGGCATGGCCGGCAACGCAGGCGGTGACACGGCCGCCGCCCTCCGCTATCCCGGTCGCGCCATGCTGACTCCGAGCGATCAGGCTACGCGCGACACCGAGGTGTTCGATGCCGCCGCCGTCGCCGCCGAGCTCGAGCGGCTGGCCGACGCTCATTCCGGCAACGAGCGCGAGCTGCGGCTGGCGGTGTCGCGCAGCGTCAAGAGCGCGCTGCTGCGCGGGCGCGCCGAAGCCGAGCGCCTGCTGATCGCCGATCGCCACGGCCGGCGTTGCGCCGAGCGGCTCTGCTTCATGCAGGACGAGATCATCCGCGTGCTGTTCGAGTTCGCGGGCAAGCGACTCTATCCGGCCCAGAACCCTTCCGAAGCCGAGCACATGACGATCGCCGCCACCGGCGGCTACGGCCGCGGCGTGCTGGCGGCGGGCTCCGACATCGATCTCCTGTTCCTGCTGCCCTACAAGCAGACCGCCTGGGGCGAATCGGTCGCCGAGACCATCCTCTATTGCCTGTGGGACATGGGGCTCAAGGTCGGCCACGCCACCCGCTCGATCAATGAGTGCATCCGCCAGGCCAAAGCCGACATGACGGTGCGCACCGCGCTCCTCGAGTCGCGCTATCTCCTCGGCGACCGCAAGCTCTACGACGAGCTGGTCGCGCGCTTCGACAAGGAGGTGGTGCTGGGCACGGCGGCAGAGTTCGTCGCCGCCAAGCTCGCCGAGCGCGAGGAGCGCCACCGGCGCGCCGGCCAGTCGCGCTACCTGGTCGAGCCCAACGTCAAGGACGGCAAGGGCGGCCTGCGCGACCTCCACACGCTCTACTGGATCGCCAAATACGTCTATCGCGTGCGCGAGCGCCAGGAGCTGATCGCACTCGGCGTGTACGATCCGCGCGAGTACCGCCGCTTCCGCCGCTGCGGCGATTTCCTCTGGGCGGTGCGCTGCCACATGCATTTTCTCGCCGGCCGCGCCGAGGAGCGGCTCTCGTTCGACATCCAGCGCGAGATCGCGCTGCGGCTCGGCTACACCGCACATCCGGGGCTGCGCGACGTCGAGCGCTTCATGAAGCACTATTTCCTGATCGCCAAGGACGTCGGCGATCTCACCGCCATCCTGTGTGCCAAGCTCGAGGACAGCCAGGCCAAGGCCATGCCGGTGCTGAGCCGGATGATGGCGCGCTTCCGGCCGCGGCCGCGTCGGGCGCTGAGCGAGAGCGAGGACTTCGTCGTCGACTACAACCGCATCAACGTCGCCGACGACGGCGCCTTCAGGCGCGACCCCGTCAACCTGCTGCGCATCTTCCATCTCGCGCAGAAATACAATCTGGCGTTCCACCCCGACGCCATGCATCTGGCCACCCGCTCGCTGCGGCTCGTCGACCAGGACCTGCGCGAGAATGAGGAGGCCAACCGGCTGTTCCTCGAGATCCTGACCTCGAAGAACGACGCCGAGACTGTGCTGCGGCGGATGAACGAGGCCGGGGTGCTCGGCGCCTTCGTGCCGGCCTTCGGCCGCATCGTGGCGATGATGCAGTTCAACATGTACCACCATTACACGGTGGACGAGCATCTGCTGCGCTGCATCGGCGTGTTGTCCGACATCGAGGCCGGCCGCAGCGAGGATACCAAGCTCGCCAACGAGCTGATCCACACCATTCAGCCGCGCCATCGCGAGCTGCTGTACGTGGCGCTGTTCCTGCACGACATCGCCAAGGGCCGGATCGAGGACCACTCGCTCGCCGGCGCACGCGTGGCGCGCAGCTTCTGCCCGCGGCTCGGCTTCTCGCCGGCGGAGACCGAAACCGTCGCCTGGCTGATCGAGTATCATCTGACGATGTCATCGGTGGCGCAGTCGCGCGACCTGTCCGACCGCATGACGGTCGAGCATTTCAGCGCGGTGGTGCAGTCGGTCGAACGGCTCAAGCTGCTCGCCATTCTCACCACCGCCGACATCAAGGCGGTCGGACCCGGGGTGTGGAACGGCTGGAAGGCGCAGCTCATCCGCACGCTCTACTACGAGACCGAGCCGGTGCTCACCGGCGGCTTCTCCGAGGTCAACCGCGCGCAGCGGGTGGCGGCGGCGCAGGCGGAGTTTCGCGCCGAGCTGGCGGACTGGAGCGCGGCCGAGCTCGACGCCTATGGCGCGCTGCACTACCCGGCCTACTGGCTCAAGGTCGATCTCGCGCAGAAGATCGCGCATGCGCGCTTCCTGCGCTCGGCGGCGCAGGCCGGGCGCGCGCTCGCCACCACGGTCGCGTTCCCGGCCGCGCGCGGGGTGACCGAGCTCACCGTGCTGGCGCCCGACCATCCCTGGCTGCTCTCGATCATCGCCGGCGCCTGCGCGGTCGCCGGCGCCAATATCGTCGACGCGCAGATCTTCACCACCACCGACGGGCGCGCGCTCGACACCATCTCGGTGTCGCGCGAGTTCGAGCTCGACGCCGACGAGGAGCGCCGCGCGGCGCGCATCACCGACGCGATCGAGAAGGCGCTGCGGGGCGACCTGCGGCTGCCCGAGGTGGTGGCCAAGCGGGTGACGGCGAAAGCCCGGCTCAACGCGTTTGCGGTCGAGCCGGAGGTGACGATCAACAACGGCTGGTCGAACCGCTACACCATGGTCGAGGTCATCGGGCTCGACCGCCCTGGCCTCCTGTTCGAGCTCACCGCCACGCTCTCCAAGCTCAACCTCAACATCGCCTCCGCGCACGTGGCGACCTTCGGCGAGCGCGTGGTCGACGTGTTCTACATCACCGACCTGTTCGGCGCGAAAATCACCTCGGCCACCCGGCAGGCGACGATCAAGCGCGCGCTGATCGCGCTGCTCGCGCCCGCCCACGAAAGCACCGCCAAGCCGGTCAAGAGCGCGGTCGCCGCAGTCACGGGCTGAGCCGCCGCGCCCGCCGATACAACCGGCCCCTGTAAATAACAGGAAAAATACAGGGCCCGCTCCTTGGAGTGCACCCTCCGGGTGAGACACGCTCTCGTGTCCCGGGCGACAGAAGCGAGGCCGCTTGGCCGAGCGGATGGAGACCCGGGACCCAGCGCAAGAAGCGCAAAGCGCATGTCCGCCTTGCATAGCGCGTCGTGTGGCTTCTGGGTCCCGGCTCTCGCTGCGCTCGGCCGGGACACGAACCTGGCGCGCTGACTCGAGGCGCGCCGGAGCGCGCCCTCGCGCCAGTGCCCCCGAGTGCGTTGTCGGCGAGCAAACCAGATTCGTGGGATGGGTCGCGCAAGCCGCTCAACCCATCCTGCGATGCTCGTTCTTCACGATGTCAAACAGCGCAGTCTTCTTCGTTCCCGCCGCGCGTTGCTGCGCCCGGGTTTCCTTGTCACTTCTGATCCGCCCAATGGGCGGGCACAGCGGAGACGCTTCGCTCGCAAGAGCGAGGATTTGCCCACCATAGCACAACTGCATTATGTAGTCAATAGCGTAGTTGATGCGTAGTTGTAAAATATCGCCGGCGGTGGAGGTCGGCTTTGATGCGACGGTGCCGGCACGGCTGCCGTCCCCGCAAAGCCTGTCCCCGCCAGCGGGGAGCGGAGACCCAGCGCGCCTCACGCCACGGCCTCTGGGAATACTGGGTTCCCGCTTGCGCGGGAACGACATACGGGGGAGCCGGCAATGCTTGGCGTCTCCGCGAGCCGTCCCCGCGAAAACGGGGAGCGGGGAACCATCGCGCCTCGCACCACGGCCTCTGGAATACTGGGTTCCCGCTTGCGCGGGAACGACAGCGGGGGAGCTGCGGGACGGGTGCGCCTTTTTTTCTCCCAGCTTGTCGGCAATCCGAGCCCTCAATCGTCTCTTTGGCGCGGGCTGCGGGACTGATCGAGTGCAAGCAGGACCCGGAAAGGAGTACCGGCGATGGCCAAGGTCGTGTTCACGCCCAACGTGCAGCGCCATGTCGCCTGCCCGGAAGCCGAGGCTCCCGGCTGCACGGTGCGCGAGGTGCTGGACAAGGTCTTCGCCGCCAACCCGCAGGCGCGCGGCTACGTGCTCGACGACCAGTCGGCACTGCGCCGGCACATGACGATTTTCGTGGACGGACGGATGATCCGCGACCGCGCCCACCTCGCCGATCCCGTGCAGGAGTCGAGCCGCATCTACATATTCCAGGCGCTGTCAGGAGGTTGATGCCATGAGCGACAAGCTCTTCGTTTCCACCCGCAAGGGCCTGTTCACGGCCGCGCGCAGGCCGGCAGGGCAGTGGGAGATCGATGGCGTCGATTTCCTCGGCGACAACGTCACCATCACGCTGACCGACGCGCGCGACGGGCGCAGCTATGCCGCGCTCGATCACGGACACTTTGGCGTCAAGCTGCACCGCTCGACCGCGAACGGCTGGGAGGAGATTTCGAGCCCCGTATATCCGCCCAAGCCCGAGGGCTACGAGGAGAACGACATGTGGGGCCGTCCGCTCAACTGGAGCACCGCGCGCATCTGGGCGCTGGCGGCGGGCGGCGCCGACGAGCCCGGCGTGATCTGGTGCGGTACGCTGCCGGGCGGCCTGTTCCGCTCCGCCGATCACGGCCAGAGCTGGCAGATGCTGCGCGCGCTGTGGGACCATCCCAAGCGCAAGCAATGGATGGGCGGCGGCGCCGACCTGCCCGGCATCCATTCGATCTGCGTCGATCCGCGCGACTCCAGCCGGGTGTGGATCGCGGTCTCCACCGGCGGCATCTGGTTCACCGAGGATGCCGGCGAGAGTTGGACGCTGCGCGGGGATGGAATGCGCGCCGAATACGCTCCGCCCGAGCAGACCCACGACCCGATTGCTCAGGACGTGCACTGCCTGGTGCAGTGTCCGGCTGCGCCGGAGCGGATGTGGGTGCAGCACCACAACGGCATCTTCGTCTCCTCCGACGAGAGCCGCAGTTTCAGCGAGATCTCCGGGGTTGAGCCATCGACATTCGGCTTCGCCGTCGCGGTGCACCCGCGCGAGCCCGACACCGCCTGGTTCGTGCCCGAGATCAAGGACGAGAAACGCATCCCGCGCCAAGGCAAGCTCGTCGTCACGCGCACCCGCGACGGCGGCAAGAGCTTCGAGGTCCTGAGCGAGGGGCTGCCGCAGTCGCATGCGTACGACGTGGTCTACCGTCACGCGCTGGCGCTCGACGCGACCGGTGAGCGCCTCGCTTTCGGCTCGACCACGGGCGGGCTGTGGGTGAGCGAGGACGAGGGCGACAGCTGGGCCTGCGTGACGCACACCTTGCCGCCGGTCTATGCGGTCCGGTTCGCGTGAGGAGCCGCCAGCACACGTTCTGCTGACGCCCCGTCCGGGGGTTTTTGGCGGCGGGAGCAGCTATCGGGCTTCCTGCCGCCGATCCGACCTCGGTAACCCCCCCTTAAACCGCCCTCTCTAGGCTTCCCGCAAGGGCCAGGGGGAGGCGGGATGGCGGGACGGAAGGCGCGTCGCGAGGCTGCGCCCGCGGCCGACCCGGCGCCGAAGGACGACGGCGGCGGCGCCAAGCGCAAATCATCGGGCCGCAGCCGCAAAGGCAGCGGGCGAGGCGTCTTGTCGCGCCTGTTCTACTGGTCGCTGGTACTCACGCTGTGGGGCGGGATCGCCGCGGTCGGCGCGATCGCCTTCGTGTTCGCGACCTTGCCGCCGATCCAATCGCTCGAGGTGCCCAAGCGGCCGCCGACGGTCGAGATCGTCGGGCTCGACGGCCATGCGCTCGCCGCGCGCGGCGAGATGACCGGCACCGACGTGTCGATCAAGGAGCTTCCGCACTACCTGCCGAAGGCGTTCATCGCCATCGAGGACCGGCGCTTCTACAGCCATATCGGGGTCGACCCGATCGGGCTTGTGCGCGCGGTGGTCGCCAACGTGCTGCGCCGCGGCGTATCCCAGGGCGGCTCGACCATCACCCAGCAGCTCGCGAAGAACCTGTTCCTCACCCAGGAGCGCACGCTCTGGCGCAAGATGCAGGAGCTCGTGCTCGCGCTCTGGCTCGAGCGCAAGTTCTCCAAGGCGCAGATCCTCGAGCTCTACCTCAACCGCGTCTATTTCGGCTCCGGCGCCTATGGCGTGGAGGCGGCGGCGCAGCGCTATTTCGGCAAGTCCGCGCGCCAGGTGAAGGTGCCCGAGGCGGCGATGCTGGCGGGGCTGGTGAGATCACCCTCGCGGCTCGCGCCCAACCGCAATCCCGCCGGCGCCGAGCGCCGGGCGCAGGTCGTGCTCGCGGCCATGACCGAGCTCGGCTTCGTGACCGAGACCATGGCCAAAGCCGCGCGCGCACAGCCCGCCCGCGCGGTCCAGGCGGCGGGCGCCGGCTCCATCAACTACGTCGCCGACTGGATCATGGACGTGCTCGACGACCGCGTCGGCCGGGTCGACCAGGATCTCGTGGTCGAGACCTCGATCGATGCCGCCCTGCAGGCCGCCGCCGAGAAGGCGCTGATCGACGAGCTCGCGCTCAAGGGCGTAAAGCTCGACATCGGCCAGGGCGCCGTCGTGGCCATGTCCCCGGACGGCGCGGTGCGTGCGCTCGTCGGCGGCAAGAGCTACGCCGAGAGCCAATACAACCGCGCTGTGATCGCCAAGCGCCAGCCCGGCTCGGCGT
>DATBKV010000009.1:0-28799 GCA_036555745.1 Xanthobacteraceae bacterium | reverse complement strand
CGCACCCTCGGGCGCTCACTCGTGAGCCCCCAACGCTGTCGCTTCGGTGTGATCCGAAGGCCACAGCCAATCTGAATCGGCTTGTTTTGGAGGGCTCCGTCGCCAAGCGGACAGACAGGCGATGGAGCGGCGCGCCAAGCTCCATGGGAGTGGGGAGTACGCCATGAATCCTGTCGATTGCAAAGAACGCGCGGCCGAGTATCGGCGAATGGCAGGCGACGCACCAAACTCGAGAGTACGAGGTATCCTGACCGATATGGCGAGAACCTGGGACAGGCTGGCCATTGAAGCCGAAATCGGCCACAACAGTGGACCGCAGGTGCGGGCGATATCCGAACCGGTCGCGACCCACACGCCGCCTGACCGCCGCTAACCGCCCTAGGATCTGCCAACGCGGCGCTAGGCCGAGCCTTGTGCGGCGTGGCTGCGCCAGCGGCTCGGCCGATGCACAAGCTCCGCGCCGCGCGATTGGGACCAATCGCCGGCCAGGACGTTGGTACCTCGATTCTCCAGGGGCCTTGCCGACCTTGTTTGATCTTCTTCGTAGCCTGACACGCCGAAGGCGGGGACGCGCCATCGACGGCGAAATCGTCCTGACCGCGGCCTTGCTGGCTGCCGTGCTGGTGGTGGGTTTGCTGACGGCGGCCGACTACGGCGTTACCGTCGATGAGTTCAACGCCGACGATTATGGGCCAAAGGCGCTCGCCTGGTACACGAGCGGCTTTACCGACCGCTCCCAGTTCGAAACCGTTGAGTTTTCCCTTTGGTATTACGGCCCCTGGTTTCAGATGCTCACGGCCTTCGGGCAGTCGCTCGGCATCGGCGATCCAGTCATTGTTCGCCACGTCATGACGTTCCTGGTCGGCGTCGCCGGCCTGGCCGCGCTGCTGCCAATTGGACGTCTGGCGGCCGGCCGCTGGGCCGGCCTAACCGCCATCGTGCTGTGTCTGCTGACGGGCTATTTTTACGGTAGCCTGTTCTTCACGCCCGTCGACGTGCCCTTCGCGGCTGCCATGACATGGGCCACGTTGGCGATTCTTGTGATGACGCGCGACGTGCTGCCCTCCTGGCCGACGACGATCGCCGCAGGGGTGCTGAGCGGGCTCGCAATCGCCACTCGCACCGGCGGCATCATCAGCCATGCCTACCTGCTGGGGGCATTGCTGCTGTGCGCGCTGGAGCTGTTCTGTCTGCAGGGCCGGCTGACCCTGCGTTATCTCCTGCAGATCGGCGCGCGCTACGGGGTGGCGATCGCCGTCGCGTGGACGACCGCCATTGCGCTCTGGCCCTGGCTGCAGATCGGCAACCCGTTCCGCCAGTTCGAGACCGCGCTGCTGTACTTTGCCAGCATCCCGGTGGCGTTTGAATTTTCCCACTGGGGCGAGCGCGTTTGGACCAACGCGCTGCCGATTTCGTATATCCCGGGCCAACTGCTCGCGCGCCTGCCGATGGCCTTCCTCTTGCTGCTCGCGGCCGCTTGCGTCCACGCCATCGTGCGGTCGATCGCCTTGGCGCGGGCTGCCGCCGTCGGCTGGCGCCGCGAGCGCGCCGCCGGCTTGCGCATGGCGCCGCTCGCGATTGCGCGTCATCGCGCCATTCTCGTCGTCTGCGCCGCAATCGTCCTGCCGGTCGGATTTCTAATCGTCCAGCGCGCGACTCTCTATGACGGCGTGCGCCACGTGCTGTTCGTGATTCCCATGCTGGCGGTCTTCGCCGGCCTCGGGGTGCGCGCGCTGCTGCCGCTGCTGCGCCGCGCTCCCGTCGTCGCAGCCATTGCCGGCGGAGCCTATGTCGGCGTGGCCGTCATCACGCTCGCCATTCTGCATCCGCTCGAATACGTCGACATGAACGCGCTCGCCGGCGGTACGCGGGGGGCCTACGCGAATTTCGACCTCGATTACTGGTCAGCCGCCGCCATGCCGGCGTTGCGGCGGCTCGAGCGCAGGCTCGACTACGATCCGGCGCTCAAGGCCGCCGACAGCCCGCCCGCCATCGTGATCTGTATCCCGTGGCGCGAACAGCTTGTGGCGCCGATGCTGAGACGGCCCTGGATCGTCGAGACCGATCCGGCCAAGGCCGATTTCATCATCGCTACCGAGCGATCGCGCTGCGCCGACAAGAGCCAGGTCGTGCTGATCGACGAGGTCAAACGCTTCGATCGAACGTTCGCCTGGATCTACGCCCGGCGTCCGGATGCGAGCGTGCTGGGCCCCACTCGGTGATCCATGCGAGCGCCTTCGCGCTCGGCGGCAGCAACGATGGGTCGCGCTACTCCTTGGGCGGTAGCGCCTCGGCGATCGCGAGCTTGCGCGCGAGCGTCGTGATCAATTCCATGTGGGTGCGCAGCTTCAGGTGCAGGTTCAGGACGACGACGAGGCTGAGGCAGACCCAGATGTAGAGAATGAGATCGACTCCGCGGCCGATGCCCACCAGCTCGGCCAGTTGGGTGCTGTGCTCCGGCACCCAGATGAAATAGATGCCGGCGGTCGCGATGAGGATGGTGAGAATGGCGACTGCCGGCGATCGCCGATACTCCGCCCAGGCGTACACCAGTACGGCGGTCAACAGGGTCGACAGGATGAGTTGCGCGATCATCGATAGAGCCTACGGGCGAACAGGTCGAGCAAGATGAGCACGGCGTCGCCAACGGTCTGTCCCTTGGCGAGCGAATAGGCGGTGTAATCGATGGCGACGGGCTGCTCGACATATGGGAGGCCGCTGCGGGCGATCTGGTCGAGCCATTCCGACGCATGCGCCATTCGGTTCTGCCGCAGCCTGATGGCCGCGGCGCCTCTGCGGGTCATGGCGCGCAGGCCGTTGTGGGTATCGGTCACCCGCAAACCCGTGGTGAGGCGTGTGAACGCGGTGGCGGCCCGCAGCAGCAGCCGCCGCAGCGGGGGCAGATCGGGCGCCTGCCCGAGAAAGCGGCTGCCGAGCGCATAGTCGGCGCGCCGACGCACGAGTGCCTCCAGCAGGCAGGCGATATCCGCGACCCGGTGTTGGCCGTCGGCATCGAATGTAACGATGCACTGCGCGCCGCGCGCCAGCGCGTATTCGATTCCGGTCTGCAGCGCAGCGCCCTGGCCGAGATTGAAGGGGTGCGCGACGACGACTGCGCCGGCTGCGCCCGCGCGCTCGGCGGTCGCGTCGCCCGAGCCATCGTCGACGACCACGACCGCGTAGCCCGCCCCCTTGACCTCCCCGACGACCCGGGAAATCACCGTCGCTTCGTTGTAGGCCGGGATCACGACCCAGACTTGCGCGCGCGAGAGGGTGTCCACCGCTTCCTCCGTAGAACGGAGCAACCATAAATTGCCCGGCCGGCAGAAAAGTTCCGCGCCTGCTCCTGGGAGAAGACGCATACAACATTTACCCCGGCGCGCGCAGTACCACCCGCATGGCATCGAACAGGTTGAGCGGGATCCCGAAGCGGGCGCCGCCCGCCAAGCCGGCGCCGCCCATTCCGCACATGCGCCGCAGCTGAAATGCGATCAGCGATGCCGGGACAATCTTCCAGGGATGGTCCACGTGCTCGACCGCAAGCTCAAGGCCTGCAGCCAGCCGATGCATGCTCTCTTGGGTAAAAAACCATAGATGCTGCGGCGGCGTCATCAGCCGCCATCGCCGTCCCATGAGCCTGGCGACCGGGGAGCCGAAATCGCCGGTCGTGATCACGATGACCCCGCCGGGATTGAGCTGCCGGCGAGCGAGCACGAGGGTCTGCCTTGGGTCCGGGAGATGCTCGATGACGTCGAACAGGACGATGACGTCGAGCGGACCCGCGGCGCCCAGCGTGGCTTCGTCCGCCACGCCTTGCACCACCTGCAAGCCCGCGCGCCGGGCATGGTGCGCCGCATCGGCGGCAAGCTCGATTCCCGCCACTTGGAAATGGCGTGACGCCTCGCTGAGAAAAAACCCATAGGCGCAGCCCACTTCCAGGAGCTTGCCGTCGCGGCGGTAGCTGCGGATGAAATCGACGCTGCGCGCAAATTCCCGGCGCAGCACCGGCTCGGCGCCGACATAGTCCGAGTAGCCGTCGGAGTGGCCGCCGGAAAAGTAATCGCGGGTGTAATAGGCCGCAGGGTCGAAGCCGGACGTCTGCGTGCGCCCGAGGCCGCAGCTCCTGCATTGCAAAATGTCGCAACCATTCACCCGGAAGCGAGGGCGATGCTCCGTGGTGCGCGCGCAGGCGGGACAAGGGCATACGAGCTCGGCGCCCTGGTTTAGGCGGATAGGCTCGACGTCCGGCCCGGATGCGGCTGCGCGCTGGTATTGCATCGGCACTCCGTTGACGCCTTGAACGGCCGGGCCTTTGGCAAGTTCCGCGTCAGCTGCCTCGGTTTCAGCCGGCGAGCACGCCGCACGGGTTGCGCCGGTGTTATTGCGAGTGCGTCAGGCCGGCCCGCTCGACCACCTTGCCCCAACGCGTGATCTCGCCGTCGACGAAACGCCTGAGCTCAGCCGGCGGCGGGCTCGTCTGCGGAATGGCGCCATCCTTGACCAGCGTGTCAGTCACGGTGCGCTCGCTCATGATCGCGTGGATGTTGTCGTAGAGCTTGTCGACGATCGCCGCCGGCACCCCGCCGGTGGTGGTCACCGTGTGCCAGGAGGCGGTGTCGTAGCCGGGGATGCCGGCTTCCGCCAGCGGCGGAATGTCGGGCGCCGCCGGCACTCGCTGCTTGGTGGTGACGCCGAGCGCGCGGATTTTTCCGCTCTGGATCAGCGGCAGCGCCGGCGGCACGTCGCAGAACATCATCTGGAAGTGGCCGCCCACGAGATCGTTGAGTGCCGGCGCCGAGCCCTTGTAGGGCACATGCACGAGATTGAGGGCGAAGATCGCCTTGAACATCTCGGCGTTGAGATGATGGAAGGTGCCGGGACCGGGCGTGCCGAAGGCGATCCCGCCGGGCGTATCCTTGGCGAGCTTGACCAGGTCGGCCACGGAGTGCACGGGCAGCGCCGGGTTGACCACCAGCACGAATGGAACGCGCGCGAGCAGCGCGATCGGCGTGAGCTCGCTGCGCGGATCGTAGGCCAGGTTCTTGCGCACGCTGACATTGATCGCGAGCACGGTGCTCGAGGCCATCATGATGGTGTAGCCGTCAGGCGCGGCGTGCGCGACCGCGGTCGCGGCGGTGACCCCGCCGCCGCCCGGCCGGTTCTCCACCACGAACGGCTTGCCCAGCCGCTGCTCGAGCTCCTGCCCGAGGATGCGCGCGAACAGGCTGGTCACGCCGCCGGGCGCGAACGGCACGATGAAGGTCACGGGGCGGCTTGGATAGTCGTCGGCCTGCGCCCACGCGTGCTCGGCGGCTGCGCCCGCCAGCGCCAGCACGATCGCGAGCATGAGGGTGGCGCCCCGCGCAGGCGGGGCATCGCGTAACCAGCGCATCGTGGCCTGCCCGGAAATCGTGCCTCTCCAATCGCTGGAATGCCGGATCGTTCACCTGCGCAGGTGACGGCGAGGCGCCATGATCATGGCTATTGCGAGCCGGTCAAGCCGGCTCGGCGCACGATGTCGCCGAGGCGGACGATCTCGGAGCGCACGAAGTCCCGGAGCTCGTCGGGCGAAAGCGCGCTCGCCGGGATCAGGCCCTGGCGCTGGATGAACTCCTCGCGCACGTCGGGCTCGGCCAGCACCGCGCGCAGGTCGGCATTGAGCTTGTCGACGATCGCTCGCGGCGTCTTCGCTGGCGCCACCAGCATGAACCAGGACGGCGCGTTGTAGCCGGGA
Organism: Xanthobacteraceae bacterium; assembly: GCA_036555745.1. GTDB lineage: Bacteria > Pseudomonadota > Alphaproteobacteria > Rhizobiales > Xanthobacteraceae > VAZQ01. The sequence goes on along the minus strand of DATBKV010000009.1, from coordinate 23,065 downwards.
ACGCCGACCTCGGCGAGCGAGGGGACGTCCGCAATGGCCCCGACCCGCTCCTTCGTGGTCACGCCGAGCATGCGTGCCCGGCCGCTCTGCACCAGCGGGAGCGCGACCGGGATCGGCGCGGTCATCATGCCGATATGCCCGCCGGCGAGGTCGTTGAGCGCGGGCTGAATGCCCTTGTAGGGCACGTGATGCAGCTCGATGTTGAGCGCGGCCTTGAGCATCTCGCCGTTGAGGTGCTGCGCGGTTCCCGGTCCGGCCGAGCCGAAGGTCAGTCCTCCGGGAGTGGCGCGCGCGAGCGCGCTGAGCTCCTCGATGGAGTGCACCGGCAGCGACGCGCTGACCAGGAGCACTTCGGGCGACAGCGCGATCAGCACGAGCGGAATGAAATCGGTGAGCGGATCGTAGGGCAGGTGCGTGTGCATGGCGACGTTGGTCGCCATGGTCGAGCTGGTCGCCACCATCAGCGTGTAGCCGTCGGGGGCGGCGCGGGCGACCGCCACCGCCCCGGTCACCGAGGTCGCGCCCGGCCGGTTCTCGACCACGAACGACCTGCCGTAGCGCTGCTCGAGCTTGCCGCCGATCAGGCGGGCGAGGATGCTGTACATGCCGCCGGGCGCGGACGGCGCGACGATGGTGACGGTGCGGCTCGGATAATCGTCGTCGTCGGCGCGCGCCGAGGGCAGCGCCAGCAGCGCGAAAGCGGCGAACGCGGCGCGGCGTGAGATGGGCGGCATCGGCTCCTCGGGCTCCCGTCTTGTGCGTCCCGGATGCAGTGCAGCGCGAGCAACGCAGCGAAGGTTGCTGTAGCCGGCGCACGGTTTGGGCGCGTTGCGAGTGGTGCGCTGCTGCTCCGGGACCGTTACATTCCCGTGGCGATCCCGGATCGGCGGCGCACCGCTCCACTCCCGTTGCGCGCTGCACTGCCTCCGGGACCCATCGCCGACCATATCGCCGGCTCGTCCCGGCCGGCAACAAGAGGCAACTTCTGGTGGGCAGACTTTGCAGGCCGGGACATATCCAATGGCGACGGCGCGCCATGGCGAACCGCGACAGGGCCGGCAATGCTGCACCGCGCTCCGGAATGAGCAGCGCGGGGGAGGGGGAGGGTAATGGATGCATCAATGATCGAGGTCGCCGGCACCAGGCTCGCCTGTCGCGAAGCCGGGGCGGGCGCGACGGTTCTGTTCCTCCATGGCGCCGCCGGCGCGTCCTGGGACCCGCTGCTTGAGGAGCTGAGCGCGCGCTACCGCGTGCTGGCGCCGGAGCACCCCGGCTTTGGGCGCGGGCCGCTGCCGGACTGGATGACGAGCGTGGGCGACGTGGCGTTCTTCTATCTCGACCTACTCGACACACTCGAACTGCGCGACGTGCACCTCGTCGGGCACGGGCTCGGCGGCTGGATCGCGGCCGAGGTCGCCATCCGCAACACCGCGCGGCTCGCCTCGCTCGCGCTGCTGGGCCCGGCCGGCGTGGAGAGTCCCGAGGCCCCGTTCGACGACGTCTTCGCCTGGAGCGCGGAGGAGTTCGCCCATCGGCAATTCTCTGACCAGAAGCTCGCGCGCGAATGGCAGGAGGCGCAGGCCAAGCTCGACATCGACGTGACGCTGCAGAACCGCACCGCGCTGGCGCGGCTCGCGTGGAACCCGCGCATGCACAATCCGCAACTGCCCTATTGGCTGCACCGCATCGATGTTCCAACATTGCTCCTCTGGGGCGAGGACGACCGGGTGGTGCCGTTCGCCGGCCATGCGCCGTTCCAGCGCGCCATCCCGGGCGCCGAGCTCGTCGCCCTGCCGCGGTCGGGACACGCGCTGCCGATCGAGCGCGCGCGCGAGGTCGCCGCGCGGCTCGCGGCCTTCTTCGAGGGAGCCAAGGCATGAAGACGTTCTTCTTCCACCTCATGCCCTACGCGGATTTGGATCTGAGCTATACCGAGCGCCATAATTCGGCATGGGTGACCTTGCCCAATTCCTATTTCGATCCCGCAGTCGGCGAAAAACTCTATGCCCGCTATATCGGCGAGCTCGAGCTTGCCGATCGGCTCGGCTTCGACGGCATCTGCGTGAACGAGCACCACCAGACCGCCTATGGCCTGATGCCGGCGCCCAACCTGATCGCGGCGGCGCTCGCGCGCTCGACCGAGCAGGCGAAGATCGCGATCCTTGGCCGCGCGCTGCCGCTGGTGAGCAATCCGGTCGCGGTGGCGGAGGAGTTCGCCATGCTCGACCATTTGAGCGGCGGGCGCATCATCACCGGCTTCGTGCGCGGGATCGGCACCGAATACTTCGCCAGCGGCGTCAATCCCACCCATTCGCACGCGCGCTATTACGAGGCGCACGAGCTGATCCTGCGGGCGTGGACCGAGATCGGTCCGTTCCGCTACCACGGCCGCCATTACCAGTTCGACTACGTCAACCTGTGGCCGCGGCCGTTGCAGCGGCCGCACCCGCCGGTCTGGATCCCCTCGCAAGGCAGCTCCGAGACGGTCGAATGGTGCGCCTCGGCCAAGCGCAAATACACCTATCTGCAGACCTTCAGCCCGGTGAAGTCGGCGCAGAAGGCGTTCGACCTCTACCGCCAGGTGGCGGAGCGCGAAGGTTACGAGTCGCAACCCTCGCAGCTCGGCTGGGCGATCCCGACCTACGTCGCCGAGAGCGACGAGGTCGCGCGCCGCGAGATCAAGCCGCACATCGAGGCCTTCTTCAACAAGTTCCTGCATTACCCGCTCGAGATGCGCATGCCGCCGGGCTACTCCTCGATCGCCTCGACCAAGTCGCTGATCGAGAGCAAGTTCGCCTTCCGCATGATGGAAATGACGGCGGAGAACCTGATCGAGCTCGGCATGGTGGTGGCGGGCAGCGCCGCGACCGTGCGCGAGCGGCTTGCCCACTACGCGCGCCATCTCGGGGTCGGCAATCTCATCGCCATGCTGCAGGTCGCCACCCTTCCCGCCGAGTTGACGGAGAAGAACCTGCGCCTGTTCGCGCGCGACGTGATGCCGTATCTGCGCGCGCAGGAAGCCGACAACGCGATGCCGGTCGCGGAGACTGCGTAGGATGGGTTGAGCGCAGCGAAACCCGTCGGCCCTTCTGTGCAGCCATTGCTGGGTTTCGCTCGGCTCGATCCACCTTACGTTTCAGAGTGGCAACGGAGGCGACTCATGCGCAAATGCGGATTGCTCGCATGCCTGGTGGCGCTCGTTTCGTGCACTGTCCCGCACAAGCTCGCGGCCGAGACCCTCAAGATCGCCTCTCCGATCCGCGGCAGCTGGGAGGGCGCGATCCCCGAGCTCGGCAAGGAGGCCGGTATCTTCCGCAGGCACGGGCTCGATCTCGATATTCTCTATACCCAGGGCGGCGGCGAGACCCTGCAGACCGTGATCTCCGGCTCGGTCGATATCGGCCTGAGCGCCGGCACGCTGGGAGCGCTGGGCGCCTACGGCAAGGGCGCGCCGATCCGCATCATCGGCGCGAGCTCGACCGGATCGCGCGAGGTGTTCTGGTGGGTCCCCGCGAGGTCGCCGCTGCACGCGATGCGCGAGGTCGACGGGCAGAGCATCGCCTATTCCACCACCGGCGCTTCGTCTCATATAGCGGTACTGCGCTTCATCAGCGAATACGGGCTCAAGGCCAGGCCGGTGGCGACCGGCGACGCCGCCGCCACCATCACCCAGGTGATGTCGGGGCAGGTCGACGTGGGCTGGGCGGTGGCTCCGTTCGTGCTCGACCTGCTCGGCAAGGGCGAGGCGCGCATGCTGGCGCGGGCGAGCGACGTGGCGGCGATCCGCGGCCAGACCGTGCGCGTGCAGATCACCAACGCGCAGACGCTGGCGGCCAAGAAGGACGCTATCGCGCGCTACATGAAGGCCTACAACGAGACCGTGGACTGGATGTATTCGAGCCCACAGGCGGTGCCGCGCTATCTCGCGTTCTCGGGCCTGTCGGAGCCGGCGGTGCGGCGCATGCTCGCGGAGTTCATCCCGAAGGAGAGCCTGCAGACCGCGACCATCTCCGGACTGGCGGAGAGCATGAAGGACGCCGTGCAGTTCAAGTTCCTGCCGGCGCCGTTGGACGCGCGCCAGCTCGAGGAGCTGATCCAGATCGCACCGGGCTCCTAACTGCAAGATAACCAGCGGTGCATTTAGCCGCGAGAGCAAATCATGACCGCACTGCTCAGACAGGTCGGCGACATTGCAGTGACCGCGATCAGCGACGGCGTGCTGGCCGCGCCGCTCGACGTGGTGCTCGGCATGGAGGCGGCCGAAACCGCGCGGCTCGCTGGCCGCAAGCCCGGCGACTCCCTGCCGATCGCGGTGAACGCGTTCCTGCTGGAACGCGCGGGCAAGTACGCGCTGGTCGATACCGGCTCCGGCAACAGCATGGGCCCGACGCTGGGCAAGCTCGCGGACAACCTGCGCGCTGCCGGCGTGGCCCCGGAGCGGGTCGAGACGATCCTGCTCACGCACCTGCATCCCGACCATTCCAACGGCCTCGTCGATGACGCCGGCCGCGCCGTCTATCCGAACGCGCAGGTGATCGTGCACGAGGCGGAAGCGGCGTTCTGGCTCGACCGCGACGAAGCAAGCGGAGCGAGCGAGCGCATCCGTCGCAACATTGCCAAGACCGCGCACACGACCGCGCCCTATCGCGCGCGCATGCGCACGGTGCGTGCGGGCGAGGCGATGCCTGGGATCTCGCCGGTGCTGCTCGCCGGCCACACTCCGGGCCACACCGGCTGGCTGATCGAGTCCGGCAGGGACAGCCTGCTGATCTGGGGCGACCTTGTGCATCTCGCCGCGATCCAGATCGCGCGCCCCGACACCGGGCTGGTCTACGACGTCGATCCGCAGGCCGCCTGCGCCACGCGCCGGCGCATGTTCGACCGCGTCGCCGCCGACCGGCTCACGGTCGCCGGCGCCCACCTCGACTTCCCCGGCTTCGGTACCATCGTACGCAAGGGCGCGGGCTTCGCCTTCGAGCCAGACACGTGACGCTCCACGCTCTTGGGGGCTGGGCGCCACCGATGCCTTGCGCGGCTGCCGCGATCTTGCTCCAGTCGAGGAATCCTTGCGATGTCGTCCGAAGCCGGCGCGCCTTGCAGATCAATCGTGCCGTTCGTCCCCGAGCTTGACGCGCTCGTCGCGCAAGCGATGGAGGTGTGGAAGATACCGGGCCTCGCCATCGGCGTGGTGCAAAACGGCGAAGCCACGCTGGTCAAGGCTTACGGCCTTCGCGATGTCGAAGCCGGCTTGCCGGTGACCACCGATACGCATTTCGCGATCTGCTCGATCACCAAATCGTTCACCGCCACCGGACTCGCCCTTTTGGTAGACGAGCAGCGTCTCGACTGGAAAAAGCCAGTCCGCGATTACGTCCCGGAATTCCGTCTGCACGATCATGTGGCGACCGATCGGGTCACCGTGCGCGATTTGCTCTGCCACCATTCCGGCTTGCCGCGTCACGATTGGATTCACATGCCCGGCGATCTGTCGTCCGCGCAGATGTTGGCGGCGATGCGCTATCTGGAAGCGAGCGAGGATATTCGCAGCGCCTTCCAATACCAGAACCTGGGCTACCTGGTTGCCGGAATGGTGGCAGAGCGCATCAGCGGCCAGAGCTGGACCGACTTCACGCGCACGCGGCTGACCGACAAGCTAGGCATGGCCGTGACCTTCACGGCCGCGGAGCTCGCCGGAACTGCCGACGCGGCCACGCCCTATGCGATGGACGGCGACACCCGCCTGCGCGCCAAGCTGTGGCCGATCAGCACCACGGCCGCGGGCGGCATCAACACCTCGATTGCGCACCTCGTGAGCTGGCTTCGCCTTCATCTCGACCGCGGTGAGTTCGAGGGGCAGCGGCTGCTGTCGGAGGCCTTGATCCGGGAGCTGCAGAGCCCGCGCGTGTACGTGGCGGCCTCCGAATTCGCCGAGATCGGCGACGTGCACTACGGCCTCGGCTTCGGCGTGCAAAGCTATCGCGGAGAGCACGTGGTGATCCATGGCGGCGGCTGGATCGGTTGGGGCACGCTGATGACGATGCTGCCAGCGCGCGGCGTCGGGGTGGCCGTGTTCACCAATCGCGACCCCAGTCCGGTGCCGGATATTCTCACCAACTACGTCTTCGATCGGGCATGCGGCAACGAGCCGGTGCCCTGGCTCGAGCGCCATCACGAGCGGCGCCGTAAGGCCGTGGCGCAGTTCGAGGTGGACCGACAGGCGCATAAGGCATTGCAGCGGCCGAATACGCGACCGAGCCATCAGCTCGCCGAATATGCCGGCGACTACGACCATCCCGCCTATGGCTGCATGACCATCACGCATGGCGGCGACGACCTGCGGTGGACGTATCGCGGCCTGTCGGAGGCGCTCGCGCATCGCCACTACGATACGTTCGAGCTGCCGGAGGCGGCCGGCCACCTGCAGCCGGACCGGCTCGCGATCTCGTTCTCCGCCGACCGCGAAGGCAACATCACAACCCTGTCGGCGGCGCTCGAGCCGCTGGTCAAGGACATCGTCTTCACCCGCGTTGCGGCCGGCGATTGCGGGGATGCGGCCTTCCGCAGGGACTGCGTCGGCACGTTCCGCCATGGGATGACGACCGTCGTGGTAGGGCAGGACGCCGACGCGGAGCTCACGCTGACCATCGCAAGCCAGCCGACCTCCCGGCTCGTTCCCTATCAGGGACGGAGCTTCGCCATCGCCGGCCTCGCCGGCGTGCGCGTGGAGTTCCGCCGTGATCGTGAAGGGGCGGTAGACGAGTTGATCTTCTATCAGCCGAACGGCGCGTTCACGGCGCGGCGAGTCTAGAGCGGGATGACTTTTCTGCGCATCGCCACGGCTGCGCCTGCGCGCTCGAATATCATCGACCGAAGACGGCATTTGGCAGCCACAGCGTGAGCTCTGGCACGTAAGTGATGACCGCAAGCACGAGCAGCAGGATGACGAGAAATGGCAGAATGCCGCGGATCACGGCGCCCATCGGTGCGACCGCAACCGACGACAGCACGAACAGGTTCAGTCCCACCGGCGGATGCACAAGCCCGATTTCCATGTTGTGGGTGAACACGATCGAGAAATGCACCGGATCGACGCCCATCGGGCGGAGCGCTGGGGCAAGGATCGGCAGGACCAGAAGCAGCGTCGCCGTCACTTCCAGGAAGCAGCCGAGCACGAGCAGCAACAGGTTGATCGCGAGCAGGAACTGCCAGGGAAGGAATTGATGGCCGAGCAGGAACTCGACGAGTTTGGCGGGAGCGCCCGATTCCGTCACCCAATGTCCGACTGCCAGAGCAGTGGCGATGATCAGCATAATGCTGGCGGCGCTGCGTAGCCCGTACGCGACCACGGACAGCGTTTGCGTCCAGTGGAACCCGCGATAGAACAGCAACGAGACGCCGAGCGCCGCGACGGCGGAGAGTGCGGCCGCTTCCGTCACCGTGACGAAGCCGCCGTAAATGCCGACCATCACGACCAGCGGCACCAGCAGCGCCGGCAGCGCCGCCAGCGTCACCCGGATCCGTTCCATCAACGGCAACACCGGCTCGACCGGAAATTTGCGGCGGCGCGCTTCATACAGAACCCAGACGAAGAACGCAGCGGCCTGCAGCAGACCCGGAAGAATGCCGGCGAGGAAGAGCCGCGGCACCGATTGTTCGGAAACGATGCCGTACAGGATCAACGGCAGACTCGGCGGGATGACGATTCCGATCGTTCCCGACGCGCCGACGACTCCGAGCGCGAATGACAGCGGATAGCCGCGCTCGAGCATTGCCGGGATCAGGATTGTCCCCATGGCCAGGGCGGTCGCGACGCTCGAGCCGCAGATGGCCGCAAACAGCGTGCAGGCCACGACCGTGACGAGCCCAAGCGATCCAGGAAGCCCGCCCAGCCACGCTGCCGCCAGACCGACCAGCGCTTTGGCAATGCCCCCGAAGCGCATGAATGTCGCGGCCATCACGAACAACGGCAGCGCCATCAAGGCCGGTGAGTTGAGCTCATTGATGAGAAGTTGCGCGACTCCCACCAGCGGCCGACCGGAAGCCGCGAATACTACGCCGACCGAGATCCCGAGCACCAGGAAAACGGGCATGCCGGCGGCAAGCAGACCGACAAAAAGCGTGAGGAAAACGGCCATCGCGCCTGTTCAATCGACGCCGGGCAGCTCGTGAGCACCGGGCTGCCGCGGCGCGCCATCGCCAGTCGCGGCGCCGGCAATTTCGATTAGGCGGATGACGTAGCGGATCGACATCAGCCCGCCCCCGGCGGGCAGCGCCTCATAGTAGATCCACATCGGAAACTGCAGATCCGAGGAGCTTTGCTCGTCTATGACCCTTGCGGTCTCGACGACCTGCCAGCTGTACCAAGTCAATGCGGCGCAGAATGCGACGGCCGCTGCGCAATTGAATATCTCCAGCCATCGTGCCGCGCCGGGCGGCACAATGTTGCGCACGATATCGGGCCGGACATGGCTGTCGGTGCTCACCAGCTGGCTGGACACGATCATGATCGCCCAGATCAGAAGGTAGACCATGACCTCTTCGGCATAGCTGATGGACTGCTGCGGAAGGACGTAGCGCGACAGCACCTGCCAAAGCGCAATGGCGAGCGCCGCCAAGCCAAGCACGCCGACGATCGCCTGCTCGGCCCGGTCCCACAGTTTCCTCATAGCGGCGGTCTTGCAGGTCATCAGCCGGTGCCCGCGAGCTCGGCGGAAAGCGCGGCGAGCATCTCTGGCGAAATCTTCGACAGCTGCGCCACGTGCTCTTGCTCCGCCATGATCTCGCGCCGCTTGGCTGCGATCTCCGCTGCCGACGGAACGACGATCTTGATGCCGCGCGCCTGCACCAGGTCGCGTGCGCGCGACTGGGCTGCCGCCATCTTCGCCCGGTAGCTCGGCACGTGCTCCCGCCAAACATCGGTGAAGAGCTGCTGAAGATCCGGGGACAGTTTTCGCCAGAACGCGAGACTCACGAGCGGGATGTATTCGCCGATGAATTGATGGTCTTCGAGGGAATGGCGGATTCCCGATTCCCAGAATCGGCCGCTCGCTATCGTCTCATTGGTCGTGATCAGGCCGTCGAAGGTGCCCTGCGAGAGCCCGAGCGCTACGTTTGGCAACGGCGTGGTGTTTGGAATTGCACCCATGAGCTGCGTGCGCCACGCCTGACCCGCCCCGCCGTTGTTGCGGATCTTCATGCCCTTGAGGTCGGCGTAGGAATTCAGCGGCTTGCCGGTGCTGTACCAGTTGAAGAATCCAAGATCGAGCCAGGGGCCGATTACGCGCGACTTGAGCCGCTTCGCGATTTCCTGGGCGAGCAGCTGTCCCGGCCGGCCGTCGACGGTGCGATGCACCGCTTCGATCGAGCGCCCGTAGAGGATGGGCAGCTGCAGGAAATCGGCGTCGGCGAGGACGCCGGTGAGCGCGAAGGTTCCCGGCACCGCCATCTCGATTTGTCCCTGCAGCAGCGCCTTGCCGACCTGAAGGTCGGGAAACAGCTGTCCGCTCTCGTAGAGTTGGGTCCTGATTTTCCCGCCCGCCGCTTCCTCGATCCGCGCGAGATAGTCTCTGATGACGGCGTTGCGCGTATGCGATGGCACCGTTTCCAGCGAGCAGCGCAGGATCAATGGCTCCTGGCCGGCGGCGGCCCGCGTGCAGACAGCCGGTGCTGCCAGGATTGCCGTCGCGGAACCCACGAACGTTCGGCGTGACATCGACGATTGCATGTTCCTTCTCCTCTGCTGTCTGGTTCAAGCACTCGAACGCGCGGCTCGAGCGCGCCGCTAATCGATGCTGTCGGGACCGGCTCGTTAAGTGAGATCAGCTCATTGGCGGCACACGATCGCTCGCGCCCGCCGAAGGGTGCTGAGATGGCGGGAGGGCTACTCCGCCGCGACCCGCGTGCGTGCGACCTTCGGATTCATCTCCGCGGACAGGCCGTGCGTAACCGCATCGACGAGCCGAGAAGCAGTGACGTCATGAGCTGACGCTGAAGCTGGCTGAATGCTTTTCTGCTCGCGAAATTCTCCAGTCCGCGCGTTGTAAGCACGGCAGATGCAGGGCGGGTAAGGTGCAATGGGATCGACCACAGCTTTCCCTTGGCGCGCGGAAGATGCCCCGCGCGCAGCCGCGAGGCTTTGCCCGGTGTTGGATTTGTGCTTGAGAAACGTTTGATTTTTTCTGAGGCGCCGTCGTCGGCTCAAACCAGCCACAGGAACGAGACGGGAGGAATAGATGCACGCATTTCGCAACAGGATCATTGCTTTGACCGCGGCAACTGCCGCGCTTGCGTCGGCCGCGCCGCTTGCCGCCGCGCAGGAGCGCGGGCCGCTCTCGCTTGCGAGCGCGAGCTATTTCTTCGTCGGCGGCCGGATCGATCCCTCGGTCGAAGGCAGCCCCACGGTCGGGCAGATGTACGTCGAGTACATGATCCCGGCGCGCCGCAGCCATCCTTATCCGATCGTAATGGTGCACGGCGGCAGCCAGACCGGCACCAACTTCACCGGCACGCCCGACGGCCGCGAGGGCTGGGCGCAGTTCTTCGTCCGCCGCGGCTATGCGGTCTACGTGGTCGATCAGGTGGCGCGCGGGCGGGCGGCCTACTGGTCGCAGGTCTACGGTCCGGTGCAGGGGCCGCGGCTCAATTTCACCGAGCAGCGCTTCGTCGCGCCCGAGCGCTACGCACAGTGGCCGCAGGCGCACCTGCACACGCAGTGGCCGGGCGCCGGCAAGCCGGGCGACCCCGTCTTCGACCAGTTCTACGCCTCGCAGTTCCCCTCGATCGTGAGCTTCCCCAAGCAGCAGGAGACCAACCGCGACGCGCTGGTGGCGCTGCTCGACAAGATCGGCCCGGCGATCCTGCTCACCCATTCGCAGTCCGGCGCCTTCGGCTGGCCGGTCGCGGACGCGCGGCCCAGCCTGATCAAGGCGATCGTCGCGGTCGAGCCGAGCGGGCCGCCGGTGCACGACATCGAGAACACCGGCGCCCCCGACTGGTTCAAGGACGCTGCGCGCACCAAGCTGTCGGGGCTGGCCGACATCCCGCTCGGCTACGAGCCGCCGCTCCCCATCGGCGCCGGGCTCGAGTTCGTGCGCCAGGACCAGCCCGACAAACCCGACCTGGTGCGTTGCTGGCGCCAGAAGGAGCCCGCCCGCCGGCTGCCCCATCTCGCGCACATCCCGCTGGTGATCATCGTCTCGGAGGCCTCCTATCACGCCGCCTACGACCACTGCACCGCCGCCTATCTCGCCCAGGCCGGCGTGCCCAACACGCTGATCCGCCTCGCCGACGTCGGGGTGCGCGGCAACGGCCACATGATGATGCTGGAGAAAAACAGCACCGCCATCGCCGCCGTGATCGCGCAATGGCTCGACCGCCAGCGCCTGCGCGAGCGTAAGGCGCGGTGAGGCTACGGCAAGCTGTGCCAGTTTTCTGGCCGCGCTCTCGGTGCGCTCCCTCTCCCGGCTTCTGGCCGGGCTATCGCATATGGCGATTGTGGGAGGCGCCACGCTCTCCTTCCATCGCGTGACCCCCTAGGTCCCGGATCTTCGCTCGCTGACGCTCGCTCGTCCGGGACACGAAACTATCGTGTCCCGGGCGAGTGCAGCGAGCGCCCTTGCGCGAGCGGAACGAGACCCGGGACCCAGGACCCAGGTTGGTGGCCGTGCCAGCGGTGTCCGCAGGAAATCTCCAGGAATTCCCAAGGAAAATAGGAGCCGGGCTGCAAGCCTTTCCTCCCGCCTACTGTTAGCCCACGCGCGATCCCGGATGGGCGTCCGGAACTCGCTTCCAAGCCCGGCCGGTTTTTCATTGGAAGTCTGCATTGAGTGCCGAGCTCATTCGGGCTCGTGTCATAACGGACATTCGGACCCGCCTGATGGTGCTCGCGTGAGCCGCACCGGGCGCGATGCCCGCGCAGGCTGCGCGACGGCAAGGAATCATCGCAAATCGCGAATAGCGTGGAGATCAGGAATGAGGGCATTCATCGGCTGCCTGGCGATTGCGCTGGCATTGAACCTCCCCGCCGCGGCGCTGGCAGGAGCGTCCGACGACGATGTCCTGCTCAAGGACGCGCGGCAGTACTTCGCGCCTTTGCCGAAGACCATGGCGACGGCGGAGCGCCCGTTGACGCCGGCGTTGCTCGAGTTGGGCCGTGCGCTGTTCTTCGATCCGCGCATGTCCGTCGACGGCACGGCAAGCTGCGCCCGCTGTCATCAGCCCTCGCTTTACGGCACCGACGCGCTCGCAAAGTCCCACGGCAACCGCGACAAGCTCAACTTCCGGAACGCGCCGACGGTGCTCAACGCGGCGCTGCAGGTCAAACAGCACTGGGTCGGCGACCGGGAGGACGTCGAGGAGCAGGCGACCAAGTCGCTCATCGGGCCCGCGAGCTTCGGGAATTCGAGCTTCGACGTGCCGATGGCGCGGCTCAAGGCCATCACCGGCTACCGGCCTCTGTTTCAAGCGGCGTTCCCCGAGGTGGAAGATGCCGTCACGCCCGCGAACTGGGGGCGCGCCATCGGCGCCTATGAGCGCACGCTGGTGAGCCGCTCGCGTTTCGACAACTTTCTCGAAGGCAAGCGCGGCGCGCTTTCGGGGCCGGAGCGCGCGGGCCTGCGCGCGTTCATCGATACCGGCTGCGTCGCCTGCCATAACGGCGTCGGCGTCGGCGGCGGCGAGTTCAAGAAGTTCGGGTTGCTGGAGGACTACTGGAAGGCGACCGGCAGCAAGGACATCGACGAAGGCCGTTACCTCGCCACCAAGAGCGCCGACGACAAGTATGTGTTCAAGGTGCCGTCGTTGCGCAACGTCGCCATGACCGCGCCGTACTTCCACGACGGCTCGGTCGGCTCGCTGCCCGAGGCGGTGCGCACCATCGCCCGCCTTCAGCTCGGCGTGACCGTGGGCGACAACGAGGTGCGCGATATCGTGGCGTTTCTCGCAAGCCTCACCGGCTCGCTGCCGGACAATTTTGCCACCGCGCCGGAGCTACCGGCTGAACGTTGAGGGCCCGGTTGCCTGGGCAGGACCATCGAGCCGGCGACGGCATCGCGCTTACAAAGCGCCGTGTCGCCATGACGCCAGCCGGACTGCGGCAAGGCTTGGTCGGCGCCTTGCCGTTGCCGACCCGATGCGGACCGCTGGTTATTCCCTAGCTATGTCTTTTTCGTTGGCACCGGAATCGGTGCCAGGCCCATCGGCTGATAATGCGCCAGCGTCTGCAAGCTTGCCATGTCGGTCAATTCGATTGATCGCGCACGGCTGGTGATCAGTTTTTCCGCGCGCAATTGCTGCATCACGCGATTGAGATGCGGGACGCTCAGCCCGAGCACGTCGGCCATGACTTCCTGCGAGAACGCCAGATCGAAGCTGGTCTTTTCCGCGCGTCCGACCGCCAGCAGGCGCGCATGCAGCTCCAGGAGAAAATGCGCCAGCCGCTCGACCGGCGTGCGCCGGCCGAGATCGACGATATGCTCGATATAGATCGCCGCCTCGCGCGCGGCCAGCCAACCCAGCGCCAGCCCGAACTGAGGCTGCTCGTAGCAAAGCCGCGCGTACGACTCGAGCGGACAGACATTGAAGGTCAGATCGCTCACCGCAACGACCGAGTAGATCGAACGGTCGAAAAAGCTGACGGGAAAGCCGATGACGTCGCCCGGCAGGATGACGTTGAGGATCTGCCGCTTGCCGCTGCGCAGCAGCTTGTAGCGGATGGCGTAGCCGTCCTTGACGAAGCAGAGATTGCGATACTGGTCGCCGACGACGACCAGATCCTGGCGTTTTTTGACCAGCCGTTGGCTCTCGGTAATGCGCTCGAGGCTTGCGAGATCGGCCGCGCTCAGCTTCATGAAGCGCGACAGCCTCGCCACGAAAGGATGTCCGGCGAGCGAAAGGCCAGGGCCGATTTGAGCTGCAACGTTCATCGCGTGACGCCCGGCGGCACTTACGTCCCTTATTCATCCAAAGCAATAACTTGAATGAAGGATCGGGCCTGTGATTGCAACAAGACATTTCGTGTGACCCCGTGACGCAGCAACGGTTTGGCGGCGCGAAAGCCGACGGGCGGCGGGTTCCGTGAGCAGTCCGCCGCGCTATCGACGAAAGTGGCATTGACGCCGCGACCCCGGCGGATGGCTATGGGAGTTCTGCGCGGCGCGTGCCTGTGCGCTCCCGTGCGAAAGGCGGGTCGCGAGGGCGCACCGACAACGACGCGAAAAAAACGGTCGAGGGGCGACTCGAACCCATGCCCAAGGAGCAATCGAAGATGTCACGAACAGACCCGAACGTCGGCGGGGTGTCCCGCCGCACCCTGCTGCGGACCGGCGCGGGGCTCGCCGGCGGCGCCCTGCTGCCGGCAGTCGTCCGGCCCGCCTTTGCGGTCGGAGAATACCCGCCCATCGGCACCTATCCGGCCGGCTCGCAAGGCGACACCATCAACGTCGCCGCCGCGGTGCCGCGCACCGGCACCTACGCGGTGCAGGGCGAAGATGAGCTCAAGGGCTGGCAGCTCGCCGTCGAGCACATCAACAACGGCGATCCGCTGCTCAAGAAGATCGCGCCCAAGATCACGAAGGGTGTGCTCGGCAAGAAGGTCAACCTGCTCTCTGCCGACAGCGCCGCCAAGCCGAACCAGGCGGTGCAGGAGATGCAGACCTTCATCAACCAGAACAAGATCGTGCTGATGACCGGCTCGACCTCGAGCGCGGTCGCGGTAGCGCTCAACAAGTTCGCCCAGCGCGAGAAGGTGCTCTACGTCAGCGGCATTTCCGGCTCGAACGATACCACCGGCAAGGACTGCGTGCGCTACGGCTTCCGCCAGAACTTCTATGGCGAGACCGCGGCCAACGCGCTCGGCCCGGTGCTGGTCAAGCAGTTCGGCAAGAACCGCAAGGCCGCGTTCATGACGCCGGACTACACCTACGGCCACACCGTCACCAAGTCGATGAACGACTACCTGCACGACAACGCCGGCTGGACCATGGTTACCAACCAGGTCTCGCCGCTCGGCACCCAGGACTTCAGCCAGTACCTGACCAACATTGCCAATTCCGGCGCCGAGTTCCTGGTGAACGTGAACTGGGGCCGCGATGCGGTGCTGTCGATCCAGCAGGCCAAGCAGTTCGGCATCCTGCCGAAGATGACGCTGATCGTGCCCTACCAGATCCCGTTCCTCGCCAAAGAGACGGGGCCCGAGCTCACCGCGGGGGTCTACGCCGCCACCGACTTCTGGTGGACGCTGGAGGACAAGTATCCGCTGGCGAAGATGTTCGTGGACGCGTTCTACAAGAAATACAACTACCGGCCGGAGTGGGGCGCCGAGAACGCCTACATGTCTTTTGCCATTTGGGCGCGCATGGTGTCGGAGGCGGGCACCTTCTACCCGCCGGACGTCATCAAGCAGTACGAGAAGGGCGAGACCTTCCCGTCGATGGTTGGCGACGTGCACTTCCGCAAGGAGGACCACCAGCTGGTCCGCCCGGTCATCATCGTCCGCGGCAAGAAGCCGAGCGACATGAAGAACAAGGAGGACTACTGGGAGGTGCTCGAGGTCGTGCCAGGGGCGCCGCTGATGCAGAAGCCGGATGCGTTCGGCTGCAATCTCGGCGACTATACCTGAGCTGACCTGAAACGGCGCGCCGCGGGCGGAACGATCCGCCTGCGGCGCGGTTTTACGTCCGCTCCACGCGTATTGCCGGACCCATGATCAACTGGGCCAATTTCATATCGCAATGCTTCAACGGGCTGGTCCTCGGCGCACTGCTCGCGCTGATCGCGTCCGGCCTGACCATCATCTACGGCACGCTCGGCGTCCTCAATCTGGCGCACGGCGCCATGTTCATGCTCGGCGGCTACGCCGGCTGGGTCGCCTACAGCTACACGGACTCGTTCATCGCGGCGATCTTCAGCGGCGCGGTTTTTGTGATGCTGGTCGGCGTGGTGATGGAGCGGCTGATCATCCGCTATTTCTACCGTCGTCCGCATGAGGACCAGTTGCTGGTCACCTTCGGGCTCGGGATCGTGTTCGTCGAGACCGTGCGGTTCTTCTTCGGCAGCTTGTCCAAGGCGGTGCCGCCTCCGCCTGCGCTGGTGGGCATCACGCCGCTCGGATTCATGTTCTATCCGACCTACCGTCTCGCGCTGCTCGGCATTGTCGCGGTCGCGCTGCTGGCGCTCTACCTCGTGCTCTATCGCACCCGTATCGGCATGATCGTGCGCGCCGGCATCGAGGACTCCGTGATGGTCGATTCGCTCGGGATCGACGTCTACAAGGTGTTCATGCTGGTGTTCGGCATCGGCTCCATGGCGGCGGGCTTCGCCGGCATCGTCAACGCGCCGGTGGTCTCGATCGCGCCCGACGTGGGCGAAGGGATCCTCGTGCAGACCTTCGTCGTGGTGGTGATCGGCGGCGTCGGCTCGTTCCCGGGCGCCGTGCTCGGCGGGCTGATCGCGGGCGAGATCATCAGCATCACCTCCATGTTCAATCCAGGCTACGCATACGTCATGCTGTTCGTGGCGATGACGCTGGTGCTCGTGCTGCGTCCCTATGGACTGCTCGGCACGGCCGGCCGCGAATGAGCGCCGCCGTCCCATGCTCAGGCAACGCCCCTTCCTGGTCGAGATCCTCACCGCCGCCGGGCTGATCGCGGCGCCGTTCGTGCTGCCCTATCTCGGGTTCACGCCGACCACCATCAATCGCATCCTGGTCTGGGGTCTGTTCGGCATCGGGTTCGACATCCTGTTCGGCTTCACCGGCCTGCTCTCGTTCGGCCAGTCCGCCTTCTTCGGCACCGGCGGCATGGTCGCCGCCTATCTGCTCACGATGACGGATTTCCCGTACGTGACGATGGCGCTGATCATCGGAATGATCGCGGCCGCGGTGGTGGGCTATCTCGTGGGGCTGATCGCGCTCAGGCGCACCGGCATCTATTTCGCGATGATCACCGTGGCAATCGCCGAGGTTTTTTTCTTCGTCGAGTTCAATCCGCTCTCGGCCTATACCGGCGGCGAGAACGGCCTGCCCGGCGTGCCGCAACCGGCGCTTTATCTCGGCTTCACCACCATCCAGTTCGACAGCGACATCTGGCTCTACGCATTCCTGGCGTTCTGGTATTTCGTCGGCATGGTGATCGCGCTGCGCATCGTGCGCTCGCCCGTGGGTGCCATCTTGCGCGCGATCCGCGACAATCCGCTGC
Organism: Xanthobacteraceae bacterium; assembly: GCA_036555745.1. GTDB lineage: Bacteria > Pseudomonadota > Alphaproteobacteria > Rhizobiales > Xanthobacteraceae > VAZQ01. The sequence continues at coordinate 5,873 of DATBKV010000009.1, read as the reverse complement.
GCGCCGCCGCCGTCGGCCACGCCATCCACGGCTACAAGGTCGCTGCCTTCGTCGTCGCCGCCGCCTATGCCGGCTTCGCCGGCGGTCTCCTCGGCGTCATGCAAGGTTTCATGCCGCCCGACGCCTTCATGTTCGATACCTCCGGGCAGCTGGTGATGCAGACGGCGATCGGTGGCGCCGGGACCCTGTTCGGCCCGCTGGTCGGCGCGACCGTGTGGCTCTATCTGAGCGATTTGTTGCAGACCACGCTGCATCTCGGCGCCACCTGGAAGCTGGTGCTCGGCGTGATCTTCGTGCTGCTGGTGTGCTTCCTGCGCCGCGGATTGATCGGCGGCATTGCCGATCTCTACCGGTTCGTGACCGGCGCGCGCAAGAAACCCGAAGCTGAATACGTCGCGGCTGCGCCAGCCGCCGTCACCACGGCGCAAGGCGAGCGGACGGCCGTCGCCCCCGACATCGCGCGCCAGCCGGCGATCGCCGTCATGCCGGCGCGTCGCCGCACCACTGACCGCACGAGCGGCCCGATCCTGCAAGCCAAGGGCCTCACCAAGCACTACGGCGGCCTCGCCGCCAACCGCGACATCGATTTTGCCGTCGATCACGGCGAGCTGCGCGGCATCATCGGCCCGAATGGCGCGGGCAAGACCACCTTCTTCAAGATGCTGACGTGCGAGGTGCCGCCGACCTCGGGCCGGATCCTGTTCGAGGGCCGCGACATCACCGGGATGACGGTGACCGACGTCTGCCAGCTCGGTCTCACCAAGAGCTACCAGATCAACCAGTTGTTCAACCGCCTGACCGTGCGCGAAAACCTGACCATCGCGGCGCTGGCGGAGCTGCGCGGCAAGTTCAGGCTCGATCTGTTCAGATCACTGCGTGGCGTCCGCGGCCTGGGCGAGCAGGTCGAGCACACGCTCGAGCTGGTCGATCTGGCCGGGCGCGCCGACACGCCGGTATCGGATCTGGCCTACGGTGAGAAGCGCCGGCTCGAGGTTGGCCTGGCGCTCGCGACCTCGCCGAGCCTCCTGCTGCTCGACGAGCCGCTCGCCGGCATGAGCCCGCGCGAGCGCGTCGAGACGGTGCAGCTGCTCAAATCGATCGCCCGCGGCCGCACCATGATCATCATTGATCACGATATGGATTCGCTGTTCGAGCTGGTCGAGCGCGTCACCGTCCTGCAGGAGGGGCGGGTGCTGGTCGAAGGCACGCCCGATGAAATCAAGGGCAACAACAAGGTGCAGGAAGCCTATCTCGGCGGCGTGCACGGCGTGTTGGCCGCGGAATGAACCTGCTCGAGGTCAACGGTCTCAACACCTATTACGGCGACAGCCACATCCTGTTCGACGTCGCCTTGCGCGTGGAGCGCAACGAGGTGGTGGCGCTGCTCGGCCGCAACGGCGCGGGCAAGAGCACGACTCTCAAGAGCCTGATGGGCGTGGTCACACCGCGCGACGGCTCGATCGTGTTCGACGGTGCCGAGATCGCGGGCCGCAAGAGCCACGCCATCGCGCGCGCGGGCATGCAATTGGTGCACGAGGACCGCCGCATCTTCGGCAGCCTCAGCGTCGAGGAGAACCTGAGCCTGGCCGCCCTCACCGCCGAGAACCGCTGGCCGCTCGCGCGCATCTACGAGATCTTCCCGCGGCTGCAGGAGCGGCGGGGGAGCCGCGGCACCGATCTTTCCGGCGGCGAGCAGCAGATGCTCGCGATCGCGCGCGCGCTCATCCGCGATCCCAAGCTCATCCTCCTCGACGAGCCGTTCGAGGGGCTCGCGCCGGTGATCGTGCGCGACCTCATGAAGGCCTGCCGCGATCTGGCGGAGGCCGGGCAGACCATCCTGCTGGTGGAGCAGAACCTCGCCGCCGCGCTGACGCTGGCGCAGCGCGCCTACATCATCAATAACGGCCATATCGCGCATGAAGGGCCGACCAGCGAGATCAAGGCGCGGCCCGAGGTCCTGCAACGCTATCTCGGCGTCTAACGCTTGGCGCGCATTGGCCGCCGCTTGTGGCTGTGCTTCGAGCTCGGCGACGCAGCTGCGTTGCGGGATTCAGAACAATTCAGCCCGGCCCCGGGGACCGGACTCGGGCTCCGTGGTAAGCTTCGAATGCGGCGGACGGACTGTGGCGAGGAAGCCGCTAGGTTCGACATGAAGCGGCGCGAGTTCATCACGCTCATTGGCAGCGCGGCGGCGTGGCCGCTCGCGGCCCGCGCACAAAATGCCGCGCTTCCAGTGGTCGGGTTCCTGCACAGTCGCGGGCCACAAGACGCAGCTCACATCACCGCCGGATTTCGCCGCGGCCTGCGTGACGCAGGCTTCATCGACGGCCAAAACGTCAGGATTGAATACCGTTGGACGCACGGCCAGTACCAGCAGCTGCCGGCCCTTGCGAAAGAGCTGGTCGGCCTTCCCGTTTCGATCATCGTTGCCGGCGGTGGTACCCCCGCTGTCTTGGCGGCCAAATCGGCGACTTCCACCATACCCATCGTGTTTGCGATGAGTGGAGACGCCGTCAAGCTCGGACTGGCCAAAAGCATCAATCGGCCGGGCGGCAACGTCACCGGAATCGACATCTTCGCCACGGTTTTGGATCCGAAACGGCTGAGCCTGCTGCATGACCTGGTGCCCGGCGCCAGTACAGTCGCCTACCTGGTCAACGCGAGCTTTCCGCCGTCGGCGCAACAAGTCGCTAGCGCCGAGGCCGCCGCCAGCGCCATGGGCCTGCGCATTCGGGTGCTGCGCGCGTCGAACGAGCAAGAACTCGATGCCGCGTTTGCGACCCTCGGTCAGGAGAGCATCCGCGCACTGGCCGTTGCCAGCTCGCCCTATTTCGACACCGAGCGAAGCCGGATCGTGCAGTTGGCCGCCAGCTATTCAGTCCCTGCGATCTATCACTTTCGCGAATACGCAGTCGCGGGCGGGCTTGCGAGCTACGGTGTCGACATCGTGGACGCGTATCGGCAACTCGCGCTCTATACCAGCGAGATCCTGAAAGGCGCCAAACCCGGCGACCTCCCGATCTTGCAGGCCTCGAAATTCGATCTCGTCATCAACCTGAAGACCGCAAAGGCGCTCGGTCTTGCAATCCCTGCCGGAGTTATCGCCATTGCCGACGACGTGATCGAATGATGCGGGCAATGCCGGCTTCCGGCACGAAGTGCGTTTGCGGCAGTCTGCGCCTCGGTGCCATCCAATCTCGTTAGGGTCGCCGAAGAGCGGCGTTGTCGATTTAGCGCCCGGCGCTGATCACGAGCGCCCGGATGCGGCCTGCAACGGCGCCGCTTCCAAATCGGCGCGCCAAGGCGTCGGTCGCCGTTTGTGTGGCCTCGTCCAGCCGCGAGCCGTCGCGCGCCTCGATTTCATTTCGCAGGGGAGTGCCCTGACAATAGGCAATCGCCGGGTCGCGCGGCGAAGCCGCCTTGCTGGCGGCCTCCACCGCATCGATCGAGACGTCCGCAAACCCCGCGGCATTCAGTTCCTGCCGGATTGCTTCGGCGTCGTGATAGCCATGCGGGGTGCGCGCCAGGAAACGCGGGGGGTCATGCGGAAACAGCGCGGCCACCGCTTCGGTCACCACGTCGGCAAACTCGTTTTCCGAGATCCGGTCCCAGACGTTGAACAGAAAGCGGCCGCCCGGCTTGAGGACTCGCCGCGCCTCGGCGTAGCCCCGCACCTTGTCCGGAAAGAACATGGCGCCGAACTGGCAGGCCACGACGTCAAAGCCTTCATCCGGAAACGGCAGATCCAGGGCGTCAGCCTGCCGCCACTCGATTGGGCGCTCGCGCGGCATCCGCGCCTGGGCATGCTCAAGCATCGGCTGATTGAGATCGGTCGCGACGATGCGCGTGGCGCCAGGAAGCTGGGACGCCATCGCGCGCGTCAGCACTCCGGTGCCCGCGGCAGTTTCCAGCACGGCTTGCGGCGCGCTCTTCGCCACCCGCCCGGCGAGATCGCGCGCGTAGGGTTCGAAGATCAGCGGAACCAGGAATTGGTCGTAGAGTTGCGGGATGGATCCCGCGAAGTCCCGGTCCGTGGTCGCCATCGCGGTCCCTGAGCCGGCCTAGCGCTGGCGCACCGGCGCCGGCGCACGCACCGGGGCGGGCGGAGGCGGCGCGGCCGCGGTCTGTGGCGTGGCGAGCTGCAGCGCCTTGAGCGGGTCGATCAGGCCGGAGCCGAAATTGTCGTCGCGCTCGCCCGGGCCGAGACGTTTGGCGCTCAGGGTCAAGATGCGGCGCACGTCGGCGGGCGTAAGCTTGGGATTCCGCTCGAGCAGGAGCGCCACGATGCCGCTCACCTCGGCGGCCGCCACCGAGGTGCCGGTGGTGAGCTGGTAGCCGTTGTCGGGCGCCGGCGCCAGGATGTCGACGCCGGGCGCCGCTACCGAGATGTACTTGCCGCGATTGGCGCCGGGGAACAGCTTGTCATTGGCGTCGGTCGCGGTCACCGCGATCACGTAGGGGTCGGCGCCCGGGAACTGCGGCGGCGATTTCGGCCCGGCGTTGCCGGCGGCGGCGATCAGCACGATGCCCTTGTCGTAGGCCGCCTTGAGCGCGCGGTCGAGCGAAGGATCGCGCGGGCCGGCGAAGCTCATGTTGACGACGCGCGCGCCCTGCTTCACCGCCCAGTCCATCCCCTTGAGGATGCTGAAGGTGGTGCTCTCGGGGCTGGCCCCACTGGTGGAGAAGGCGTGCACGGCGAGGAGCCGCGCCCCCGGCGCCATCCCGAGCAGGCGTCGGTGCGCCGCGATGGCGCCGGCCATGCCGGTGCCGTGCGCGTGCGGCTTCTCCTCCGCGCCGACCGCGTCGAAGCGCTCAGCTACCACGCCCTCGAGATCGGGATGGGCGGCGTCGATCTGCGAGTCGATCACCGCGACCGGCACGCCCTCGCCGCGCACGATGCGGTGGACGTCGGCAATGCTGAGCTTCTGCAGGATGTATTGTGCGGCGTCGCCCTGCTGCGCGGCGTCGCCGCGCGAGGCCGGAGCGGACTGCGCGGGCGTCGGGGCACCCGCCGCCTGATCGGCCACGAACACGTATTCCGGCTGCGCCACCGCAATCACCTGGATGTTCGCCAGCTGCTGGATCACCGCCGCCACCGGCTGGCCGTTGGTGATGTGCAGCTTCACCGCGGTCGAGCCGAGAATGGCGAGGTTCTCCGTGGCTTCGATGGTCAGGCCGCCAAGGCTGGTGAGGGCGGTGCGCAGCCGCTCCATGAGCTCGGCCCGCACCTGCACCACCACCAGGTCGGTGCGGTAGCGCGTCTCGGTCACCGGCGGCACGTCGATGATGCGCCGGTCGAAGCCCGGGGGCAGGAACTCGCGGCCGGCAGCCGGCGGCGACGTGGCCGCCCCCGGCGGCGGCTGCGGCGGCGTGCGGATGCCGCCTTGCGTGGTGTTCACCACCGGCGCGGTGTTGAGCGCGGCGAGCTGCACGGTGTTGGTGAGATTGATGATTACCTGCGTCTGCTGCGCCGCCAGCGTCTCCACGAGCGCCGGCGTGAACGGCGGCAGCGGCTCGGGGAACGGTGACGAGGGCGACGGCAAGATCCCGGTATTGACGAACACGCAGGTGGCGTCGCTGCAGCCCTGCACGATCGACGGGAACGCTGGCGGGTTGGAGGCGGTGGTCGGATCGTTGAGCGCGACGAACGGCCCGGTGGTGCTGCCCGGCCCGCCGCTCGCCGTGCCGCTCGCGCTCGAATTGGTAATGGTGCCGACCGGGAAGCTCGAGCCCGGGATCGAGTCCGGCGTGAAGTTCACGAATTGGGCATTGCTGCCGGCGAAGCCGCCGACCGCGCTGTTGGCGCCGCTCACGGCGTTGCCCACGGCGGTCGACGAATCGATGCTGCCGAAATTCGCGCCGACGAAGCCGCC
>DATBKV010000008.1:0-31750 GCA_036555745.1 Xanthobacteraceae bacterium | reverse complement strand
TCGAGCGCGGAGAACGGCTCATCCAGCAGCAAGACTCTCGGACGAATGACCAGGGCACGCGCGAGCGCGACGCGCTGCTGCTGACCACCGGAGAGTTGGCGAGGCTTGCGGTCCTCCAATCCCTGAAGCTTGACGAGCGCGAGCGCATCGGCAACTCGATCCGCGATCTCGGGCTTGGCAATCCGGCGCATCCTGAGGCCGTAACCGACATTGGCCGCTACGCTCATGTGCGGGAACAGCGCGTAGTTCTGGAACATGATCCCGATCTCGCGCCGGTGGGTGGGAACGCGCGTCATCGGGCGGCCGTCGATGGTGATTTCGCCGCTGTCCGGCATGAGGAATCCGGCAACCAGGTTGAGCAGCGTGGTCTTGCCGCAGCCCGAGGGGCCGAGCAGCGTCATCAGCTCGCCGCGGCGGACCTGCAACGACAGCTCGTCGAGCGCGGTGATCCTGCCGAAACGCTTGCTAATGCTTTCGAGCTGCACGGCGACATTTCCGCCGATCGCCGTGCTCGCGCCGGGAGCTCGTTCAGCGGGATGGTTCAACGTTCAGCACCTTGGCGAGACCGAGGAAGGTATTGGCAAAAGTCAGTATCGCGGCGGTGGCGAGGATGTAGATGACCGAAATTGCCGCCATCGAGGGGTCGGCGTATTCGCGCACATAGTTGTAGAGCGCGACCGGGAGCGTCTGCGTGCGCTGAACGGTGACGAACAGGGAGGCGGTAAATTCATTGAACGACAGGATTGCCGCGAACAGCCATCCGCTGACCAGGCCGGGAACCAGCAGCGGCAAGGTGACGGTCGTGAGGACGCGGTGCGGCGGTGCGCCGAGGCTCGCCGCCGCCAGCTCCATGCGCGGGTCGAGATTTCGCAGCGAGACGTAGACGCTGCGCAGCACGAACGGAAGAACGAGCACGACGTGGCAGGCGACGATCACCGCATAGCCGCGCGCGGCGCCGAGCTGTGCCGCGAGGATCAGAAAGCCAAGCCCGACCGTGAAATGCGGCACCACGAGCGGGGAGAGCAGAACGGTCTCGAGCGTCCGCTTCAGGGGGAAAGCGTAGCGCTCGAGCGCGAGCGCGAAAGCCGCGCCCGCGACCAGCGCAATGGAGGACGCCCAGGCGGTCACGATCAGGCCGTTGCGGAAGCCGAGGCGAAAGTCCTGATACGCGACCGCCTTGGCGAACCAGCGCCACGACCAGCCCTTGGGAGGAAACGACAAGATCGCCTGCGCGTTGAAGGCTGCGATCGCAACCACCAGCGCCGGCAAGACCACAAAGCCGAGAATCGCGATCACGGCGAGCCAACCCAGCAGCCGCAGCGGCTTCGGCGACGGCAGGCGCGTCATCAGTGCGGTCCAAGCCGTTCGAGCGGGCGGGCGGCCACACGCAGCAGCGCCAGCATGAGGAAGGCGAGGAGGAGGCCGGCGACCGAGAGGCTGGCTGCGAACGGAAAATTGAAGCTCGCGAATCCGAGTTGGTAGACCAGGTTGGAAATCATGTTGACCCGGCCGCCCCCGATCAGCTGCGGGGTCGCGAACGCGCTGAACGTCCAGGCGAATGCGGTGGTGACGCCGGCGATGATGCCGGGCGTCGAGAGCGGCAGCGTCACCGTGAGGAAGGCGCGCACGGGCCCTGCTCCGAGGCTTGCGGCCGCGCGCTCGTAGTCGCGGTCGATGTGCGCGAGCGCCGCCGCCAACATGATTACCATCAGCGGCAGCGTGACGTGAACGAGGGCGGTGACGACCCCGAACTGGGTGAACATGAGCTGCAATGGCTGCTCGATCAGCCCGGCCTTGAGCAGCATCGAGTTCACGAACCCGCTGTTGCCCAGCACGATGATCCAGGAATAGGTCCGCACCACCTCGCCGAGGAACAGCGGGGATACCGTGATCACCAGGATCGCGGACTTCAGCGCGATATTGCCGGCGTGCACCAGCGCATAGGCGAGCGGATAGCCGAGGACGAGCGTGAACGCCGCCGTCAGGAAGGAGATCCATACGGTGTCAAAGAACACCCGTGCATAGAGCGGCTTCATCAGCGCCGCGAAGTTCGCGAGGGTGAAGCCGCCGGCCTCGAGCGATCCCGGGACATAGGCGCGCAAGCTGTACTGCATCACCGCCGCCAGCGCGGCCAGGAAGCCGAGCGCGCACAGTGCCGCCGGAATCACCAGGAGGCGCAAGAGCGGCCTGTTCGCCATGACCGCTGTTCCGGACCGGTCGGTGCGCGCGCGCCGGCATCGCCTCGCGGTCCGTTAGTTCATGATGTTCTCGGCGAACCATTTGCGCCATTCCGCGGTCTTTTCCGCGCGCAGCTTGTGATCGATGATGATCGCCTGCTTGCTCCACTGTTCGGGGGTTGTGAACACCCCAGGCAGCTTGGCGACGGCGGGATCGAGCTTGGCGTTGCTGACCACTGGACTGCCCTTTTTGAAGTTGGCGACCTCGGCCTGCACCTGCGGGTCGAGCGCGACGTTGATGAATTTGTAGGCGAGATCCTGCTTCTTGGAGCCCTTCATGATGGCGATGGTGTCGATGCCCAGCACGGCTCCTTCCTTGGGGATCACCAGCTTGATCGGCACGCCCTCGCCGGCCATATAGTGCGCGTTCATCGACAGGATCACCTGGACCGGCGTCTCGCCGTTGGCGATGAGCTGCTGGCTGTTGGCATCGTTGGTATAGAACGCCTTGAAGCTCGGCTTGAGCTCCTTGAGCTTGGCCTGTCCCTTTTCCCAGTGGGCGGCGTCGCCGCCCGACAGGATCGCGGAAACGACGATGAGATGGCTGGGATCGAAATCGGGTGCGGCGAGCTTGCCCTTGACCTCGGGCCGCCAGAGGTCGGCCCAGCTGTCGAAAGCCACGCCTTTCATGAGATCGGGCCGGTACCCGATGGTGTAGACGTAGGCCCAGGTACCGATGTGATAGGGGCTGATCTTGGCCTGCTCCACCAGATTCCTGGCGTTCGGCACTTTGCTCAGATCGAGTTGCTCGTAGAGACCGTCGTTGGCGTAAAGCCAGCCGACGTGCGAAGTCGTAAACGTGATGTCGCTCTCCGGGTTGCCCTTCGCGAGCTTCTCCTTGTTGAGCCGGTCGATCGTGCCGCCGGTGATGTATTCGACGGTGGCGCCGGTTTCGGCGGTGAACTTCTTGCCGATGATGTTGGCGACCATGTCGCGCCAGCTGCCTCCCCACACGCTGACGACGAGCTTGTCCTGGGCGGTCGCCTGCATCGGGACCAGCAACAGGCCCAATGCGCCGAGCGCCATGCAAAATCGCTTCATGCTGCCACCTCTCGGTTGTTCTCGGGTCGCGGGCCGCGAGATGCGTTTGCAACGCGCAAGCGAACGCCCGTCGAAATCCGGCCGGCCATATTCGATCAGCGCGCGCAGCTTGTCCATCGCTGCCGCTGCCGCAGCCGCGTCGGTGGCACGGCAGTTGCGCGCAACTCACGCGCGAGGGTTGGTTGGCGGCCGAGGTTGACGCTAGAGTGAGCCGCCGCAGAATGCATGCGATGGGACCGCGCGTGGAGCGAAGCGAGAAACCGACCACGAAGAAGCGATCCGGCAACGTCGCGGCCGCGTACCTCTCGCTGTTGGCCGAGCGCGGCGTCGAATACTTGTTCGGCAATGCCGGGACCGATTTCGCGCCACTGATAGAAGCCTATGCGCAAGCGGCGCAAGAAGGCATCCCGGTTCCGCGCCCGATGCTCGCCACGCACGAAAATCTCGCCGTCGCCATGGCGCACGGCTACGGCATGGTGTCGCGCCGGATACCCGCGGTGATGGCCCATGTCAGCGTCGGCACCGCCAACATGATCTGCGCCGCCATGAACGCCGCGCGCGAGAACGTTGCGCTTCTGCTGACCGCCGGCCGCTCGCCGCTGACGGAGACGGGCCTGTTGGGCTCGCGCGACGGCTACATCCACTGGGCGCAGGAGATGTACGACCAGGCCGGCATGATCCGGGAAGTGGTCAAGTGGGATTACGAGTTGCGCAATCCCGAGCAGCTGGAGGCGGTGGTTGATCGCGCCCTCGCCATTGCAGCGACGGAGCCGCGCGGCCCGGTCTATCTGTCGCTGCCGCGCGAGGTGATTGCGGCGCCGGCGACCGATGCACGGCCTGCTTCCGCCGCCCGTTTCACCGCGGCAGCGCCGGCAGCGCCCGATGCGGACGCGATCGCGGCGGCAGCGCGCCTGCTCGCGCAGGCCAGGCGGCCGCTGATCGTGACCTCCAATGCCGGAAGGGACGCCGCGGCCTTCGCGGCACTGGCGCTGTTCGCCGAGCGCTTCGCCTTCGGAGTGGTCCAGCACCGGCCGCGCTATCTCTCGCTGCCGTCATCGCATCCGATGAATCTCGGCTTCAATCCGGCGGGGCTGGTGCCCAAGGCCGACGCGATTGTGGTGCTTGAGAGCGACGTCCCCTGGATTCCGAGTCACGCAAGTCCCGGCGCGGGCTGCAAGGTGGTCCATTGCGGGCTCGATCCGCTGTTTGCACGCTATCCGATCCGCGGCTTTCCCTGCGACGTCGCGATCACCGCCGCGGCTGGCGCGGCCCTTGCCGCGCTGGGCCGGGCGCTGGCGGACGCGCTCGATTCCGACACGCTCGCGGCGCGGCGGCGCTGGATCGAGGAAGAGCGCGCCGCTCTGGCCGCCGGCCTAAAGACCGCGCTCGAAACCGCCGCCCGCAAGACCCCGCCCGACCCGGCCTGGGTGAGCCACTGCATCGGCCGCGCCAAGGATCCGAACACGATCGTCGTGAACGAGTACACGTTGTTTCCAGAGCATTGCAGCTTCGAGGCCGCCGATCTTTATTTCGGCTCGAGCTCCGCCTCCGGTCTCGGCTGGGGCGCCGGCGCGGCGCTCGGCGCCCAGCTGGCGCGCCCAGGCAGCCCGGTCATGGCCGTGCTCGGCGATGGCGCCTACATGTTCAGCAACCCCGCCGCCGTGCATCATGCCGCCGCCTTGCACGAGCTGCCGGTTCTCTTTGTCGTCATGAACAACGCGATGTGGGGCGCAGTTCAGCGCAGCACGCTGGCCATGTATCCCGATGGGCTGGCGGCGCGCAGCAACCAGCCACCCTTCGTGGGGCTCGAGAAGCTGCCTGCCTTCGAGGCGATTTGCCAGGCCGCGGGCGGCCACGGCGAGCGCGTGGAGGATCCGGCGGCGCTGCCGCAGGCGTTGCAACATGCGATATCAGTCGTGCGCGACGAGAGACGGCAGGCGCTGTTGAACGTGATCTGCGGGCCGGGAGGAACGGCATAGGCGCCGCGCGACGGCATGCGGCGTCCGCAGGTCGGTCTTCCGGTTCGGCAAGCTGCACCTCGACTGCGCTGGCGTCACGGCGGCAATGGGGAGATGACCGTGGACTTCGGTATTCAGCTTGCGACCTCCTCGCATTCCTGGAGAGTGGTCAAACGGGCGGAGGAGCTGGGCTTCACGCACGCGTGGTTCTACGACACCCAGCTCCTGAACGCGGATCTCTTCGTCGCCATGGCGGCCGCCGCCATGCAGACCTCGCGCATCCGGCTCGGCACCGGGGTGCTGATTCCATCCAATCGCATCGCCCCGGTCGCAGCCAGCGCGCTGGCCTCCTTGAACGCGCTCGCTCCCGGCCGCGTCGATTTCGGCGTCGGCACCGGTTTTACCGCGCGGCGGACCATGGGGCTGCGCGCGATCACGCTCGCGCAGATCGAGGACTATGTCGGTGTTGTTCGCGGCCTGCTCGCGGGTGAGACCGTCGAGTGGTCGGCGCACGGCCGATCCCGCAAGATCCGCTTCCTCAACCCCGAGCTCGAGCTGATCAATCTGCACGATCCAATCCCGGTGCATATCTCCGCGTTCGGCCCGCGCGGACGCGAGCTCACCGCCAAGCTCGGCGCCCATTGGCTCGCCGCGGCGCGCAGCGCACAGGCGGCGAATGCCGCGCTCGCCGACATGCAGAGGGCCTGGCAAAACGCCGGCCGCGATCCGAGCGCGCTCTATGCGACCGCGTTCGGCGGCGGCTGCGTGCTGGCGGACGGCGAGCCGCCCGACAGTGCGCGCGCGAAGGCGCAGGCCGGTCCCGCCGCGGCGATCGTCTTTCACAACCATGCCGAGGAGCAGGAGCTCGGATCGATCGGCTTTCAGACGCCGCCGCAGTTCAAGGCGAAATTCGACGCCTATCGCGAAATCTACCGCAACTATCAGCCGCCGGACGCGCGCTACCTCTCCAATCATCGCGGCCACCTGATGTTCCTGCGGCCGGAGGAGCAGGACATCATCACGGGCGACGTCATTCGCGCATTCACGTTCACCGGCACCCGCGCAGAGCTGAGGGAGGGATTGCGAGCGATGAAGGCGGCCGGCTACAGCCAGTTCGGCATGCACATTCGCACCGGGCACGAGGCGTCGATGCTGGAGGATTGGGCGGACGTGATCGCGGGCGTATGATTCCGCGGTGCGCGGCAAACGGCGGCCCGCCCCGGCGGCCCTCGGCTTCGCCCGTGGCGTAAGCAGAACGAGGAAACCAGATGGTTGTACGAGCGGGACGCGAGTTCCTGGCGATCCCGGGTCCGACCACGGTGCCGGACGAGGTGTTGCGCGCCATGCACCGTCCGGCGGTGGACATCTATTCCGGTCCGCTGGTGCATCTCACGGAGAGCCTGCTGCATGACCTCGGCCGGGTATTCCGAACCGAGGGGCGCTCGTACATCTACATCGCCAACGGCCACGGCGCCTGGGAGGCCGCGCTCACCAACATCCTTTCCAAAGGGGACAAGATCCTGGTGCTGGAAAGCGGCCGGTTCGCGACCGGCTGGGGCGATGCCGCCGCCGGGCTGGGCGTCGAGGTCGAGGTGCTCAAGGGCGACTGGCGCCGCGCGGTGCGTCCGGCGGCGGTCGAGGAGCGGCTGCGCCAGGACCGGGCAGGCGCGATCAAGGCGATCCTGGCGGTGCAGATCGATACCGCGTCCGGCGCGGCCAATGACATCGCCGCCATCGGCCGCGCCATCAGGGCCGCGGGCCATGACGGCTTGTTCATGGTCGATGTGGTGGCGTCGCTCGGCTGTGTCCCGTTCGAGATGGATGCCTGGGGGGTCGACGTCGCGGTCGCGGGATCCCAGAAGGGCCTGATGACGCCGCCGGGCCTCGGCTTCGTCGCCGTCAGCCCGCGGGCACGCGAGGCGCACGCGCGGGCTGGCTTGCGAACTCCCTATTGGGACTGGACCGCGCGCGACGGCAAAGTGCATTACCAGAAATATGCCGGCACGCCGCCCGAGCACCTCATGTTTGCGCTGCGGCAGGCGTTGGACATGTTGTTCGAGGAGGGACTCGAGAACGTGTTCCTGCGCCACCGCCTGCTGGCCGAGGCGGTGCGCCGCGCCGTCGCGGTCTGGTCGCAGCGCCATGCGCTCGACTTCAATATTTCCGCGCCGCAGGAGCGCGCCGACACGGTCACGACCGTCCTGATGAATGATGGTGCGGAACCGCGCCGGCTCATGGAATATTGCAACAAGAAATGCGGTGTCGTGCTCGGCATCGGCATCGGCGAGCTGTCCGGCAAGGCACTGCGCATCGCCCACATGGGACACGTCAATGCGCCCATGATCCTGGGCACGCTCGGCGTGGTCGAGACCGCGCTCAAGGCGCTGCGCATGCCGCATGGCGCGGGCGGCGTCCAGGCCGCGATCGAATGGCTGGCAGAGAATGTCCGTGAGTAGACCGCGACCGGCGCTTATATCCAGGCGATCGGAGCTGCAGCAAAGGGAGCTTGCGCCATGGCGAATATTCCGGAGAAGTATCTCGATCTTCTGCAACGGAAGAAGGCGTTCGCGATCCTGTCCACCGTGATGCCGGACGGCTCGCCGCAGGCGACGCCGGTCTGGTTCGACTACGCGGACGGTCGAATTCGGGTCAACACCGCCAAGGGACGGGTCAAAGCGCGCAACCTCAAACCCGGCGCGGCGGTGGCGCTGGCCATTGTCGACCCCGATAATCCCTACCGCTACGTCCAAGTGCGCGGACGTGTCGCCCGCGTCACGGAGAACGGCGCCGCCGCGCACATCGATGCGCTCGCGAAGAAATATCTCGGGCAGGACAAATACCCCCATGCGCAGCCGGGCGAGGTCCGCATCATGGGGGAGATCGAGCCGGTATCGGTATCGGGAATGGGCTGAGCCGCGCGCGGCAAACGGCGGCGGTTACGCCGATGGCGCGGCTCGGCGGGTTGGCGCCGCGCTGGTGCGGGCGCCGAGCGTTGCGGAACTCGCCGCCCTCGCCGCGAGTTGCAAAAGGTCAGGCCTGAAAAGCTTGAACCTCTGAAAAGGTTTGCCGGCCATGGCCAATCTCTGGGCGCGCAAGCCGATCGCCGTGCTCCAAGCCGAGGCGCAGGAGCGCGACGTGCAAGCCCTCACCACCCATGGCGGCATACCGCTCAAGCGCACCTTGTCCGCCCTCAATCTGGTGGCGCTGGGAATCGGAGCCATCATCGGCGCCGGCATTTTCGTGCTGACCGGGCACGCGGCCGCCGCCAATGCCGGCCCGGCAATCGCGCTGTCCTTCGTCTTCGGCGCAATCGCCTGTGCCTTCGCGGGCCTGTGCTATGCGGAGATGGCGTCAACAGTGCCGATCGCCGGCAGCGCCTATACCTATGCCTACGCGACTCTGGGTGAGTTCGTCGCCTGGATCATCGGCTGGGACCTCATTCTGGAGTATGCGCTGGGCGCGACCACGGTGGCCATCGGATGGTCCGGCTACGTCGTCAGCTTCCTGCATGATTTGGGGATCGTGGTCCCGGCCCGGCTGGCGGGTTCGCCGTTCGTCTATGACGCGGCCAACGAGGCCTGGCATGCGAGCGGAGCGCTGCTCAATGTGCCGGCCATGCTGGTGATCGCCGGCGTTTCGACGCTGCTGGTGATCGGCATTCACGAGTCGGCGCGGGTGAACAACCTGATCGTGGTGATAAAAATCGCCATCATCATCGCTTTCATCGCGGTCGGCGTGGGGCACGTCAGCACCGCCAATTGGATCACGGCCAGCAATCCGGATGGCGCCTTCATCCCGCCCAATCTCGGTCCCGGCCAGTACGGCTGGAGCGGACTCGTGCGCGGGGCGGCCGTGGTCTTCTTCGCCTATATCGGTTTCGACGCGGTATCGACCGCCGCCCAGGAGGCGAACAATCCGAAGCGCGACATGCCGATCGGCATCCTCGGATCCCTGGCCATTTGCACCATCCTCTACGTGGCGGTCGGATTGGTCCTGACTGGAATCATTCCGTATGACAAGCTCAATGTTCCGGACCCGATCGCGGTCGGCGTCGATAGCATCGGCATGACGTGGCTGGCGCCGATCATCAAGCTCGGCGCCATCCTCGGCTTGACCTCGGTCATTCTGGTCATGCTGCTGGCGCAGCCGCGCATCTTCTACTCGATGGCGCGCGACGGCCTGTTGCCGCCGCTGGCCTCCCGCGTGCACCCGCGATTCCGCACCCCCTATATCACAACGATCGTGACCGGCGTCATCGTGACCTTGCTGTCCGGTCTGCTGCCGATTGGCCTCGTCGGGGAGCTGGTCAGCATCGGGACCTTGTTCGCGTTCGCCATCGTCTGCGCGGGCGTGCTTGCATTGCGGTTCACGCAGCCGCGTCTCGGGCGGCCGTTCCGGACACCGGCGGTTTATGCCGTCGCGCCCGCCGGCGTGGCTTCCGCGCTGTTCCTGATGGCGGGCCTGCCGCTCGCCACCTGGATGCGGTTTGTGATCTGGCTGGTGGTCGGGCTCGCGGTGTATTCAATCTATGGCATCAGGCACAGCCGGATCGCGGCCACGAGCGCTCCGCCAACTGGTGCCTGACTAGGGGCGCGTGTCCCGGACAGCGGGAACTCCGATAACAACATGCGCAAATCAAAAAAGGCGCATTCCGAGTCGATCGAATCCCGAGCGCGCCTTCGACCTCCGCGGTGCGCGGTTCAGCGCACCAGGGTAAACAGCCTGCTCCACCGCACCGAGGCCGGCCAGTGCCACACCTGCCACGCCGACGCGCCATCCCCGATCGAGAAAAAGATGAGCTGCGCGCGTCCGATCAGTTTCTCCAATGGGACATAGCCCACGTCTGGGAAGCGGCTGTCCTCCGAGTTCTCCCGGTTGTCTCCCATCATGAAGAAGTGGCCGGCCGGGACGCTGTAAACCCCGGTGTCGTCCGGAAAACCGCCTCCGGCCGAACACTGCAGCGTATCGTACGACACGCCGTTCGGCAGCGTTTCCTGCCACCGCAAGACCCGCACGCGCGGGGCATTGGGGGAGGTGGGCCGGCACGGATCGTGCCCGACGAAATCCGCGATGCGATGGCGTTCCACCGGCGTCCCGTTGATGACAACGGTGCCGTGCACCACTTGGATGCGGTCTCCCGGCAACCCGATCACGCGCTTGATGAAATCGTCCTCGCCGTGGCGAAACACGACGACATCGCCGCGGTTCGGCTCTCCCGCCAGGATGCGTCCGGAGAACAGCGGCGGCGAAAATGGCAGCGAATAGCGGCTGAAGCCGTAGCTGAATTTCGAAACGAACAGATAGTCGCCGACCAGCAGCGTCGGCTCCATCGAGCCGGAAGGAATGTTGAAGGGTTGAATGAGGAAGCTGCGAACGACGAGCGCGATGAGAAGCGCCTCGAGAATCGTGATCGCCGTCTCGGAGAAACGGCGTTCGGCGCGTGGTCGCTCTACCCCTGCGGTCATGCGGCATCCTCACGAAAAACTGATCGGGCTGACCCCGCGCGTTCCAGCGCCAAGGCTTGGTCCGTCTCTCCCCCGCCGGAGCGCGGCCGCCCCGGGCGGGGGGCGATCACGATCTGTTGCGTGGTGAAACACACGCGATTGCCCCCCGACTAGCCTCCATCGAGCGAGAACGGGCCGCAAACCTCGGACAGTTCTGTTCTTTCATGTGTGCGACCGCGACGTCAACCCGAGGCTGGAGCCGTGCCGCGGGCGCGCAGGCCCAATGGTTTGCTTGCGGACTCATTGCCAAAAATTAATTCGGCAACCCTGGGCGGCTCTCCTAGGCTCGGCAGTCGAAATCTAAAGCATCGAGCCCGCGCAGTGCGCGCTTTCCGCCCGGATTTGCCGAGCAGCGGTGATTTGCCCGCGATCGTGCGGCGGCAGGTCTGCAAGCCAGGAGGCTGCCATGATCGGATGGGCCTCGAATCGATGGTGCTCGATATGGCACGCGGGACTGCGTCCGCGGTCGATGGCTGCCGCTGTATTCGCGGTCGCCTGTGTGGGGATCGCCACGCTCGTGCGCATCGGGCTCGGCCTGATCAGCCCCGACAGCGCCGTCTTCGCTCCGTACTACTCCGCGACTTTGGTGACGGCTCTCGTCGGCGGCGCCGAGGCCGGGGGATTGGCGGCCGTCCTGGGCGGGATCGTCGTCTACTGTCTTTTCGTCCCGCCGGAATGGAACCTGGCTGCGTTCCGGCTCGAGCAACTGGTCAGCCTGGTTTTGTACGGCACGTCGTCGGTTGTCATCGTCTGGGCCTCGCAAAGCTATCGCGGCCTGCTGCAACGGCTGCGCAGCGAGGAGGCGACGCGCCGGCTTCTCAATCTCGAGCTGGTGCATCGGATCAAGAACATGCTCGCCGGGGTGCAGTCGATCGTCGGCCAATCCCTGCGCAATCAGGAGGACCTGCTCGAGAAAGTGAGCGCGCGGCTCGCCGCTCTGGGAGCAACGAACGAGCTGCTGGTCACGTCGGGATGGCGCAGCGCATGGCTGCGCGACATTCTCGTTCGTGAGTTCGCGCCATACGATCTCTCGCGCTTTCGATTGCAAGGCGACGACATCGATTGTCCTTATGCGATTGCGATCTTGCTGGCGCTGATCGTGCACGAGCTCACGACCAACGCGGTCAAATACGGCGCATTGTCCGCTCCCTCCGGGCGGATCGTCGTGAGCTGGAACCTGGCCGGCGGCCGGCTCACGTTGCAATGGATCGAAAGCGGCGGCCCGAAGGCGAGCGCGCCGGCGCGCTCGGGTTTCGGAAGCAGGCTGCTGCGATCCGGCGTCAGCCAGTTCGGCGGCACCGCCGATTGCCGCTTCGAGCCGGACGGTCTGTATTGCAGGTTCTCCCTGGTCATGCCGCGCGAGCCGCCGCACGCGACTCCCGAAGCCGCGGGCCGCCTTCCGGGATTTCACAACGAGGCGCTGCTGTCGTCGGCCGAGACCCACACGCGCTGAGCTGCCTCCGCGAGATGCGTCCTAACGGTGGGGTCTGCCAGGGACGCCGCCGGCGCCGGCGCGGAGGTCGAGCTCCGGCCCGGGGCCTTGGCACGCTTGATCGCGTGCGCCGCGCTGCTGGGCAGCCGCGTCCACGTTTCATCGCCGCCGAGCGGATCGATTCCGAGATCGCCCCGTACCGTGAGCGTTCGGCCATCGGGACTGAGCCGCATGCGCCCGTAATATTCCGATCCATCCCGCGGGTCGAGGATTGTCCCATCTTCGTAGATTAGCCCGTCGCGCACCATTCCTTTCACGATCCTCAGGCCCAATAGCGGCGCGTCCTTCTGCACACCTGAACAATTCGTGCACAGCAGGATCTGTTTCTGCTTGGGTTGCTTGAACAGCTTGACGATGGTCGCGTCATAAAATCCGCCGTGCTTCGAGACGCGAAACCACGCATTCGCCTTGCCGGTGGCGGGATTTGTCTGCTGCCATAGGCCGACGGCGGTCGGCTCGCGCGGCTGCGCGAGGCCGGCCTGCGGGGCGAGCAGAGCAACGACCACGGCTGCGGCGAGCCGAGCGCGCACGCGCGAGACTCGCACGAGGCGGGACGGCATCGCGGCCGCCGGCTCAGCCGGTCGCTACCGGTATCGCGACGAAATGGGTGCCGTCGTCGGACTTGATCCGCATCAGCACCGCGTGCTTGCCGGCCGAGCGCGCGTCGGCCACGGCATGGCGCACGTCCGAGGGCAGGTTCACCGCCTTGCCCGAAACATCGAGAATGACGTCGCCTCTGCGGACGCCATGCGCGGCCGCCGGTCCGTCGGGATTGACGTTTGTCACGATCACGCCGCGGTTTCCCTTGCCCGCGACCGTGTCCGCCGGCGCCAGCGTGAGACCGAGCGGCGCCGCGCCTTCGCTGGTGGGGCTGCCCGTCTCGGCTTGCGCCAGCGTCTTGTTCGGCATCTTCGCGATGGTCAAAGATACCGTCTTCTCCGATCCGTCGTGCAGCAGGCCGATCTTCGCGGGCGTGCCCGGGTTGATGGCCGCGATCTTCTTGGCGAGGTCGCGCGAATTCTTGACCTCCTGGCCGTCGACCGACTGGATCAGGTCGCCGGAGGCAATGCCGGCCTTGGCGGCCGGGCCGCCGGGCTGCGGTTCGGCGACCAAGGCGCCTTCCGCCTTCTTGAGCCCGAGGCTGTCGGCAATATCTTGCGTCACGGTCTGGACCTGCACGCCGATCCAGCCGCGCGTCACCGATCCGTGGTCCTTGAGTTGCGCCACGACCGACTGCACCGTCTCCGCCGGGATCGCGAAGCCGATGCCGATCGATCCGCCCGACGGCGAGTAGATCGCGGTGGTGACCCCTACCACCTCACCGTTCTCGTCGAAGGCCGGGCCGCCGGAATTGCCCTTGTTCACCGGCGCGTCGATCTGGATGAAGTCATCATAGGGGCCGGCGCCGATGTCACGGCCGCGCGCCGATATGATCCCGGCGGTCACCGTGCCGCCCAGCCCGTAAGGATTGCCGACCGGGATCACCCAGTCGCCCACCCGCGGCTCGGCGGCGGCGAATTTCACATAGGGAAAATCGCCCTGGCCGTCGACCTTGATCAACGCGAGGTCCGTCTTGGAATCGGTGCCGACGATCTTGGCGGTGTAGGTCTTGCCCGCGTCAGTGGTGATCTCCACCGACTGGGCGTGGTCGACGACGTGGTTGTTGGTCACCGCATAGCCGTCCGGCGAGATGAAGAACCCGGAACCCTGCGCCAGCGTGAACTGCTGCAGCCGGTGTCCGCCGTGCGAGTTGGGATTTCCGAAGTCCCGGAAGAATCGTTCAAACGGCGAGCCCTTCGGGAACACGTTACCGTTGCCCTCATCCGAGCTCGCCGTGGGCGCTTCGCCCTTGATCCTGACCCGCACCGAAATGACCGCCGGCTTGACCCGCTGGACGACGTCCGCGAAGCCGGGAGGCCCGACCGTCTGGCTGGCGGGCGCCGCCGCAACCGGCGCCGCCGCGCCGAGCCCGGAATATCCTGCCGGGCCGAAGAGCAGCACGGCGCCGGAGAGGGCTGCGACCGAGGCCAACAGCGCCAGGCGCCGGCGTGAGAATGGATTCCGGGGATCGCGGGGAGTGATGTGCATGGCATGGCTCCATCTGGGCGGGCCCCTGCGAGCCGCGGGAGGCAGCGAGGGGCATGTGTCCGATGCACGTTAAATGACCCTCACCGCGCACAAGTTCATGTGTGAACGCATTAATGATTGGTAAGTCGACGAGGCGGCGGTGCGGGGAACTTGAGGGTCCGAGGCGCACAGTTCCGCTGTGGCGCAGCCACGCCTGTGCGCCGGCAATCCGGGCGAGGCCGGAGGCGCGCGTGTTTATGCCCACCGTTGGCGTGCAGTCATGGTGTGCCGCGACTGCGCGACGCCGCGCGGCGGTCCTGGGCAAGATGGGCTCGTGCTGTTATTTTGAACGCGTCCGAAGGCGACGGTCACACAGGACGCGCTGCGACAATTTGGTGCGGCGACCTGATCTTCATCCGTGTTGGGAGGAATTCATGCACACGCTCAAACGCAGCGCGCTCACCGCGGTGCTTTTTCTGGCGGCGGCGACGCCGTTGCGCGCGGAGGACGTCCTGGTCACCCAATACAAGGCCGACCCCTCGGGCGCGCCCTACGGGGTCGCCATCGACAAAGGTTTTTTCAAGCAGGCCGGCATCGACATCACCGGCGTGATCTCGGGCACCGGCGGCGGCACCTCGGTGCGCGCCGCCATCGCGAGCGCGCTCGGTTTCGGCGATGTGTCGCCGGCGCCTGCGATCGCCGCCATCGAGCAGGGCGAGGACATCAAGATCGTGAATCTCGGCTCGCGCTCGCTCGCCGACAACGTCGTGATCGTGATGCCGAACTCGCCGATCAAGAGCGTCAAGGAGCTCAAAGGGAAGAAGTTCGCGATCAGCAACCCGAAGTCGCTGGGCGAGATGACGGCGGTGCTGGTGTTCGAGCAGGCCGGGCTGAAGCCGGACGATGTGCAGCGCGTGGCGCTCGGCAGCCTCTCCGGCGCGCTGACGGCGCTGGAGAACGGAGTCGTCGACGCCACCAGCATTCCCGGTATCCTGTTCATGATGCGGGGAGGGGACAGCAAGTATCGCGTCCTGCTCGGGCCCAAGGACCTGCCGCTGCTGCCGCCGGCCATCGGCATTGCGACCGGTACCTTGATGAAGCAGCACCCCGACAAATTGCGTGCGCTGCTTGCCGGCCGTCGCGAAGGCGTGAAATTCATCTACCAGCACACGCCCGAGGCGAGCGCTATCCTGAGCAAGGTCTATCAGCCGCTTCCGCCCAAGGACGTCGACACGCTGATCAAGCAACTCGTCGAAGCCAACTTCTGGAGCGAAGGCCGGATCGAGATGCAGGGGCTGCAGAACGCGGTGCGCGCGATGAAGTATGTCGGATCGCTCGATCACGACGTCGACTTGAACAAGATGATCGACACCTCGTTCCTGCCGAGCGACCTGCAGGCCGTGAAGAAATGAGCGATCGGGGTGAGCGCGAGGGAGCTCACGCCCGCTTGAGCGGTGTGACGCGGGTGTTTGCGGCGGTGGCGGGTCACGCCTCGGTGCAGGCGCTCGGCCCGGTCGATCTCGAGCTGCGCAGCGGCGAGTTCTTTGCGGTGGTGGGGCCGTCCGGCTGCGGCAAGACCACGCTGCTGGAGGTGCTGGCCGGGCTGCAGCGTCCGACCGCCGGCACGGTGACCTTCGAGCACCAGGCGGTCGGTGACGAGGTGCCCGAAGGCATCGGCGTCGTGTTCCAGGAGGACGCGAGCTTCCCGTGGCTGACGGTGTGGGACAATGCCGCCTTCGGCTTGCGGCGCCAGGGCGCGCCGGGGGCGGAGGTTGCCCGCCGCGTCAACGATGCCCTCGCCTTCATGGGCCTGAAGGACTTTGCCCGCGCCTACCCGGCCCAGCTTTCCGGCGGCATGCGCCAGCGCGTCTGCATTGCGCGCACGCTGGTGCTGCAGCCGCGGCTCATTCTGCTGGACGAGCCGTTCGGCGCGCTCGACGCGCAGACGCGCTTGCTGATGGGGGAGGAGTTGCTGCGCCTGTGGCGGCGGACCGGCGCCACCGTGCTCCTGATCACGCACGCGCTCGACGAGGCCGCCATGCTCTCGGACCGGATCGGCGTGATGTCGGCACGCCCCGGGCGTTTCATCGAGATCGTCGAGACCGGATGGCCGCGCGAGCGCGACAGCACGATCGTCGGCGAGGCCGCCTTCGGCGCGTTGACCGGGCGGCTGTGGGATCATCTGCGCGGCGAATCGATCAAGGCGCTCGGCCATTCCGGCATGGCGGCGGCATGACGCGCGCCGGCTGGATCAGGCTTGCGGTCCTCGCCGGGGCCGCCGGCGCGCTCGAGCTCGCCTGCCGGACCGGTCTGATAGACCGTCACATCATCGTTGCCCCCTCCGAAATGGTCGGCGCGCTGTTCGCCATCCTCGCCTCCGGGAGCATCAACGGTGACATCATCCGCACGCTGGGAATCATCGTCGCCGCGGTCGTGCTGTCGGTGATTTTCGGATTCGGTCTCGGCGTGTTGATTCACGCGCTGCCGAGATTGCGCGAGGCGCTCGATCCGTTCTTCGCCACCTATTACGCGGTGCCGATCTTCATCTTCTACCCCGTGCTGATAGCGATCTTCGGCTTGTCGCTCGTGCCGATCCTGCTGATTGGCGTCGCCACCGCCATCGTCGCAATGATCATTGCGACCCTGAACGGATTGGATCGTGTTCCACGCGTCTTGACCAAGGTCGCGCGCGTGCATCGCATGGGCCCGCTCGCGGCCGCCGTCCGGCTCAAGCTGCCGGCCGCCGCGCCCCACCTGTTCACCGGCGTCAAGCTCTCCGTCAGCTATGGTTTCATCGCCGTCATCGCCGCCGAGTTCATTCTCGCTCCGGCCGGACTGGGCCGCGACATCGCCGACGCCTACGCCGATTTCAACAATCGCCGCATGTACGCGCTCATGCTATTCGTCCTGGTGATCGCGACGCTGGTCAACATGCTGTTGCACGCCTGGGACCTGCGCTGGGCCGAGCGGCGCGGCCGGGGACGGCCATGAGCGTGCCGCGGCGGCTCGTCGATACCTTGCTGATCGTGCTCGCGCTCCTGCTGATCTGGCAGGCGTTGCATCACCTCGTGGGCGAGACTGCGTTGCCGGGACCGCTGCCGACGCTGTCCTATCTCGTCGAGCTGGTGCCGACCTCGCGATTCGGGGAGAACGCCGCGGCCACCGCGGCCGCATTCGCCCTCGCCCTCGTCCTCGCCTACGGCATCGGCCTCGCGGTGGGCGTGTGGATGGGAGCGCATCGGCTGTCCGGAGCCGTGGGCGAGCCGATCCTGGTTGCGCTCTACTCGTTGCCCAAGATCACGCTCTATCCCCTGATCCTGCTGATCTTCGGCCTCGGCATTTCGGGAAAGGTGGCGTTCGGTGCGCTGCACGGCATCCTGCCGGTCGCGCTCCTCACCATGGCCGCGATCCGCAACATCTCGCCGGTCTACCTGAAATCCGCGCGCACGCTGAAGCTGTCGACGTGGCAGACGATCCTGACGGTGCTGTTTCCGGCGACCATTCCGGAGGTCCTCGCCGGATTGCGGATCGGCTTCACCGTGACCCTGCTCGGCGTGCTGCTGGGCGAAATGTTCGCGTCGAAGCAGGGGCTAGGCTTTCTCATCATCAACGCCATGTCGCTGCTGCAGACCAAGGAGATGATGACGATCGCGATCCTGCTGTTCGCGTTCGCCGCCGCCGCGAACGCGCTGCTGCTCTGGATCGAGCATCATCTGCACCGCAGGATCTGAGAAGCTACGAGCAGCTACTTTTCGACTCCGATGATCTCCTTCGCCAGCGGCCCCCACTTGTCATTCTCTTCCCGGTAGAAGCGCGCGAAGGCGGCAGCATCATAGGACGGCGGATCGATGCCGTCGCGCGCCAGGCGCTGGCGCGCATCGGGCTGCTGCAGGCCCGCGACCACCACCGCGTTGATCTTGGCAACGATGTCGGCGGGAATGCCGCGCGGCCCGGACAGCGCGAACCAGACCTCGGCCACGAGGTTCGGAAAGCCCTGCTCGGCGAAGGTCGCGATCTCGGGATAGTGGGGCACCCGCTTGCGCGACGTTACCGCCAGCGGGCGCGCCTTGCCGCCGACGATGGTGGCGGCCGCCGACGTGAGCGCGGTCGAGGTCACGGCGATGTGGCCGCCCATGAGGTCGGTCATGGCCTGGCTGGCGCCGCGATAGGCCACGTTCTGCAGCGTGATGCCGGCTTCCTTCTGGAACAGCATGAAGGCGAGATTGGCGAGCGAGCCGGGCGAGGGCGAGCCGTAGTTGAGCTTGCCGGGATTGGCCTTGGCATAGGCGATGAACGCCTTGAGATCCTTGGGCGGCAGCTCCTTGTTCACCAGCAGCACCGCCGGCGGCCCGCCCAGATCCGCGATGTGGGTATATCCGGTGGCCGCGTCGGCGGGGGGACTGGGGCTGATGGCGGACGCGATGATGAGCCCTCCGACCCCCGACACGAACAGCGTATAGCCGTCGGGTGCGGCGTTCGCCGCTTCCGCGGCGGCGATCAGGCCGCTGGCACCGGGCTTGTTCTCCGGCACGAATTGCTGGCCGAAGGCGGCCGAGAGCTTCTCGGCGGCGATGCGGCCGAGCGTGTCGGCGGTGCCGCCGGCGGTGAATGGAATCAGGATCCGTACCGGCCGGGTCGGCCACTCGTCGGCGCGCGCTGGCGTCGTGGCCAGGCTTGCCCCGAGCAGCGCCGCCAGCGCGGCGATGGTCGCGATCCGTACCGACATGCTCACCTCCGTTCGGTTCGCCGGTCGCGGCGGCTCACCATTTCATATCGGCGGCTTGCCGCAGATCAAGCCGCATCCGGCACGGCGCGGCGCGCGCTCCGCGGTCACGATGTCGCAACCGCTCCGATGCGGCAGTTCCGCGTGGCGCCGCGCACGCGCGCGCGGGCTTTAATTCTTTCGACCAGTGCCTAGCTCAAGACCGGGTCGAAACGATGCCGAAGCTTTACCTGCAGCCCACCCGCCGAACCTTGTTGCGCTTGCTCGGCATCGCAGGCGTCGCGCCGGCGCTCGCCGGCTTTGCAGCGCCGGCGCGCGGACCGCGTGTCGATGTCGAGGGCGGGCAGTGGCAGCACGGGTTATCGCTGTTCGGCCAGCTGAAATATCCCGCTCAATTCCCGCATTTCGACTATGTCGATCCGGATGCGCCGAAAGGCGGCAGGGTGCGTCAGGCCGCCTTCGGCACCTATGATAACTTCAACATGGTCGTGGACGGGGTGAAAGGCCATTTGGCCGCGGGCATAGGGCTGATCTACGACACGCTGCTGACGCCGTCGATGGACGAGGCCGCCTCCGAATACGGCCTGCTCGCCGAAGCGGTGACGCATCCGGCCGATTTCTCGGCGGTGACCTATCGGTTGCGGCGCGAGGCGCGATGGCAGGACGGCTCGCCCGTGACCGCGGATGACGTGGTTTTCTCTTTCAACGCTTTCAAGAAGAACAACCCGCAGATTTCTGCCTATTATCGCCGCGTGCTCAAGGCGGAGGCGACCGGCGAGCGCGAGGTCACCTTCACCTTCGATGGTCCGGGCAATCGCGAGTTGCCGCAGATCGTCGGCCAGCTCGCCATCCTGCCCAAGCACTGGTGGCAGGCGAGCGATCGCGCCGGCCACGGGCGCAACGTCGCCGCCACCACGCTCGAGCCGCCACTGGGATCGGGGCCCTACCGCATCAAGGAGTTCGACCCCGGCCGCATGATCGCCTACCGGCGCAACCACGACTATTGGGGCAAGGATCTCAACGTCAAGCTCGGCAGCGACAACTTCGACGAGCTGCATTTCGAATACTTTCGCGACTCCACCGTCGAGTTCGAGGCGTTCAAGGCCGATGAATACGACTGGTACGACGACAATTCCGCGAAGAACTGGACGACCGGATACGGTTTTCCGGCGGTCGACGAGAAGCGGGTCGTGCGCGAGGAGTTCCCGATCCGCAGCGTCGGGGTCATGCAGGCGTTTGCCTTCAATATCAGGCGCGACAAATTCAAGGATGCACGGCTGCGCCGCGCGTTCAATTTCGCGTTCGATTTCGAACGCATCAACAGCGAGATCTTCTACGGGGAGTATCAGCGCATCGCCAGCTATTTCCAGGGCACCGAGTTGGCGGCGACCGGGCTGCCGCAGGGCTCCGAGCTCGTGATCCTGGAGGGCGTGCGCGACGCTGTGCCGCCGGAAGTCTTCAGCACCCCGTTCTGGAATCCGGTCGGCGGCAGCCCGGGGGCGGAACGGCGCAACCTCATTGAGGCCACGCGGCTCCTGCAGGCCGCCGGCTTCGCCGTGCGCGACTTGAAGCTCGTCGACACCCGGACCGGAGAGCCGCTGACGGTCGAGTTCCTGCTGGCCGATCCGAGCTACGAGCGCTTCGTCCTGTTCTACAAGCAATCGCTGGAACGGCTCGGCATCGGCGTCGCGGTGCGCTCCGTCGACGACGTGCAATACCAGAACCGACTGCGGCAATGGGATTTCGACATCGTGGTCGCATCCTGGATGGAGACGCTGTCACCCGGCAACGAGCAGCGCGACTACTGGGGCTCGCGCGCTGCCAGCACCGCCGGCTCGCGCAACATCGTCGGCATTGCAAACCCCGCGATCGATACCCTGATCGACCGCATCGTATTCGCGCCCGACCGCGAGCAGCTGGTGGCGGCGACCAAGGCGCTCGATCGCGTACTGCTGTGGAACCATTATGTCGTCCCGCAATGGACCTACCCGAACGTGCGCACCGCCAGATGGGACCGTTTTGGACGGCCCGCTCACATGCCGATCTACGGCATGTCGGCGTTTCCGACGATCTGGTGGT
Organism: Xanthobacteraceae bacterium; assembly: GCA_036555745.1. Lineage (GTDB taxonomy): Bacteria > Pseudomonadota > Alphaproteobacteria > Rhizobiales > Xanthobacteraceae > VAZQ01. The sequence goes on along the minus strand of DATBKV010000008.1, from coordinate 10,649 downwards.
GGGACGCCAAGCGGGCGGCGCAAACCGCGTCGCGATCGTGATCGCCGGCGGTGCAGGCGAGGCTCAGCCGCCTCTTTCCTCGCGCCGCTACCACGGCAGCAGACGCCGCGCGCCCAGTTGACGAGCAATTCGACCTCCCTTGGTTTTCTCAGTCCCGCGCCTTTGCCGTCTGCTCGAGCTGGAATTCCGCTTGGCGCGCCTCGCTCATCAATGTGCCCCAGACCCGCTCGCGCAGTTCGGCAAAATGCGCATGACGCAATGTGTCGCGGCTGCGCGGGCGCGGCAGATCGATCTCGATCACCTCGTGAATGGAGCTCGGCCGGCCCTTGAGCACCAGCACCCGGTCGCCCATCAGCACCGCTTCCTCGATCGAATGCGTGACGAACACCATGCTGGTCGGACGGCTCTGCCAGATGCGCAACAGCTCGAACTGCAGGATTTCGCGCGTCTGCGCGTCGACCGCGGCGAATGGTTCGTCCATCAGCAGCACGCTCGGCTCGATCGCAAGCGCGCGGGCCAGCCCGCAGCGCTGCTGCATGCCGCCCGAGATCTGGTAGGGGTAGGCCTGCTCGAACCCGGCAAGCCCGACCAGCTTGATGAAGGCCGGCACGCGCCGGGCGATGTCGGCTTTGCCGACCCCGGCCAGGCGCAGCCCATAGGCCACGTTGTCGTAGACCGTCTTCCAGGGAAACAGGCCGAAATGCTGGAACACCATCGCCATATCGGCGATGGGGCTTTTCACCACCACGCCGCCGACCCGCACCTCGCCGGCATCCACCGGCAGCAATCCGTCGATGCAGCGCAGCAGTGTCGTTTTGCCGCACCCGCTCGGTCCGACGATGGTGACGATCTCGCGGTCGCCGACCGTGAAGTCGATGCCGCGAAAGACCTGAAATTGGCCGTAGCTCTTGGCGAGGCCGGACACGCGAATGCGGCCGTTCGCCTTGGTTGCCGCCACGGCCGTCGTCTGGTCCACCGCGATCACTCCCCTGGCGCGCTCGTTGCGCTTCGCATGCTTTCTTGCGCCACCGCCTACTCGCCGAGCAACTCCCGGCGCCTCACCTCGAGCTGCTCGGCGTAGCGGCGCAGCGCGTACGATTCCGAGAGCAGCCCGACGACCCGGCACCGCTCGAACGAGCCGACCACGGCAAGCGCTTCCGCCTCCGCCTTGTCGAAGATCGCAATCGCCTCCTTCACGGTCATGGTCGGCAGCAATGCGGTGTGGGGAAAACGCAGCAGCTCCCGGATCGGCGTCGTCTCGTCGAGCTCGGGGGCGTGCGCCTCCGGCACCTGGACGATGCCGGCATAGCTCCTGTCCTCGTTGAGCGCCACCACCTGGGAGGTCGAGCCCAGCGGAAACACCATGCGGAAACGTCCCACCGTGGTGTGCGCGGGCACCGTGCGCACATCCTGCTGCATCATGCGCCGGACCGTGAGCTCGCGCAGCCAGCCGACATCGGCGGCGCTGCGGATGGTTTCGCCGCGCAGGTGGAAGCGCCAGGTCGCGAACGAGTAGCCGAACGCCTCACGCGTGACCTGCGCGGAGACGATGACGGCGATCAGAACGGCGGTGGTCAGCCACAGGTCGCCGGTGGTCTCCAGCGCGATGAAGGTCATGGTGAGGGGGCCGCCGATCACCGAGACCGACAGCGCTCCCATCCCGATGATGGCATAGACGTGCGGGTCGAGCGTCAGCGTGGGCCACAACGCCGACAGCGCATCCGCGAACAGGCGCCCGCCGAGCGCGCCCATCAGCAAGGAGGCGAAAAACAGGCCGCCGCGGAAGCCGCAGCCGAGCGACACCACGGAGGCGAGCGCCTTGAGCAGGAACAGCACGGCCACTTCCGGCAGCGGGCGCTCGAACACGGCGGCGAGGTGAATGGCGCCGTGGCCGGAGGAGAGGACCTGCGGCGTGACCAGCGCCAGCGCGCCGACGAGGAGCCCGCCGAGCGCCGGTCGCAGGAACGGCAGCACATAGAGGCGCGCGAGCAAGGTCTCGCACAGCGCAACCCCGCGCATCAGCACGATGCCGGTGCCGGCGGCGGCGAGCCCGACCGCGCTCGCGATCGCGAGGTCGCGGGCGGTGATTTGCGACACGTACAAGGTGCCGATGCCGAGCGAGGCCGGATTGAACACGCTGGCGACGACGTAGCCGACCAGCGCCGCCAGGCCGACCGGCGCCAGGCTCGCGATCGAATAGCTCCCGATGATGAGCTCGAAGGCGTAGAACGCGCCGGCGAGCGGCGCTCCGAACGCGCCGGCGATCGCGCCGGCCGCGCCGCATCCCACCAGGATGCGTAAATCGCGGCGCCGCAGGCGGAACGCGCGGCCGATCCAGGACGCGATCCCGCTCGCCAGCTGGGTGTATCCCGCCTCCAGGCCGACCGAGGCTCCGACCCCGCTCGACCACACCGTCTGCAGCGCGACGCTGATGCTGCCGATGAGCGACATGCGCCCGCCATGCAGCGCGTTGGCCTCGATCGGGTCGACCTCGCGGGCGGGCCGCCAGCGCGCGAGCGCGACCAGGGCGAGTCCGAACGCCAGTCCGCCCGCCAGCGGGACGGTGAGCGCGACATATGGCTCGAGCGCCGCCAGCGCGGACAGCCGCTCGTTGAGCGGCACCCCGAACAGCAGCCAGTGCAGCCAGCTCACCCCCAGGCTCATCGCCGCCACCACCAGGCCGGCCAACGCGCCGATGACGCCGCCCAGCAGGATCAGGCTCGATTCCCGCGCGCGCACCAACGCACGCCACGCGCGCGGGACTTCGAAGCTCGCAAGGCGCTGCCAGGCGGTCAGGGCGCGTTTGGATGTGATCGACATCAGGGCGGCTGCGGTGAAATTCCGGGGCCTCTATTGCAGCTAACGTCCGACATTCGCAAACGTCCCCCGCGCGGGTCCCGCACGGCCCTGCTCGCGCGCCGCTTGCTCGGAAACATGGCCGCAAGCGGTTCCGCGTGGCGCCCCGCGCTATCACCGATCGCGCCGCCGGTGCCCGGGCGCAGCTTTCGTCCCGGCACGGCGCGATTTTGTGACAGTGGTCACAGCGCTCGCAACCGGCATCGCTAGCGTAGCGATGAGCCACACGACGCTCGCGAAAAGGGACGCGATGACCATGGCCACGAACTCCGACGCCATCATCTCCGCCGCGCCGCCGGGAGCGCCGAGCACGGCGGCGGCGGCGCTGCCGCGCGCCTGGGTTGCGCGCGCGCCGGCGACCGCCGACGGGCGGCTGATCGGGCGCATCGCCGGCGGTGACCGCTTCGCCATGGAAGTGCTGTATGCGCGCCATCACGTTCGCGTGTTTCGCTTCGTGCTGCGCATCGTGCGGGACGAAGCCGCAGCCGAGGATCTCACCACCGAGACATTTCTCGAGGTCTGGCGGCGCGCCGGCCAGTTCGAGGGCCGCTCGGCGGTGTCGACCTGGATGCTGGCGATCGCGCGCTTCAAGGCTTTCGCGGCGCGGCGGCGCCGTCACACCGAAACCTGGGATGAGGAGGCTGCCGAGCGCATCGAGGATCCGGCCGACGATCCCGCGCGCGCGCTGGAGCGCAAGGATACCAGCGCAGCGCTGCGCAAGTGCCTGAACGCGCTGCCGCCGCGGCATCGCGAGATCATCGACCTCGCCTACTATCACGAGAAGTCTGTGGCGGAGGTCTCCGCGATCGTCGGCATCCCGATGAACACGGTCAAGACGCGGATGCTGCGCGCCCGCGCGCGGCTTGCGGGGCTGCTGGCGGCGGCAGGCATCGAGCGCCCCTGACGCCGCTGGCGCATGTCCCGGAAAAGTGGGAACCGGTTTTCACTTAAGGACATGCGCAACCAAAGAATCCAGAGCGCATTCCAGCCGATCAGCACTCGCTCTAAAAGCCCGGGTCGGGAGCGGCCGGCGCGCCGACCGCGATCTGCTCGATCTCCCCGCCGCGATTGAGCCGGCGCATACCTGCGCGTCAGTGCGATCCCTTGATGGCGTCGCCGACCAGCTTGGTGAAGGGCACGAACGGCACCAGCCTGCCGTTGTAGATGTCGGAGCGCTTGACCGCGATCTGGCCGCCGGCGCCAGCCTCCTTGACCACCTTGAGGATATGTTGCGCGCCGGGGGGCCCGACCGGAATGACCATGATGCCGCCGGTCTTGAGTTGCTGCAGCAGCGGCGGCGGAATGTGGTCGATGCCGCAGGTGACGATGATCTTGTCGAATGGCCCCGCTTCCTCCCAGCCGTAATAGCCGTCCGCGTATTTGCTGGTAATCGCCTGGTACTCGGTGTAGCCGCGGCCGATGAGCGCGTCGTAAATCCCGCGTGTGCGCTCGGCCAGCGGCTTGATGATCTCGATCGTCCACACCTTGTCGGTGAGGTTGGCGAGATAGGCGGACTGATACCCCGAGCCGGTGCCGATCTCGAGCACCTTCTCGCCCATCTTGACGTCGATCGAGCTGGTCATGCGTCCGACCACGCGCGGCCCGGTAATGGTCACGCCGTAGCCGATATCGTGGTAATTGACGTCGTAGATCACCGCGCGGCTCTCGGGTCGGCAGAACTCCTCCCGCGGTGTGAGCAGGAATGCGCGCTTGTTGCGCGGCTCCCACAGGTCGACGTGTCCGACCATGTTGAGGAAGCGCTCGAAGCGCGCGCGCAGGTAGCGCGGGTCCTCGCCGCGATTCTCCTGCATCCAGCGCACGAAGGCGCCGGTGTCGTTCATCGGCGGCGCAGCATCCCAGCTGTACGGCTTCGGCACGGTTGCACGACCCGTACGCGGAAGTGCGGCGCTGGCCGCGGCGGCCGCGGCCAGCGTCAGGAAGCTGCGTCGCTGCATCTTTTCCCTCACCCGTTCATCGACCATTGCGGCGCGCGCAGGATCCACGCCGCTGGCCGCCACCAGTCCACCCCGGCGTAAGATTAGGCTGCGGCCCGGCGGGGCGGCAACATGCAAACGCAGCCTTCAGCGGCCTCGATCGTGGGGCAGAGCTTTAGGCTTGCTTGCTGCGTAACGCCGCGGATCGCGCGAGCTCGTCGAGCCGTGCGGAGAGGCGCGGAAGCTCCCAGTCGAGGGCAAGCGCGGCCGCCTTCTCCCAGGTGGGCGTCTGGTCGCGCAGCGCCGGCAGCGGCGCGGACGCGTCCATGGTCGCGATCCGGCGGTAGAGCCGCAGCGCGTCGGCTTGCGCCGGAAATCGTCCCGCCTTCAGCGCGGCTTCGAGCGTGCTGTATTTGCGCAGCAAGGCCGCTGCGCCGATCGCCCCGACCCCCTTCGCGCCCGGCAGCTTGTCGGAGGGATCGCCGCGCAGCGCGATGAAGTCGGGCACCTGCGCGGGCTCGACGCCGTAGCGCGCCTGCACCTCCGGCGGGCCGATGCGCGCCATCTCGCCCGCCTTGACCGGGTGGAGAATGGTGGTGAGCGGCGATGCCAATTGAAACGTATCGCGGTCGCCGCTCGCCACCAGCACGGTGCCGCCGCGCCGCTCCTCGCGCGCGGCCGCGGCGGCGAGAAAGTCGTCAGCCTCGTATCCCGCCGCCTTGCCGTTGGCGAAGCCGCATGCCGTGACGAAGGCCGGCAGCAGCTCGAGCTGCTCCAGCAGCTCCGGATCGAAATGCCGGCCGCTCTGGTAGGCGGGAAACGCCTGGTGGCGGTAGGTCGGTGCCTCGAGCGTGTCCCAGCCCACGAGCACGGCGCGCGGGCGCTCGTTCTCGTACAGCCGCAGCAGAAAATTGGCGAAGCCGACGAGCGCGCCCCCCGGGCGGCCGCCGCGCGATTGAATGGTCTTGGGTAGCGCGTGATAGGCGCGGTGCGCGAACGAATCGCCGTCGACCACGAGCAGCGGCCGGCGCGCGGCGGGCGCGGCGGGGCGTCGGCGCGGCGCGCGAGCTTTGCGCATCACGCGCGGCCTCCGCCCCCGCTATCGCCTTGCCGATTGAGCGCGAGCGTCACTTCGCAGGTGTCGGGATCGTGCGGGTCGGGCGCGAGGGTGAAGCCGAGCTCCCGACACATGGCGAGCATTGCGCTGTTTTCCCGCAGCACCTGCCCTTCGATGGCCTTGAGGCCTTCGCTGCCGCCGTATTCGATGATCATTTGCATCAGCAGGTAGCCGAGCCCGCGTCCCTTGAGATCGGAGCGCACCAGCACGGCGTATTCCCCGCGCTCGTAGTTGGCGTCGGCGTGCAGGCGCACCACGCCGAGGAGAGCACCCGATTGCTCCTCGATCGCGACGAAAGCCATGGCGCGGGCGTAGTCGATCTGGGTCAGCCGGGCGATGAAGTTGTGGCCGAACTCCTTCACCGGCGCGAAGAAGCGCAGGCGCAGATCCTGCGGCGTGACCGCGGCGAAGAACGGCTGGTAGAGCGGCTCGTCCTCGGGGCGCACCGGGCGCACAAATATGTCGGTTCCGTCGCGCAACGTCACGCGCCGCTCCCATTCCTTAGGATAGGGGCGGATGGCGAACCGGGGGTGGCCGGCGGGGCCGCGCCGCGCTTGCCCGAGCGCCGCCACCGCCACGCGCGCGTCGACGGTGATCAGGCCGTTCTGGTCGGCCAGCACGGGATTGAGATCGAGCTCGCGCAGCTCCGGCAGGTCGGCCGCGAGCTGCGCGAGCTTGACCAGCAGCAGCGCGACCGCGTCGATGTCGGCTGCCGGGACGTCGCGGTAGGCCTCGAGCACGCGCGCCACGCGGGTGCGCGCGATCAGCGCGCGCGCGAGCGCGAGGTCGAGCGGCGGCAGCGCCAGCGCCTTGTCGCCGATGACCTCGACCGCGGTGCCGCCGCGGCCGAACACGATGACAGGGCCGAAGGTGGGGTCGTCCGCGATCCCGGCGATCAATTCGCGCGCCTTGGCGCGCACGATCATGGGATGGATCGTCACGCCGGTGATGCGGGCGTCGGGCCGCGCGGCCCGCGCCCGCGCGACGATGTCGGCAACCGCCGCGCGCACCGCGCCCGCATTGGTGAGATTGAGCCGCACGCCGCCGACCTCGGATTTGTGCACGATGTCGGGGGAGAGCACCTTCGCGACCACGCCCGATCCCTGCGCCAGGAACGGTGCGGCCGCGGTTGCGGCTTCGTCGGGATCGCGCGCGAGCACCGCGGGCGTGATTGGAATCGCATAGGCTGCGAGCAGGCGGGTGACCTCGAGCGGGTCGAGCCAGGTGCGTCCGCGACGCACCACATCCTCGACCACGGCGCGCGCGGCCGCGACGTCCGGCTTGAAGTCCTGCGGCAGGCTGGGCGGCGTCGCCATCAGCGCGTCGAGCGCCTCGCGGTAGCGCACCAAATGCATGAAGCCCTCGACCGCGTCGGCTTCAGTGGCATAGCTCGGAATGCCGGCGGCTTCGAAGATCGGCGTCACCGCCTCGCTGCTGCCGACCCACGCCGCGAACATCGGCTTCGGCCAAATGACGCTGTTGCGGTGCGCCTGCGCGGCGGCGGCCACCGCGCGCGCCGCCGCCGGCGATGAGGCAAGCGCGGTCGGCACGTTCATGACCAGGATGGCGTCGTTGTCGGCATCCTCGATCAGCGGCGCGAGCGCGGCGAGGTAGCGCGCGTCGTCGGCGTCGCCGGCGATGTCGATCGGATTGGCGCGCGACCAGATCGGCGGCAGCGTCGCGTCGAGCTTGCGTAGCGTGGGCTCGGAGATGCCGGCGAGGGTTCCCCCGCGGTCGGCGAGGCAGTCGACGGCGAGCACGCCGATGCCGCCGCCATTGGTGAGAATGGCGAGCCGCTTGCCGGCGAACGGCCGCACCCGCCCGAGCGTCTCCGCCGCCGCGAACAGTTCATCGAGGTCGAGCACCCGTAAGAGGCCGGCGCGCCGAAAGGCGGCGTCGTAGACCGCGTCCGCGCCGGCGAGCGCGCCGGTATGGGTCTGCGCCGCCTTGGCGCCCTGCGCCTGGCGCCCCGACTTCACCACCACCACCGGCTTGATGCGCGCGGCCGCGCGCGCCGCCGACATGAACTTGCGCGCGTCCTTGATCGACTCGACGTAGAGCAGGATTGCGCGGGTCGCGCCGTCGAGCGCAAAGAAATCGAGAAGGTCGCCGAAGTCGACGTCGAGCATGTCGCCCACCGACACCACCGCGGAAAAGCCGATGTCGTGGACCGCCGACCACTCGACCAGGCCGGCCGCGATAGCGCCGGATTGCGAGAGCAAGGCGAGATCGCCCGCCGGCGGCATGCGCGCGGCGAAGCTGGCGTTGAGCCGCGCGCGCGCCGACAACACGCCGAGGCAGTTCGGGCCGATCAGCCGCAGCCCAGTAGCGCGCGCCGCCTGCTCGCACGCCTGCGCGAGCGAGCCCTCGCCATGGCCGAGCCCGGCGGTGATGATGATCGCGGTCGCCGCGCGCTTTTCCCCGACCGCCGCCACGATGCCGGGCAACGTCGGCGGCGGGGTTGCGATTACCACGAGATCGAGGCCGCGCGGCAGCTCGGCGATGGTCCTGACCGCCTTGATCCCCTCGATCTCGTCATAGTGCGGGTTGACCAGGTGGACCGCGCCAGCGAAGCCCGCCGCGCGCAGGTTTCCCAGCACCGCACGGCCGGGCGAGGTCGCGCGCGGGCTTGCGCCTACGACGGCAACCGAGCGCGCGGAAAACAACTGGTCGAGACGGTAGGTTGACATCGGCGCACATTCTGCGATTGGGCGGACTTCGCGACCTGATCTTATCCCGGCAATCATGACGGAATTGACGCCGTCTCCGGCGCGCGCATGTTGCGGGACGCCGCGCCGGCGGCCTTGCGCTGGATCAACCAGCGCCGCCCGTCTGGTCGGCGGGCGCGCCGCGCGTGTGCTAGAAGATCGGGGAGAACAGGCAAACCGGGAGAACGAGATGCGGTGGTCGATCGGGCTGGTCCTTCTTGCGGTGCTGGCGCTTCCTCCGGAGAGCGCCTCCGCGCTCGCCAATCCGGCGTCGGTGTTCTGCGCCCAGAGCGGTGGCAAGAGCGAGATTCGCAACGGCCCGCGCGGGCAATACGGCGTTTGCCGGCTGCCCGACGGGCGTGTGGTCGACGAGTGGTCCTATTACCGCCAGATGCACGGAAAGGGCGCGCCCGCGCGCTAGCGCTCTTGCGCCCGATGGTGCGATGGGCGGAGCGCCGGGTTGCCGGCATGAGACCCCTCCCATAGTCTGGCTGCGGGGAGTGCGAACAGGAGGCGTAGATGTCGGTAGAGGGATTCATTCTGCATCACGGTGAGGCGCACGGCGTCACCTTGCATCAGACTCGGGTCGATTATCTGGTCACCGCCGAACATTCCAAGCAATGCTCGCTGTTCGAGTTCACGGTCGCGCCGGGATTCAACACCGGCGCGCATTACCACACCAAGATCGAGGAGATCTTTTACGTTCTCGAGGGCGAGCTCGATCTGCGCTGTGGCGAGCGCACCTTGCGCGGCGGGCCGGGAACTTGCGTATTCGTTCCCCCCGGCGCAGCCCACGCCTTCGGGAATTCCGGTGCGAAACCCGGCCGCATGCTGCTGATCACTGCGCCGCCCGGACATGAGAAGTACTTCGACGAGTTGCGCGACCTGATCGCCAAGGGCGGCAAGCCGGACCCCGATGCGCTCGCCAAGCTGCGCGCAAAGTACGACACCGTCCAGCTCGCCACCTTGACGCCGGGCTGAGTTGGTCCGGTCAGCGGCGATCCGGTGCGCTCTTCCGCCGAGAACGCTTGACGCTTTTCTCTCGAAGACCGGCCTGCGAGCTCGCCCTCAGCACGGCGGTGGCGGCGCGTCCACGAGTTTGGCGTCGATCGCCTTGAGCCCGTCCGGCCAGGTCAATTGCTTGAAGTCGATCGGCCGCTCGGTCGCCTTCTCCTTCTGCGCCCAGCGGCTGAGGCTGCAGAAGTCCTGGTAGTAGATCTTGTCGATCGCGAGCGGGCGCGTGTTGGTGTCCCACTGCTCGCGCGTCGCCTTCTCGCTCAGGTCGAGCTTCGCCTTGGCGTAGGCGGCGACCGCGGGGAAATCCTTCTCGGCGACGTCGCGGCCCTTGAGCGTGGCGCGCAGCCAGCGCGTGGCGATGTCCTTGCCCTGCGGGCTCGCGAGCCATTCCGGGCGCGCGCCCGCAACCAGGTAGCCCTGGATGTAGCCGGTGGCGTCCGAGAGGTAGTGCGCCTTGTCCGGGCAGATCTCCAGCGTGCGCGAGCCCACCGGCTGCCAGATGAAGAAGGCGGCGATCTCGCCGCCGCACAGCGCGGCGGGCAGCACCTGGGTGTCGAGGTTCTTCACCGTCACCTTGGCGGGGTCGATGCCGTTCTTGCTCAGGTACTCGGAGATGAACCAGGAGCCGGTCGAGCCCACGCGCGTGGCCACGGTCTTGCCGGCGAGATCCTGCGGCTTGACGATGTCCTTGCCCGCGACCACGACGTAGCCCTTGGCGTCGCGCTCGATGACGGCGATGGTGCGGTAGTCGCCCTTGACGCGGAAGAAATACTGCACGCTCGGCAGGTCGCCGGTCATCACGATGTCGCCCTGGCCGGTCTGGAACGCCTGGAACGCGGTGGTGCCGGAGGGGAACAGCCGGTAGGTCACGTCGAGGCCTTCCTGCCGGTAGAAGCCCTTCTCGAACGCCATCCAGATCGCATCGTTGTTGACCGAGGGCTGGCCGAACAGGGTCATCTTGAGCGGCGGCTGCTGCGCGGCGATCGGCGTCGCGCCGAGCGCGAGGCTCAGTCCCAT
>DATBKV010000007.1:0-37658 GCA_036555745.1 Xanthobacteraceae bacterium | reverse complement strand
GCCGATGATGTGCGCGCGTCGCAGGATTTCCGCGCAGCTTACGAGAGCAAGACCAACGTCGTGCTGGCCGAGGATATGCAGTGGGAGAATTCGCCCGACGGTCTGATCAAGCATCTCGTGCACCATCGCCTCGACACGCGCGAATGCTGCGTGGAGGCCTACATGCAGTTCCTCAAGGCCGGCGAGCGCTCGGGCAAGCACCGGCACATGTGGGAGGAGATCATCTTCGTGGTCGAAGGCTCGGGCTACGACCTGCATTGGGACATGAAGTTCGAGTGCCTCGACGCGTTCAAGTGGGAATGGGCGGAGGTGCCGAAGAAATTCGAATGGAAGCAGGGCGACTACATCTACATCCCGCCCTTCACCACCCATCAGCATTTCGCGACCGCGGAGGCGCGCTTGATCATGATGAGCAACCGCATGGTCAAGGAGATGGGCTTTGACTGGTTCGACCAGGTCGAGACCGCGCCGGGATTCGAGCCCGCCCGGAAGTAAGCCGGTCGCGCGAGCGCGCCGATGCAGGAGCAGGCCGAGCGAAAGCCGTCAAGCAGCCAGAACTACCGCGGCTGGCAGTCCGACATCATCGTCGACCTGATCAAGCGCTACGGCTTCCCCTTTATCACGCTCAATCCGGGGGCGAGCTTTCGCGGGCTGCACGACTCACTGGTCAACTACGGCGGCAACCAACCGCCGATGATGCTGTGCCAGCACGAAGAGATCGCGGTACAGATCGCGCACGGCTATGCCAAGGCCAGCGGCAGGCCGATGGCGGTGATCCTGCACGACCTGGTCGGCCTGCTGCACGCCTGCATGGCGATCTACTACGCCTATATCGACCGGGTGCCGATCTTCATTGTCGGCGCCACCGGCCCGATGGATGAAGGCAAGCGCCGCCCGCACATCGACTGGACGCATTCGGCGCTGGTGCAGGGCAACGCCATCCGCGACTACGTCAAGTGGGATTATCAGCCGACCTCGATCGAAGGCGTGCCGGAGAGCTTCGCGCGCGCCTACTCGATCATGACCACCGAGCCGCAGGGGCCGGTGTACATGTGCTACGACGCGGCACTGCAGGAGGCGCCGCTCGCGCGCGCGGTGCCGCTGCCTGCCGCGGGCGCGGTCGCCACGCCGGCGCCGATGGCGCCCGATCCTGCAGCGCTCGCGGCGATCGCCGACAAGCTGATCGCCGCCGAGCATCCGATGCTGCTCGCGGAATATGCCGGCCGGCGCCCCGGCGGCTTCGAGAGCATCGTGGCCCTGGCGGAGACCACCGGCGCCGCGGTCTGGGACGTCAACAATGCCCTCAACTTTCCCAACCGGCACCCGCTCTGCCTGAGCATGGACAAAGACTCGCTGCGGCGCACCGATCTCGTCCTGGGGCTCGATGTCAAGGACTGGGAGAAGCAGCTCACCGAGCTCGACAACGCCAGGCGCACGCGCGAGCCGCTCACGCCGCCTTCCTGCGACTTCGTCGAGATCGGCTTCGGCGAGATCAACATCAGCAAATGGGCGTTCGACTATTGCCGCATGCAGCCGTGCTCGATCCGTGCGCTCGGAGATACCGCGCTCGCCATTCCCGAGCTCACGCGTATCTGCAAAGCGCGCATCGACGGCGACCGCACGCTCGCGCGCCGGATCGCCGACAGAAAGGTCGCGATCGGCAAGCGACACGATGAGGTCTGGAGCAGATGGCAGGAGGAGGCGCGCAAGAACTGGGATGCCTCGCCGATCACCTTCGGGCGGCTCGCGCTCGAGATCTGGGACGTCATCAAGGGCGAAGACTGGGTGCTCAGCGCCAACAACCTCAAGAACCAGGTGCGCAAGCTGTGGGATTTCGACCGGCCCTACCGGCATCCCGGGGTCGAACTCGGCACCGCCACCCAGATCGGGATTTCGCTCGGCGTGGCGCTCGCGCACAAAGGCAGCGGGCGCGTCGTGGTCGACATCCAACCCGACGGCGATCTCATGTTCGACGCCGGCGCGCTGTGGATCGCCGCCAAATACGAAATCCCGATGCTGGTCGTGATGCACAACAACCGCGCCTACTACAACGACTGGGAGCACCAGATCCGCATGGCCAGACTGCGCGGCACCGACGAGGCCAAGGCTCATATCGGTATGGACCTGTTCGGGCCGGAGCCCGACTTCGCGGCGCTCGCCCGCTCCATGGGCTGCTACGGCGAAGGCCCGATCGAGGACCCGCGCGAGGTCCGCCCCGCGCTCATCCGCGCGCTCGCCGAGGTCAAGAAGGGACGGCTGGCGCTGGTCGACACCGTCACGCAGCACCGGTGACCGCGCTCGTGTCCCGGGCGCGCAGCGAGACCCGGGACCCAGCGTGATAATCGCCACGCGCGATATCGCTTGCAACGGCCCGGTCGTCCGGAGCTCCGAGGCGCGCAACGTTACGCCGGCTCGAGCCCCTTGCTCGCGAGCAACGGCCGCGCGCGCGCGGCGATGAATTCCAGAAGCGACTTGGCGGCGTCCGGCTCCTTCGCTCCCGCCAGCACGGCGGCCGTGAACGTCGTGATCTTCTGCAGCGGCTCAGGCAACGGGCCGACGACCTCGACGCCGGCAACCGGCAGGAGCTCGCTGAGCTGCTGCACCCCGAGCTCGGCGGCGCCGCTGGCCACCACCTCGCCGACCGGAGTGCCGGCATCCGGGATCACGATCTTGCCCTGCATCGCCTCGGCGATGCCGAGGCGCGCGAGCACAGTGAGAAAGTAGATCCCGCTCGTGCCGGTCTTGGAATGGGCAACCGACTTGGCGGCCATGAGCGCGTGCTTGAGCGCGTCGGGCGAGCCGATATCGGGCTTGCGGGCGCTCTTGCGCACCGCAATGCCGATGCCGGAGCGCGCGAGGTCGACCCGACTCTGCGCCACTGCCTTGCCGCGTGCGATCAGCTCGTCGACCGCCTGCGTGGTGAGGACGACGAGATCGCCGCCCGCGCCCTCCTCGAGCTCCTTCATGAGGGCGTTCGCCGATCCCCAGGTGATTGCCACCTTGTTCCCGGTGCTGCGCTCGAACTCGGGCAGCAGGTCGACCAGCACCGATTTCATGCCGTTGGTGCACAGAACCTTCATGGCGGCCATCCCTCCACGTTTCCGACCTTCCCGCGCTGGCACGCTCGATAACACGCACGCCCTGCAGGCATCATTCGCTGGTCTCGATCAGCACCCGGCCGTTCTCGATCATGGTCTTGTAGGTCTTGATCGGCACCATGCAGGGCGGCGACACCACCGCGCCGGTCTTGATGTTGAACTGGCCGTTGTGGAAGGGGCACTCGACCACCTCGCCCTCGATGAAGCCTTCCGAGAGCAGGCCCGGCCCATGGGTGCAGTTGTCGTCGGTGACATAGAACTCTCCGTCCAGGTTGAAGACCGCGAGCGCCAGATCCGCCGTCTCGACCTTCAGCGCGGTGCCGGGGGCGACGTCGTCGGCGCTGCAGAGGTCGATACGGGTCGGCTCGGCCATGCTCTCACTCCTCGTTGACGGCTGGCGGGCGAAGGTGCCATGTCTCCTCCCAATAGCGGGAGACGGCCGCGCCGTACAGCGCAAGCGAGGCGGGCACGGCGACGAAGAAAGGACGGCATCGTGGAGAGTGAAAGCGCCCGCATGAGCTCGGCGGCCGAGGCGCGGTTCCGCGTCGACTATCCCAATTCGCAGCCGCGCACGGTCAAGGTGGTTGCCCTCGACGATGCTAGCGAGCGCGTGATCAAGCGCGTGGCCACAGGTAGCTGGCAGCGCGCCACCTTCTTCACCTCTATCAAGTTCGACGACCCAGGTTCGGGGCGAGGCTGGTCGATGCAGGCTTGGCTCGGCGATCTTGCCGGTCGCACCAAGGCGCTGGTCGAGGAGGTGGCCGCGGCCGATCTCGTGGTCATGGTGTCGAGCGCCGGCACCGACCCCCAGGCCGCCGCCGTGATCGGCGAGGCCTGCGCCGCGCGCAAGGTGATGACTATGGCGCTGATCATCGGCAACGAGCAGCGTTCGAACGAAGAGCTCTCCAAGACCCTGGCAGCGTTGCGGCCCTATGCCTCCATGCTCGTGATTGCCAACGGCGATGAGTACATCGAAGAGATGCTGTCGGCGCTGCGGGCCTGACTGGGCGACAGGTCGCGCATGAATACCGCCCGTAGCATCGTGGTGGTCGGCGGCGGGCCGGCGGGTGTCGCGGCGGCGCTGGCCGCCAAGCAACAAGACCCCGCAAGCGACGTGCTGCTGCTCAATGACGAGCAGCACGAGCCATACGAGAAACCGCCGCTGTCAAAAGCCGTGCTGGCCGGCAAGGCGGCGCCGCACGACTCCCCGATCGCAGGGCCCAAAGGCGTGGCCGGCGCCGGCGTCCGCCTCCAGCCCGGGACCCTCGTAGAGGCGATCGACCGCGATGCGCGGGCGCTGGTGACCGCGGCGGGCGAGCGCCTCGGCTATGACGCGCTCGTGCTGGCCACCGGCTCGGTCAACCGCGTGCTGCCGATGTTTCCGCCGGGACGCAAGGGCGTCTACTATCTGCGCACGGAGGCGGAGGCGCGCGCGCTCAGGGCCCGCCTGCAAACGAGCCGCAGCCTTCTGGTCATTGGCGGCGGGCTGATCGGGCTGGAAGTGGCGGCATCCGCCGCCGAAACCGGCGTAAGCACCACCGTCATCGAGATTGCCCCGTACATCCTCGCGCGCGTGTGCGACCACGAGACTTCTGCGCTGATCGCGGAGCGCCACCGGGCGCAGGGCGTGACGATCCGCGTCGGCACCGCAATCTGCGCGCTGCGCGACCTGCCGGACGGACGGCTCGTGATCGAGACCGCGGCCGGCGAGATGATCGCCGCCGACCTCATCGTGGTTGGTATCGGCGCTGCGCCCAACGACCGGCTCGCGCGGGCCGCGGGCCTTGCCGTGAAGGACGGCATCGTCGTCGACGACCATGCCCGTACCTGCGATCCCGCCATCTTCGCGGCCGGCGACTGCACGCGCTTCCCCGGCCCGCACGGGCCGGTACGGCTGGAGAATTGGCGCCATGCGCAGGAGCACGGCGCGGTCGCCGGCCGCAACGCCGCCGGTGGCGACGTCGCCTACACTGTGGCGCCCTCGTTCTGGTCCGAGCAATACGACCTGTACATCCAGGGCGTGGGATGGCCGCCGGCGCAGCCGAGCGCGCGCGTGCGCCGCCCGCTCGGCGCGAACGCGACGCTGCTGTTCGAGCTCGACGGCCCGCGCCTCGCCTATGCGCTGGGCATCAACGCCCAGCGCGAGCTCGCCGCGGCGCGGCGACTGATCGAACGGCGCATCCCGGTCGAGGCCGACGAGCTGGCCGACGCCGGCACGCCGCTCGCGCAGCTGTTGAAGGCGAGAGTGTAACCGCCGCTCGCGCCAGCGGGCGGTCCCGCATACGGTGGTGCGCGGCGAGAACGTGGGAGGACGCCCCTGGTCAGCAAGCAATCTATCGGCATCGTCGGGGTGGGCCGCATGGGACTCGCGATGCTCAAACATCTCGTCAAGCACGGCTACGAGGTCATCGCCTGCGATATCGATGCGAAACAACTGGCGAAAGCGCGCGAGGAAGGCGCCACCACCGTCAAGGCGCCCGCCGAGGTCGCGCGGGCGGCCGATTTCGTGATCATCGCGGTCGGCTATGACGACGAGGTCAACACGGTCGTGCTCGGACCTGACGGGCTGCTCGGCAATCTCGCCTCCGGCTCGATTATCGCAGTGTCCTCGACCGCCAAGCCCGATACCGTCAAGGCGCTCGATCGGCTTGCACAGGCGCAGGCCGTCGATGTGCTCGACGCGCCGATCTGCCGCGGGCGCTTTGCCGCGGACGCCGGAACCTTGCTCGCGGTCGTGGGCGGCAAGGCCGAGGTGGTCGAGCGCGCCCGCGCGGTCTACGGCACGTTCTGCTCCGACTACGCCCACCTCGGCGAGGTCGGCCATGGCCAAGTCGGCAAGACCATGAACAACCTGCTCTTGTGGATCAATGCCGTGGGCCTGATCGAAGCGGGACGGCTCGCCGAGAGCACCGGGATCGATCTCGTCAAGCTGCGCGCGGCGCTCATGACGAGCTCCGGCGCCTCCGATGCGCTCAAGGAGTGGGACATGATCTCGTTTACCTGGGCGCTCAAGGACATGCAGATCGTCGCCGATCTCGCCGACAAGGCCGGGCTCGCACTGCCCATCACCGGCGCGATCAAGGAGCTGGTCAAGGATGCGCGCCGCGTCAAAGCCCGCAACCCGCCGAGATGGACGGGCACCGCCCCGTAAGGTCGATTAGCGCGGCCCCGCAAGCAGCGGTTCCGAAATCTCGGAGCGCCAACTTTGCCGGGGTCTTTGGTTACACCGATTCCCGTTACGACAAATCCATCGCCGAGACGCCGCCGTCGACGAACAGATTGGCGCCGTAAACGAAAGAGGAATCCTCGCTCACCAGGAACAGCACGGCCTTGGCCGCCTCTTGCGGCTGACCCGGGCGCTTGGCCATGTTGGGCACCGGCCGTGCGGGATCGAACTCATCCTTGCCGACCGGCGAGCCGATCTTGTTCGGGACGATCGCGTTCACCCTTATGTTGTATGGAGCAAGCTGCGCCGCCATGGCGCGCGTTAGGTTGGCGACCCCGCCCTTGGCCGAGGAATAGGCGATGGCGCGAGTCCGGCCCATGAAGCCGGAGGTCGAGCCGATATTGACGATGCGCCCGCCGCTGCCCTGTGCCACCATCTGCTGGGCGACGTACTTGGCCATCAGGAACTGGCTCTTCAGGGTCACCGCCAGCACGCGGTCCCACTCTTCCTCGCTGATGTCGAAGATGTGCTTGTTGTCGGAGATCGCGACGTTGTTGACGAGAACGTCGATACGGCCGAAGCGATCGACCACCGCTTTGACCGCCGCGGCGACCTCGCTGCCACTGGACACGTCTGCGATGATCAGCTCGGCTTCGCCGCCGGCCGCGCGGATCGCGCCGGCGACCCGCTCACCGCGCGGCTTGTCCATATCGAGGAGCGCGACCTTGGCGCCTTCGGCGGCGAACAATTTGGCGATCTCCTCGCCGATATTGCGGCCGGCGCCGGTCACGATCGCCACCTGATCCTTGAGCTTCATGTGCTGGTCCTTCGTCACGCGGTGTCATGACATGCCCCCCGCGGCACGGCAACAAGGGCGCTCTCGCGGGCGCAGCGCGAACGTGATAGGAGAAATGCTCACAACATGGATTTCGCCGTGACCGCGCCGCTCAAGACCGTCGAAGGCTCCGACATCGCCGCGCTGATGCGCGCGCTCGGCCAGGACGCGAAGAGCGCCGCGCGCATGCTCGCGCTCGCCGGCACGGCGCAGAAGGACGCGGCGCTTGCGGGCATGGCCGAGGCGATTCGCCGGAACAGCGCCGGGATCCTGGCGGCCAACGCGCAGGACGTCGCCGATGCCAAGGCTGCCGGGGCCAGCGCGGCCTTCCTCGATCGCCTTGCGCTCGACGACAAGCGCATTGCCGCGATGGCCTCGGCCCTCGACGTGGTGCGCGCGCTGCCCGATCCGATCGGCACGGTGACCGAGCACTGGACAAGGCCGAACGGCATGTCCATCGAGCGCGTGCGCGTGCCGCTCGGCGTCATCGGCATCATTTACGAGAGCCGGCCAAACGTCACGGCCGACGCCGCCGCGCTCTGCCTCAAGGCCGGCAATGCCGCGATCCTGCGCGGCGGGTCGGAAAGCCAGCGCTCCAACCGCGCCATTCATGCCGCGCTGATACAGGGATTGCATTCGGCCGGGCTGCCGGAGGCGGCGATCGTGCTGGTGCCGACGCGCGACCGCGCCGCCGTCGGAATGATGCTGGCGGGCCTCGATGGCGCGCTTGACGTCATCGTCCCGCGCGGCGGCAAGAGCCTGGTCGCGCGCGTCCAGGCGGAAGCGCGCGTGCCGGTATTCGCCCATCTCGAAGGAATTTGCCACGTCTACGTCGACAAGGCGGCGCGGCTCGAAATGGCAAAGACGATCGTGCTCAATGCCAAGATGCGGCGCACGGGGGTGTGCGGCGCAGCCGAGACGCTGCTGATCGATCGCGCCGCGGCGCCCACCCATCTGGCGCCGCTCGTCAGATTGCTGCTCGACGCCGGCTGCGAGGTGCGCGGGGATGCCCAGACCCGCGCCGTTGATCCGCGGGTGCGGCCGGCCAGCGAAGATGACTGGTCGAGCGAATATCTCGACGCCATCATCGCCGCCAAGGTGGTCGACGGCGTGGACGCCGCGATCGCGCACATCGAGCGCTACGGCTCGCATCATACCGATTCGATCGTGACGGAGGACGCCGCCGCGGCGGAAAAATTCCTCAATCAAGTCGATTCCGCGATCGTCCTGCACAATGCTTCGACGCAGTTCGCCGACGGCGGCGAGTTCGGCTTCGGCGCGGAAATCGGCATCGCCACCGGCCGCTTCCACGCGCGCGGCCCGGTCGGGCTCGAGCAGCTGACCAGCTTCAAATACCGGGTGCGCGGCGCGGGGCAGATCCGGCCGTGAGGCAACCCTTGCGCAAGGGCGCGCCCGCGCAGGCGGAATCCGAACCATCCCAGGCGGCACCGCGGGACAGCAGAGGCGCCCGCGTGGGGCTTCCGTTGCACGCGCCGGGCATGCGTATCGGTCTGTTCGGCGGCACCTTCGATCCGCCGCACGATGCTCACCTCGGCGCCTGCCTGCTCGCCATGAAGCGGCTCGATCTCGACCGGGTATGGTGGCTGGTGACCCCCGGCAATCCGCTCAAGGATACGCGCGGACTGGCACCGCTCGCGGACCGCATTCGTGCGGCCGAGGCGCTCGCGCGCCACCCCCGCATCGTCGTCACCGGGCTCGAGGCACAAATCGGCACACGCTACAGCTACGCGACCATCGCCTATTTGCGCCGGCATTGCCCGGGCGTGCGCTTCGTCTGGATCATGGGCGCCGACAATCTGCGCAGCTTTCACCGCTGGCAGAAATGGCGCGGGATCGCCGCCCTGGTCCCGATCGCGGTGGTCGATCGCCTCGGACCCAGCCTCTATGCCAGCGCCAGCATCGCCAGCCAGGCGCTGGCGTGGGCTCGCATTCCGGAAGCTGAAGCGAAAGCGCTCCCGGACCGGAAGCCGCCGGCCTGGGTTTACCTCCACGGGCTCAAGTCGCCGCTGTCCTCCACCGCGTTGCGTGCGGCCCGTCACAAAAGCGATGCCAAACTACCAGAGTATGCGGACTATGGAACGGCAACAGGTTGAAACCGTTAACCGGCCGTGCCTATGTTATGTTAAGCGTTGTTTCGCTTCTCGAAGCGGTGAACGCAACGAAAGGAAAGGAACCCTGCCAACCCCCGCACTCTTTCGTGCCCGCGCCGAGCGCGGCGCCGAACCCATCTCCAAGGTGCGCCCTGACGCCGAGGAGATACTCCGCGTGGTCCTCGCCCGTCTCGACGACATGAAGGCCGAGGACACTGTCACCATCGATCTCACCGGCAAATCCAGCATCGCTGACACCATGGTCGTGACCTCCGGCAGGTCGCAGCGCCACGTGGGCTCGGTCGCCGACCGCGTGCTCGAGGACCTCGCCGAGGCCGGCGTGCCGGACGCGCGCGTCGAGGGCATGCCGCACTGCGACTGGGTGTTGATCGATGCCGGCGACGTCATCGTCCACGTGTTCCGGCCGGAAGTCCGCGCCTTCTACAATCTGGAGAAGATGTGGGCGCCGGCCCGGCCGCAGGGGCGACAGGTGAGCTGAACGGGCTCCGCCACGCGGCGGAGAGGCGATCGGGCGGCTTGAGCGCTCGCACGGTCCGTGCCTATCGTGGCGCATGCGCATCGTGGTCGCTGCCGTCGGGCGGTTGAAGCAAGGTCCCGAGCGCGAGCTTGCGGAACGCTATCGCAAGCGCGCCGCCGATGCCGGCCGCGGCGTCGGCGTGACCGCCTTCGATATCGTCGAGATCAAGGAGAGCCGCGCCGGCGATGCCGGGCGGCGCATGCTCGAGGAATCGATTGCCATCGCCAATATCATCCCCGAGCGCGCCGCCACGGTGATTCTGGACGAGCGCGGCGAGAGCATGAGCAGCCCCGCCTTTGCCGGTCTGCTGCGAGACTGGCGCAGCCAGAACACGCCTGCTGTCGTGTTCATCATCGGCGCCGCCGATGGCCTCGCGCCGACACTGCGCGAGCAGGCCAGCCTCGCCATCGCCTTCGGCAGCGCGACTTGGCCGCACCAGCTCATCCGCATCATGCTGTTGGAGCAACTCTACCGCGCCATCACCATCCTCTCCGGACATCCCTATCATCGCGGCTGAGCCGGCGGCGATCGCTCCTGCGCAGCAAGGCGCCCTCTCTGCGCGCCTGCTCTAGGGCCTTAATCAGGTACCAATCATCGTTATCCAGTGGGCGTTGCACCCGTTTTTGCGTAGAATAGTTGGATGCGGTCCGTGTTGCCGTCTCCAGTCGTCTTCCGCCGAACGATGCTGGCGGCGCTGGCAGGTCTGCCACTGGCGTCGACCGTTGCGGCCGCACAGGCGCCGCGCGCCGACCCGGCGGCCCCGGCCGAGACCGCTCGCCCGGCCGCTCCGCCCCCAAGCCTCGACACCCTCAAGGCCCACGACCGCGAGCTCGAGCAGCTGCGGGCCCAGCAGCGGCGCACCCTGGAGAACGAGGCGAGGCTCAAGCGCGAGATCGAGTCGCTCGCCGACGACCGGCGCAAATTCAATCAGCAGCTCATCGACACCGCGTCCCAGGTGGGAGAGGTGGAGGAGCGGATCGGCCGCACCGAGCAGCGCCTGGAGGCGCTCGACCAGGGCGAGCAGAAGCTGCGTAGCTCGCTGGAGCAGCGGCGCGGCGTCATTACCGAGGTCCTGGCGGCCTTGCAGCGGATCGGCCGAGAAACGCCGCCCGGCCTCCTGATCGGGGCCGAGGACGCGCTGCAATCGGTGCGCTCGGCGATGCTTCTGGGGGCGGTGCTGCCCGAGATGCGCCAGCAGGTCGATATCCTCCTCGCCGACCTCGCCGAGCTCCGGGCCCTGCGCAAGCAGAGCGCCGAGGAGCGCAGCCGTCTGGCGCGCGACCTGTTCGTGCTCGCGGATCAGCGTCAGCGCCTCTCCCTTCTGGTGGACGAACGTCAGAAGCGCCAGGGCCAGGCCGAGCAGGCGCTGGCCGACGAGCGCCAGCGCGCCGCGCAGCTCGCGCGCCAGGCCGAGAACCTCAATCAACTCATCGCCAAGCTGGAGCAGACGCTGGATACCGCCTCGCGGGCGGCGCGGGCGGCGGCGCGCGCGAGCGAGCAGCGCAGGGCGCTCGCAACGCGCCCCGATCTCGCCGCACTCAGGGATCCGGGCCGGCTGACCCCGGCCATCGCCTTTGCCTCCGCCAAGGGCCAGCTGCCATTGCCGGTCAAGGGCGTCCGAATCAAGGAATTCGGGGCCGATGATGGTTTAGGCGGCACCGAAAAGGGCCTATCGATCGCCGCCCGGCCAGGGGGGCAGATCACGGCCCCCTGCGATGGCTGGGTGGTTTACGCCGGCCCCTTCCGCAATTATGGCCAACTCTTGATCCTTAATGCGGGCGACGGATATCATGTCTTGCTCGCTGGGATGGAACGGATATCCGTTGATTTGGGGCAGTTCGTACTGACGGGCGAGCCCGTCGCGGTGATGGGCAGCGGAGCCCAATCAACTGCTGTTGAAGCGGGCGCCAGAAGCCAACCCGTACTATATGTTGAGTTCCGCAAGGACGGGGTCCCCGTCGATCCAGGCCCCTGGTGGGCCGCAAACGAAGGCCAGAAGGTTCGCGGATGATGCGCAAGACTTCCCTGATTCTCCTCGGTGCGGCGGCAGGCATAGCCGTAACGCTGATCGCAACCCAGCCCCGCATCGTATTCGGCGGCGCCCGCGCACAGGCCGCCGCCGCAGATACGTATCGGCAGCTCAGCCTGTTCGGCGACGTGTTCGAGCGAGTGCGCTCCGACTACGTGGAGAAGCCCGACGACGGCAAGCTCATCGAATCGGCGATCAACGGCATGCTGGCCGGGCTCGATCCGCATTCGAGCTATATGGATGCCAAGAGCTTCCGCGACATGCAGGTGCAGACCCGCGGCGAGTTTGGCGGCCTCGGTATCGAGGTCACGATGGAGGACGGCCTGATCAAGGTCGTGGCCCCGATCGACGAGACCCCGGCGGCCAAGGCCGGCGTGATGGCCAACGACATCATCACCCATCTCGACGACGAGCCGGTGCAGGGGCTGACCCTCAACCAGGCGGTCGAGAAGATGCGCGGCCCGGTGAATACCAAGATCAAGCTCAAGATCATGCGCAAGGGCCAGGACAAGCCAATCGAGGTATCGATCACACGCGATATCATCCGGGTCCGCTCGGTGCGCTCGCGACTCGAGGGTGACGATGTCGCCTTCATCCGCATCACCCAGTTCAACGAGCAGACCACGGAAGGCCTGAAGAAGGCGATCAGCGATCTCACCGCCCAGACCGGCGACAAGCTCAAGGGCGTCATCATCGACCTGCGCAATGATCCCGGCGGATTGCTCGACCAGGCGATCTCGGTTTCCGATGCCTTCCTGGAGAAGGGAGAGATCGTGTCGACGCGCGGCCGCAATGCCGAGGAGACCCAGCGGTTCAACGCCCGCGCCGGCGACCTCACCAAGGGCAAGCCGGTGATCGTGCTGATCAACGGCGGCTCGGCCTCGGCCTCCGAGATCGTGGCGGGCGCGCTCCAGGATCACCGCCGCGCCACCGTCGTCGGCACCCGCTCGTTCGGCAAGGGATCGGTGCAGACCATCATTCCGCTCGGCGCCGGCAACGGCGCGCTGCGGCTGACGACCGCACGCTACTTCACCCCGTCCGGGCGCTCGATCCAGGCCAAGGGCATCACGCCCGACATCGAGGTGCAGCAGGACGTGCCGGAGGAGCTCAAGGCCCGCACCGATACCCGCGGCGAAGCCTCGCTGCGCGGACACCTCAAGGCCGAAGGCAGCGAGCAGACCGGGTCGCAGTCCTATGTCCCGCCGGATCCGAAGGATGACAAGGCGCTCCACACCGCGCTCGACCTGATCCGCGGCATCCAGAAGAACTCGGCCTATCCGCCGAATCCGAAGGCCCCGGTGCCGAACTGAGCGGCGCCGCCTGATGAGAGATGCACGGGGCGGCCCGCGGGGGCCGCCCCGATCTTTTTGGGCGCGCCCGCTCCGCTCTCGATTCGGAGCGGGAGGACCGCTATGCCAGCGCTGGCGCGCCGACGGCCGCGCTGGAACGACGGAGCTACTTGGTGCCGCCCTTCGAGTCCTTGCCCTATCGCCCTTGCGTCGGCACCGCGGTATTCAACCGCCAGCACCGCGTGTTGATCGGCCGGCGTATCGACGGACCCGAGCACGTCGACGCGACGCATGCCTGGCAGATGCCGCAGGGCGGCGTCGACCGCGGCGAGGATCCGTGGCGCGCGGCGCTGCGCGAGCTCTACGAGGAAACCAACATCCGCTCGGTCGAGAAGCTCGGCGAGATCGAGAAGCAACTCTGCTACGACATTCCACGCGAGCTCATCGGGCGGGCGTGGAAGGGAAAGTATCGAGGGCAGTGCCAGAAATGGTACGCGCTGCGTTTCACCGGCAAAGACAGCGAGATTGACATCGCGCACCCCGCCGGGGGGCACGATCCGGAATTCGCGGAGTGGCGCTGGGAGCGGCTCGAAAACGTCCCCGAGCTGATCGTGCCGTTCAAGCGGTCGGTCTACGAGCGGGTGGCCGCGGAATTCGCCAAGTTCGCGAGGAAATGACTGTTCGCCTGCGGTCGCGCAGCTACCGTCGCGCCGCTACTGCCCGAGCGCGGCTTGCAGCGCTTTGAGCTGCTCGACCTTGTGGGCGAGCTTGTCGCGCTGCCAATTGTCGCTGGAATCCGCGAGATCCTCCTCGGTATCCTTGATCACGCCGGCGAGGGTGTCTCGGTCGAACTCCTCGATCGGGACGGCCAAATCCGCGAGGATCGTGAGACCCGTGGGCGTCACCTCGGCAAAGCCGCCGTTGACCACGATCCGCAACTGGCCACCGCCCTGGTCATAAACGATGAGGATCCCGGGCCGCAGCGTGGTGACGAGCGGGGCATGGCCGGCGAGCACGCCGAAGTCGCCCTCCGCGCCCGGCACGTCCACCTGGTTGACCTCGCCGGAGAACAGCAGCTTCTCGGGCGAAACAAGATCGAAACGGAAGGTCGCCATGGTTGCCTGCTGTTAAGCGAATAGCGAGTAGCGAGCCGGCGTTAGCCTCTACTATTCGCTATTCCGTCATTGCTAGTCGCTGGTCGCATCACGCCGCTTCCGCCGCGAGCTTCTTGCCCTTCTCCACCGCCTGCTCGATGGTGCCGACCATGTAGAAGGCGGCCTCCGGCAGGTAGTCGTATTTTCCTTCGCACAGGCCCTTGAAGCCGCGGATGGTGTCGGCGAGCTCGACGAATACTCCGGGCGCTCCGGTGAACACCTCGGCGACGTGGAAAGGCTGCGAGAGGAAACGCTCGATCTTGCGCGCGCGCGCGACCGTGAGCTTGTCCTCCTCCGAGAGCTCGTCCATGCCGAGGATCGCGATGATGTCCTGCAGCGCCTTGTAGCGCTGCAGAATCTGCTGCACCCGGCGGGCGATGCCATAGTGCTCCTCGCCCACGATCATCGGCGACAGCATGCGCGAGGTCGAATCGAGCGGATCGACCGCCGGATAGATGCCCTTCTCCGCGATCGAGCGCGACAGCACCGTGGTGGCATCGAGGTGCGCAAACGAGGTCGCGGGCGCCGGATCGGTGAGATCGTCGGCCGGTACGTAGATCGCCTGCACGGAGGTGATCGAGCCCTTGGTGGTGGTGGTGATGCGCTCCTGCAGCGCGCCCATGTCGGTCGCCAGCGTCGGCTGGTAGCCCACCGCGGAAGGAATGCGGCCGAGCAGCGCGGAGACCTCCGAGCCGGCTTGCGTGAAGCGGAAGATGTTGTCGACGAAGAACAGCACGTCCTGGCCCTGATCGCGGAAATATTCCGCAACGGTGAGGCCGGAGAGCCCGACGCGCGCGCGCGCTCCCGGCGGCTCGTTCATCTGGCCGTAGACCAGCGCGCATTTTGAGCCCTCGGCCGAGCCGTTGTTCTTCTTCGGGTCCTTGTTCACGCCTGACTCGATCATCTCGTGGTAGAGGTCGTTGCCTTCGCGCGTGCGCTCGCCCACCCCCGCGAACACCGAATAGCCGCCGTGGGCCTTCGCCACGTTGTTGATGAGCTCCATGATGATGACGGTCTTGCCCACGCCGGCCCCGCCGAACAATCCGATCTTGCCGCCCTTGGCGTAGGGCGCGAGCAGATCGACCACCTTGATGCCGGTCACCAGGATCTCCGACTCGGTCGACTGCTCGGTGAATGCAGGCGCCGGCTGGTGGATCGGGCGGCGCTCCTTGAACGAGACCGGCCCGGCCTCGTCGACCGGATCGCCGATGACGTTAATGATGCGTCCGAGCGTGCCGTCGCCGACCGGCACCGCGATCGGCTCGCCGGTGTCGCGAACCTCCTGGCCGCGCACCAGGCCTTCGCTGGTATCCATGGCAACGGTGCGCACCGTCGACTCGCCGAGATGCTGGGCGACTTCGAGCACCAGGCGGTTGCCCTGATTCTTGGTCTCCAGCGCGTTGAGGATCGCCGGCAGGTGGCCCTCGAATTGCACGTCCACGACGGCGCCGATGACCTGGGTGATGTGTCCGACTGGATTGGCCATGATTATCCCTGGTGGGTTCATCCATTCATATCCTTGCCGCCCCTGCTCACACCGCCTCGGCGCCGGAGATGATCTCGATCAGCTCCTTGGTGATCATCGCCTGACGGGTGCGGTTGTAGTGCAGCGTCTGCTTGCGAATCATTTCTCCGGCGTTGCGGGTGGCGTTGTCCATCGCCGTCATCTGAGCGCCGTAGAACGACGCGGAATTCTCAAGCAGCGCGCGGAAGATTTGCACCGAGACGTTACGCGGCAGGAGCTCGGCGAGAATTTCATCCTCGTCGGGCTCGTATTCGTACACCGCGCCAGTATCGTTGCCGCCGGCCTCCTCGAACACCGGAGGAATGATCTGCTGCGCGGTTGGAACCTGCGCGATCACCGATTTGAAGCGCGAGAAGAACAGCGTGCAGACGTCAAAGGCGCCCTCCTCGTACAACCGAACGATCTTGTCGCCGATCGATTCGGCGTGCTCGAAGGCCAGCGTGCGCACCGCGCGCAGCTCGATGTGCTCGATGATCTGCCTCTGGTACTGCCGCCGAAGCTGCTCGTAGCCCTTGCGCCCGACGCAGAAGAACTTGACCTCCCTGCCGTCGGCAATGAGCGCGTTCGCCCGTTCGCGCGCCAGCCGCACGATCGCCGAGTTGAACGGCCCGCACAGGCCGCGCTCGGCGGTGCAGACCAGCAGCAGGTGCACGCGGTCATTGCCGGTGCCGATCAGCAGCCGCGGCGCCTCCGCGCGGTCGCCGACCGCGGCGGCGATATTTCCGAGCACGCGGCTCATGCGGGCGGCATAGGGGCGCGCGGCCTCCGCCGCCGCCTGCGCGCGCCGCAGCTTCGAGGCCGCCACCATCTGCATCGCCTTGGTGATCTTCTGCGTCGCCTTGGTGGCGGCGATGCGCACGCGCATGTCCTTCAGGCTGGGCATCTCAGGCGATCATCATTGAGGGCACACCGCGGCGGCACGAATGGTGCGCGCCCCTCCGCCTCGTGGGGAGGGGTTGGAGGTGGGGGTCGCGCGAGATGCACCGATAATGCCACAGGCGCGACCGCCCTCCCTAACCCTCCCGCACAGGGGGGGAGGGAACAGACCGGTGTTCGTGGCTAGCATCGCGCCTAACATCACGCGAACGTCTTCGCGTAGTCGTCCACGGCGGCCTTGAGCCTGGCGGCGGTGGCGTCGTCGAGGTCCCTGCTGTCGCGAATGGCGTCCAGGATGTCGCGATGCTGGCTGCGCATCAGCGCCAGCAGCCCGTCTTCGAACGCCCGCACCCGATCGACCGGGATCGGATCGAGATAGCCGTTAACGCCAGCGAAGATGACCACAACCTGCTCTTCCATCTTGAGCGGCGAGAATTGCGGCTGCTTGAGCAGCTCGGTCAGCCGTGCGCCGCGGTTGAGCAGGCGCTGGGTGGTGGCGTCGAGGTCGGAGCCGAACTGCGCGAACGCCGCCATCTCGCGGTATTGTGCGAGCTCCCCCTTGATGCGGCCGGCGACCTTCTTCATCGCCTTGGACTGCGCGGCCGAGCCGACGCGCGACACCGAGAGGCCGACGTTCACCGCCGGACGGATGCCCTGGTAGAACAGGTCGGTCTCCAGGAAGATCTGCCCGTCGGTGATCGAGATCACGTTGGTCGGGATGTAGGCGGAGACGTCGTTCGCCTGCGTCTCGATCACCGGCAGCGCGGTGAGCGATCCCGCCTTGTTGGCGTCGTTCAGCTTGGCGGCGCGCTCGAGCAGCCGCGAATGCAGGTAGAACACGTCGCCGGGATAGGCCTCGCGTCCGGGCGGGCGGCGCAGCAGCAACGACATCTGGCGATAGGACACGGCCTGTTTGGAAAGATCATCGTAGACGATCACCGCGTGCATGCCATTGTCGCGGAAATACTCGCCCATGGTGCAGCCGGAGAACGGCGCGAGGTACTGCATGGGCGCCGGGTCGGAGGCGGTCGCCGAGACGATGATCGAATAGTCGAGCGCGCCGTTCTCCTCCAGCACCTTGGTGAATTGCACCACGGTCGAGCGCTTCTGCCCGACCGCAACATAGACGCAGTAGAGCTTGATTTGCTCGTCGCCGGTGGCGTTGAGCGTCTTCTGGTTCAGGATGGTGTCGAGCGCGATTGCGGTCTTGCCGGTCTGGCGATCGCCGATGATCAGCTCGCGCTGGCCGCGCCCGATCGGGATCAGCGCGTCGATCGCCTTGAGTCCGGTGGCCATCGGCTCATGCACCGATTTGCGCGGGATGATGCCGGGCGCCTTGACGTCCACGCGTTTGCGCTCCTTGGCCTCGATCGGCCCCTTGCCGTCGATCGGATTGCCGAGTGCGTCGACCACGCGGCCGAGCAGGCCTTTGCCCACCGGCACGTCCACGATCGCGCGCGTGCGCTTGACCGTCTGGCCTTCCTTGATCTCGCGGTCCTCGCCGAAGATCACGATGCCGACGTTGTCGCTCTCCAGATTGAGCGCCATGCCGCGCACGCCATTCTCGAACTCGACCATCTCGCCGGCCTCAACGTTGTCGAGACCGTAGACGCGGGCGATACCGTCGCCGACCGAGAGCACCTGACCGACCTCGGAGACCTCGGCCTCCTGGCCGAAATTCTTGATCTGCTCCTTGAGAATTGCCGAAATCTCGGCCGGGCGGATGTCCATCAGTGGGCCTCTTTCATCGCGAGCTTGAGCGCATTGAGCTTCGTGCGCAGCGAAGAATCGACCATGCGGGAGCCGAGCTTGACCACCAGGCCGCCGATGATGGCGGGATCGATCTTCAGCTTCACCTGCACGTCCTTCTTGGTCACCGCCGCGAGCGCCTCCTTGATGGCGGCGAGCTGCGTCTCGCTCGGCTGGTCCGCGAGCGTCACCTCGGCGGCGACCTCGCCCTTGTGCTTGGCAACCAGCGCCCGATAGCCCTCTATCATGTCGAGCGCGGCGAACAGCCGCCGATTGGTCCCTACCAGCTTGAGGAAGTTGGCGGCGAGCCCGTCGATGCCGGCGCGGTCGAGCACGGCCGACAGCGCGCGCGACTGCTCGTCGGCGGACAGCACCGGGCTGCGCAGCAGGCGCGCGAGATCGGCGACCTCGGCCACCAGCGCATCGAAGCGATCGAGGTTGACCTTGGTGGTATCGATGGCGCCCTGCTCGAGCGCCAGCTCGAACAGCGCGGTCGCGTAGCGGCCGGCCATACCCGATACGATCGCGCCCTCGTTCGTCACCTTAGCTCATTCTTCCGGCAATTCCGCAGGCCCGGCACCGCCGCCGATGCTGGGCGCCAAGCCATTGACATTCAATGGGACTTCGGATCGTCGCGGAAGGGCGCCGGCGCGCCCCCTCGGGCCGCGAAAATCGCGCGGTTCCGTAACACACCGCAAACTGCGGTGCAACATGACGAAACGCCCGGCGGAACCGCATTCCCGCGGGCTGTTGCCCTTGCACCCCGGTGCAGCGGCGGTGCTACACAGGCCACCTACACAGGCCGCCCCTTCCATGGCTCCACGTCCGGCGATCCTCCCGCATGGCAAGCCCCGCCCCGCACGATCACGCCGACGCGACCGCGCGGCTCATGCTGGTCGCGGTCAGCCTGTGCTGGGGCCTGAGCTGGCCCGCGATGAAGATTGCGCTCGGCGAAATTCCGCCGTTCAGCATGCGGGTCGGCACCTCCGGGCTTGCGACCGTCATTCTGCTCGCGCTCGCAGTGCTGCAGCGTCGCAATATCAGGATCGGCAGCTTGCGCGCATGCGGGCACCTGGTGGTCGCCGGCTGCTTGAACGTCGCATTCTTCACCTTGCTCACCGCCTTCGCGCAGCTCGCGACCACGACCTCGCGGGTCGCGGTCCTCACCTATACGATGCCGATCTGGGCCGCGCTGTTTGCGCGCTTCGTGTTGCGCGAGCGGCTCACGCCGACGCGCGTCGGGGCGCTGTTGCTTTGCGCTACCGGGCTGGCGGTGCTGATCGAGCCGCTCATCGGCTCCAGCGACCTCGTCGGCCTCGTCATCGCCTTGACCACGGCGGTGACCTGGGCGGCCGGCACGGTCTATTTGAAATGGGCGCAGATCAAGGCCGACCCCATGGCGATCACGATCTGGCAACTGGTGGTCGCGCTCGTTCCCACCGTCGCCGGCCTATTGCTCGTCGAAGGCTCGCTGCACCTGTGGCCGGTTCATCCAGCGGCGCTCGCGGCGCTGGCGTTCTCCGGCACCTTCGGCTCCGCCATCGCGTATCTCCTGTGGTTCGAGATCGTCCGCCGGCTGCCGGCGACGACAGCTTCGCTCGGGGTGCTCAGCGTTCCGATCGTGGGCGTTGTCGGCTCGGTCCTGGTGCTGGGCGAGCGACCGAGCCTTCACGACATCATCGGTTTCGTGCTGATGCTGGCCGCCGCGGCCTGTGTGCTGCTCGCGCCCGCCGCGCGCGCCTCCGAGGCCGCCCCGATCGAGCAATGACATCGCGATTTGTGCGTCTGCGGCGACGCCGAGCGCAGACTCAAAGGAAGCTCTGCGGGTCGACATCGGTCTCGAGCTTGAGGCTCCCCCTGCGCGTGGGCGCGCGAGCGAGCCATTCCCGCAGGTAGCCCGAAAGATCGAACGCGCGGCTGGACTTCACCAGCAGGCGAAAGCGGTGGCGGCCGCGGATCACGGCAAGCGGAGCTTCCGCCGGGCCGAGCACGCGCACGTCCTCGGCAGGCGGCGCCGTGGCCACCAACCGCCGCGCATAGGATTCGGCCGCGGGCCGCTCGCCGGCAGAGACGAGCAGGCTCGCCAACCGGCCGAAGGGCGGATACTGCGTCTGCTCGCGCAGCGCGATCTCGCTCGAGTAGAACGCGTCGCGGTCGGCCGCGATCAGCGCGCGCATGACGGGGTGCTCGGGCTGGTGGGTCTGCAGATAGCCGATGCCGCAGCCTTCTTCGCGGCCGGCGCGGCCAACGACCTGGTGCAGCAATTGGAAGGTGCGCTCAGCCGCGCGCGGGTCGCCGTTGGAAAGCCCGAGATCGGCGTCGATCACCCCGACCAGGTTCAGCTTCGGAAAATGGTGACCCTTGGCCACCAGCTGCGTGCCGATAATGATGTCGAACCGGCCCTGGGCGACGTCGTCGAGCTCTTGGCGCAGCCGCTCGACCGATTCGACGAGATCGCTGGACAACACCAGGATGCGGGCGGACGGAAACAGCTCCGCCGCCTCCTGTGCCAGCCGCTCGACGCCGGGCCCGACGGCCGCGAGCGAATCGGTCGCCTGGCATTGCGGGCAGTGCGCCGGCGGGGGCATGGCGAAGCCGCAATGGTGGCAGACGAGCCGGCGCCGGAAGCGGTGATCGACCAGCCAGGCGTCGCAGTTCGGGCAGGCCAGGCGAAAGCCGCAGGCGCGGCAGAGCGTGAGCGGCGCGTAGCCGCGGCGATTGAGAAAGAGCAGCGCCTGCTCGCCGCGCTCGAGCGCGTTCGCCACCGCTGCCGCCAGGCGCGGCGCGATGAAGCGGCCGCGCGGCGGCCCCTCCGCGCGCAGATCGATGGCCTCGATCGCGGGCAGGCGCTGCTGCCCGAAACGTTCCGGCAAGTGCACGCGGGCGTAGCGGCCGCGCCGGGCATTGACCTCGGTCTCGACCGAGGGGGTGGCCGACACCAGCACGATCGGAATGTCGGCTCCCCGCGCGCGCACCACCGCCATGTCGCGCGCGTGATAGCGCACCCCCTCCTCCTGCTTGTAGGCGGGATCGTGCTCCTCGTCGACGACGATCAGCCCGAGGTCGGCGTATGGCAGGAACAGGGCCGAGCGGGCGCCGACGATTACGCGCACGTCGCCGGCCGCCACCGCGCGCCAGGTGCGCGCGCGCAGCCGGGGCGAGAGCTGCGAGTGCCATTGCGCGGGCCGCACCCCAAAGCGCCGCGCGAAGCGGTCGAGGAACTGCGCGGTGAGCGCGATCTCCGGGACCAGTACCAGCGCCTGTCGACCGCGGCGGATAATCTCGGCGACCGCCTCGAGATAGACCTGCGTCTTGCCTGCGCCGGTGACGCCGTCGAGCAAGCTGACGCCATACCCGCCCCCCGCGGTCGCGCGCAGCACAGCCGCGGCTTGCGTTTGCGCCGGAGTGAGATCAGGCCGGCAAAAATCGGGGTCGGGCGCCGGCGCCACCGGGTCGGGCGGCAATACCAGGGTCTCCAAGGCGCCTTCGTCGATCAGGCCGTCGAGCACACCGGCCGACACGCCCGCCTCGGCGGCGACCTCGCTCTTGCCGCGCGCAAGCCCATCGCCGAGCAACGCGAGCACCCGGGCGCGCGCCGCGGTCATGCGCTTGGGCGGCGGGCCGGCGAGCCGCACGCCTACGCGCTCGCGCGCGGGGCCGAGATGCTCGCCCATGCGCAGCGCCATCCGCAGGATCATGCCGCGCGGGCTGAGCGTGTAGCGCGACACCCAGTCGATGAAATGGCGCAGCTCCGGCTTGAGCGGGGGGACGTCGAGCTTGTCGTCGACGTCCTTCATGCGATTGCTGAGCCGGGGATTGGGCCTGGGATTGTCGGCCCAGACCACCGCCGTCGCCTCGCGCCTTCCCATCGGCACGGTCACGAGATCGCCGGGTTCGAGCTTGAGCCGATCCGGCACGCGGTAGGAATAGGCCTGGTCGAGAGCGACGGGAACAACGACATCAACGACGCGCATGGCTTTCGGCCGCTTTTCGGCTTTTAAGAAAGCGTGAACAAAGGGGGTGGGATATATGTCGCCATGTCAAGCATGCCACCCGCGTCGCATCGCGACTTTCCCGCTCCCGAGGTCGCGCGCGAGCTCGCGCAATGGCTTGCATACCTCTCGGCCGAACGCCGGATGTCGCCGAAGACGGCCGAGGCCTACGGGCGCGACGCCCGCCAATTCCTCGGCTTTCTTTCCCAGCACCTGGGCGGCCGGGTCACGCTGTCGGCGCTCGCGCGGCTCAAGCCGCTCGACGTGCGCGCCTTCATGGCGGCACGGCGCGCCGACGGCATCAGCAGCCGATCGCTCATGCGAATGCTCGCGGGCGCGCGCTCCTTTGCCCGCTTTCTCGAACGCAACGGCAAGGGCAGGATCGGCGCGCTGTCCGCGGTGCGCACACCGAAGCTCGCGAACACGCTGCCGAAGCCGCTCCCGATCGCGGCTGCCAAACAACTCGCCGAGACCGAGCTGCGCGCCGGCGAAGAGCGCGCCCCGTGGATTTTAGCCCGCGATGCCGCCGTGCTCGCCCTGCTCTACGGCTCCGGCCTGCGCATCTCGGAGGCGCTGGCGCTTCGGCGCAGGGATTTTCCATCGGACGCGCCCGCCGATGTCGTCACCGTCACCGGCAAGGGCAACAAGGCTCGCATGGTGCCGGTTCTGGCGCGCGTGTCGGCGCTGGTCGCCCAATACATCGCGTCGTGCCCCTACGACCTACCCGGCGATGGCCCGCTATTCCTCGGCGCCAAGGGTGGTCCGCTCTCCCCGCGGGTGGTCCAGCTCGCGATGGCGCGCCTGCGCGGCGCCCTCGGCCTGCCGGAGACCGCCACGCCGCATGCGCTGCGGCATTCCTTTGCGACCCATCTGCTGGCGCGCGGCGGCGACTTGCGCGCGATCCAGGAGTTGCTGGGGCACGCGTCACTGTCGACCACACAGATCTACACCGCTGTCGACACCGAACGCCTCCTGGAAGTCTACCGCAGCGCCCATCCTCGCTCTTGATCGCCCGCTCTTGATCAGCCGCGCTTTCAGCGCGGCCGTTGCACGGACGCGGCGAAATGCTAGCCTTCGCCCGGCGTCGGGAGGCGATAGATGTCCAGGTGGGGCTTGCGCGTTCTCGTTGTCGCCGCGGCGCTCGCCGCGGCAAATTACATCCCGGCTGCGGCGCGCGCGCAGGCACAGCCCTCGACCGAAAGGATGGAGGCGGCACATGCGCTGTTCGCCATCATGTTCGCGCACGGATTCACTGCGCTGAACGCGCAGGCCGTGGAGACGGCCTGGCCCGGGATCGAAAGCGCCTTGCGCGCGCACCGGCCGGACATCGAGCCGGCCATGCTCGCCGAATTGCGCCGGGAATTCGAGCGCATTCGGCTCGCCCGCCTTGCCGAGGCCGTGAAGGATATCCCGGCGATTTATGCGCGCTATCTCAGCGCCGACGACATGCGCTTCATGGCCGCCTTCTACGGCACCGCGACCGGCACGAGAGTGCTTGACGCGATGCCCAGGATCCTGCCCGAGGCTTTCGCCAGCGTGCTGCCGCGCATGCAATCCATGACGGCAGAGACCCAGGAGTCGTTCCTCAAGCTGCTGCGCGAACGGGGGCTGCTCAACTGACGGCGCGGCACCGCGACGCCGTCAGCAATCGCGGAATGGCGCTCGTTGCCGGCGGGCCGCCAGGCTGTGCCGAGCGCCATCGCCACGCGCGCCTCTTGCGCAGGCCGTGCGGTTCGATACATCGTCGCGCTCGGAGCATGATCCCGAAAAGTGGGTACCGGTTTTCGGAAAAGATCATGCGCCAGCAATAAGCTAGAGCGGGATGACGATTCGAAGAAAAGTCATCCTGCTCTAGGAGCCCGGAGGCCGAGATGAGTCACGGCGTGCACGCGGTCCAGCACGAGGTCGAGCACCAGATCGAGCACGAGCAGCACGGCCATGGCGGCCGCGCCATGCCGCTGACGCAAAACACCAACAGGAAGATCGCGCTGCTGATTTCGGTAATTGCGCTGTTTCTGGCGCTGGCGGAGATGTTCGGCAAGAGCGCACAGACCGAAGGCATCTCGCTTAACATCAAGGCCTCCGACACCTGGAATTTCTTCCAGGCCAAGACCATCCGCCAGACCTCGCTGCGCACCGCGGCGCAGGCCCTGACCGCCGAGGCCGGTACCGTCACGGACGAGGCGAGAAAGGCGGCGCTGCTCAAGCAGGCGGATGACTGGATGAAGACCGTGGCGCGTTACGAATCCGATCCGGCAGAGAAGGACGGCCGCAAGGAATTGCGCGCGCTTGCCGAGAAATACGAGCACGACCGCGATACCTACCTGGCACGCTATCATCACTACGAGTTTGCCTCGGCCGCCTACCAGATCGGTATCGTGCTGGCCTCGGCGGCGGTCATCACCGGCCTGATGGCGCTGGTCTATGCCGCCATCGGGCTCGGCGCCATCGGCTTGGTATTCATGGGATTGGGGTTCTTCAACCCGCACTATCTGCATTCGCTGCACCTGCTGTGACGATGCAGGCGGCGCGCAGTGGCCCTGCACGCGCAGGCTAGAGCTTGTCTCGGAAAAGTGCGCAGCGGTGTTCCGATGAGGACATGCGCCAAACTTTAGAGCCCGGCATGCTGGCCGCTGACATCCTGAAAAGCGACCCTCCGCTCGATCGGTACGATCAATCATGCGCCCGGTCGCGGCTCGCGCCGCTTGCGCCGACGGCTCACATGTTGATGGCGCGGCCGTCGACCGCCAATGCCGCCTCCCTCACCGCCTCCGTAAATGTCGGGTGGGGATGGCAGGTGCGGGCGATGTCCTCCGAGGCGGCGCCGAACTCCATGGCCACGGCAGCTTCCGCGATCATATTGCCGGCGTCGGCGCCCATGATGTGCACGCCAAGCACGCGATCGCTCGCGGCATCGGCGAGGATCTTCACGAAGCCCTCGGTCTGCAGGTTCACCTTGGCGCGCCCGTTGGCGCTGAAGGGGAACTTGCCGACCTTGTAGGCGATGCCGGCCTCTTTCAGCTCTTCCTCGCTTTTGCCGACCGAGGCGATCTCCGGATAGGTGTAAACCACGTTGGGGATCACGCCGTAGTCGACGTGGCCGGCCTTGCCGGCGAGGATTTCCGCCACCGCCACGCCCTCATCCTCGGCCTTGTGCGCAAGCATCGGACCCGCGATCACGTCGCCGATGGCGTAGATGCCCGGCACGTTGGTGGCGTAGCGGGCGTCGACGAGCACGCGACCCTTGTTGTCCTTCCTCACGCCAAGCGCCTCAAGCCCGAGGCCTGCGGTGAACGGCACGCGGCCGATGCAGACCAGCACGATGTCGACCTCGAGCGTCTGCGCCGGTCCGCCCGCCGCCGCCTCGATGCTGACCTTGAGCCTTTCGCCGGAGGAGTCGATCGCGTTCACCTTCGACGACAGCCTGAAGGTGACGCCCTGCCGCTCCAGCAGGCGCTGGAACTGGCGGCAAACCTCGTTGTCGATGCCCGGCAGAATGCGGTCGAGCAGCTCGACCACGATCACCTCGGAGCCCAGCCGCCGCCACACCGAGCCGAGCTCGAGGCCGATGATGCCGGCCCCGATCACCAGCAATCGCTCCGGCACCTTGCCCAACACCAGTGCGCCGGTCGAGGACACGATGCGCTGCTCGTCGATATCGACGCCGGGAAGCCGTGCCACGTCGGAGCCGGTGGCGATGACGATCGATTTGGCTTCGACGATCTCGCGCTTGCCGTCGGCAGCGGTGACCTCCACTTTGCCGGAAGCGATGATGCGGCCAACTCCGAAAAAGCTGTCGATCTTGTTCTTCTTGAACAAAAAGGCGACGCCTTTGACGTTGCCGTCGACGCCCTCGTCCTTGAACTTCATCATGGCGGCGAGGTCGAGCTGCGGGCGGCCGACCTTGATGCCCATCTTATCGAACAGGCGTCCGGACTCCTCGTACAGCTCGGAGGCGTGCAGCAGCGCCTTCGAGGGAATGCAGCCGATGTTGAGGCAGGTGCCCCCGAAGGTCTTGTCCTTCTCCACCACCGCGACCTTCATGCCGAGCTGCGCCGCGCGGATGGCGCAGACATAGCCGCCCGGACCGGAGCCGATGACGATGAGATCGTAGGGCATGCACTACTCCGAACTGGCGCTCGTCACGACGGGAGCGAGAAACATTACAGATCCAGAACGAACCGTTCCGGATCTTCCAGGACTTCCTTCACCCGCACCAGGAATGTCACGGCCTCGCGGCCGTCGACGAGACGATGGTCGTAGGAGAGCGCGAGATACATCATCGGACGGATCTCGACCTTGCCGGCGATCGCCACCGGCCGCTCCTCGATCTTGTGCATGCCGAGGATGCCTGACTGCGGCGCGTTGAGGATCGGCGTCGACAGCAGCGAGCCATAGACGCCGCCGTTCGAGATCGTGAAGGTGCCGCCCTGCATTTCCTCGATCTTGAGCGTGCCTTCGCGCGCCCGCCGGCCGAAAGCGGCGATCTCCTTCTCGATCTGCGCGAACGACTTGCGCTCGCAGTCGCGCACCACCGGAACCACCAGGCCGCGCTCACTCCCGACCGCCACGCCGACGTGGTAGTAGTTCTTGTAGATGATGTCGCCGCCGTCGATCTCGGCATTGACGGCGGGAATTTCCTGCAGCGCCCGCACGCAGGCCTTCACGAAAAAGGCCATGAAGCCGAGCTTCACCCCGTGCTTGCTCTCGAACAGCTCCTTGTAGCGGCTGCGCAGCTCGATCACCGCGCTCATGTCGACCTCGTTGAAGGTCGTGAGCATGGCCGCGACGTTCTGCGCCTCCTTGAGCCGGCGTGCGATGGTCTGGCGCAGCCGCGTCATCTTCACGCGCTCCTCGCGCGCGGCGTCATCCGGGGGCGAGGGCGCCCGAGCCTGCACCGCCGCCGCCGGCTGGGAGACCGGTGTGGGCGCGGCCGCCGCCCGCTCGATCGCCGCCAGCATGTCGCCCTTGGTGACGCGGCCATCCCGGCCCGAGCCGGGGACGGTGGCAGCATCCACGCCGCTCTCGGCCGCGAGCCGGCGCACCGACGGCGCGAGCGGCGCCGGCTCCGGCGGTTTCGCGACAGTTTCCAGCCGCGGCCGCGGTTCCTCCTCGGCGGCGTTGATCGGCGCGGTCGTGTCGGTCTTCTGGTCCGGCCGCCCGAGCGGAGCGGGCGCGGCTTTGCTGGGCGCCGCGGTGCCCTCCTTGATCTGGCCGATCAGCGCACCGACCGCGACCGTCTCGCCGTCCCTGGCCGCCACTTCCGAAAGGACGCCGGCGGCCGGCGCCGGCACCTCGATTGTGACTTTGTCGGTCTCCAGCTCGACGAGCGGCTCATCGGCGGCGACGGCGTCACCGGGCTGCTTGAACCACTTGCCGATGGTCGCCTCGGTCACCGATTCGCCGAGCGCGGGCACTCGGATCTCAGCCATGATCGTCGTCCTGCCTTTTTGACGTCATCGGCCGCGAAAGCGGATGATCCAGTAGCCACCGGCGTCTGCCGTCATGACAGGTGCTGTGCTTACTGGCTGCCGGCTTCGGCGGCATGACAGCGAGAGTTCATCGCAGTGCTTCGTCCAGCAGCGCCTTGAGCTGCTTGAGGTGTTGCGGCATCTGCCCGGCCGCAGTCGAAGCCGAGGCGGCGCGGCCCGCGTAGACCGGACGTTTGTCGCCGGCGCCGAGCTGGCCGAGCACCCATTCGAGATACGGCTCCATGAAGGAGTACGCCCCCATATTGCGTGGCTCCTCCTGGCACCACATGAGCTGCGCCTTGGGAAAGCGACCTAGCTCCTGCAGCAGCGCCTTCAGCGGCACCGGGTAGAGCTGCTCGACGCGCAGGAGGTAGATATCGTCGATGCCGCGTTTCTCGCGTTCCTCGTAGAGATCGTAATAGACCTTGCCCGAGCACAGCACGACGCGCCGGATGGCTTCATCGCCGACAAGCCTGATCTTCTCGTTCGCCAGCAACTGGGCATCGTCCCAGAGCAGGCGGTGGAAGGTGGTGTCCGGCCCCATCTCGTCGAGCCGCGAGACCGCGCGCTTGTGACGAAGCAGGCTCTTGGGCGTCATCAGGATCAGCGGCTTCCTGATGTCGCGCTTGAGCTGTCGACGCAGGATGTGAAAATAGTTGGCCGGCGTGGTGCAGTTGGCGACCTGCATGTTGTCCTCGGCGCACATTTGCAGATAGCGCTCGAGCCGCGCCGAGGAATGTTCCGGCCCTTGCCCCTCGTAGCCGTGCGGCAACAGGCAGACGATGCCGGACATGCGCAGCCATTTGCGCTCGCCCGAGGAGATGAACTGGTCGAACACCACTTGCGCGCCGTTGGCGAAATCGCCGAACTGCGCCTCCCACAGCGTGAGCGCGTTCGGCTCGGCGAGCGAATAGCCGTATTCGAAGCCGAGCACCGCCTCCTCCGAGAGCATCGAATTGATGACCTCGAAGCGGGCCTGCCGCTCGCCCAGATGATTGAACGGCACATAGCGATCCTCGTTGTCCTGGTCGATCAGCACGGAATGGCGCTGGGAGAAGGTGCCGCGCTCGGTGTCCTGGCCGGACAACCGGACCGGATGGCCTTCCAGCAGCAACGAGCAGAACGCCAGCGCCTCGGCGGTCGCCCAGTCGATACCTTCGCCGCTCGCGATCGCCTTGCGCCGGTTGTCGAGGAAGCGCTGCAGGGTGCGGTGCAGGTGGAAGCCCTGAGGGATAGTGGTGATCTGGGTGCCGATCTCCCGCAATGTTGCGAGCGAAGTCCCGGTATGGCCGCGGCGCGGCTCGTCGGCGTCGCGCGCCGCCTTGATGTCGGCCCAGCGTCCGTCGAGCCAATCGGCGCTGTTGGGCTTGTAGCCCTGGCTCGCTTCGAGCTCGGCGTCGAGCCGGGCGCGCCAGTCGGCCTCGATCTTCTCGACCTCGGCCGAGGTGACCACGTTCTCGGCCACGAGCTTCTTGGCGTAGATCTCCCTGGTGGTGGGATGCTTGCGGATCGCCTTGTACATCAGCGGCTGGGTGAACGAGGGCTCGTCGCCCTCGTTATGGCCGAAGCGGCGGTAGCAGAACATGTCGATGACCACCGGGCGCTGGAATTTCTGCCGGAACTCGGTGGCAACCTTCGCGGCGTAGACCACCGCCTCCGGATCGTCGCCGTTCACGTGGAAGATCGGCGCCTCGATCATCTTGGCGACATCGGACGGATAGGGCGAGGAGCGCGAGTAGCGCGGATAGGTGGTGAAGCCGATCTGATTGTTGACGATGAAGTGCACGGAGCCGCCGGTGCGATGCCCGCGCAGGCCGGACAGGCCGAAGCATTCGGCGATGACGCCCTGCCCGGCGAAGGAGGCGTCGCCGGAAATGAGCAGCGGCATCACCATGGTGCGGTCTTCAGGAGTGGCGCCGAGCTGGTCCTGCTTGGCGCGCACCTTCCCAAGCACGACCGGATTGACGATTTCCAGATGC
The DNA here is from genome assembly GCA_036555745.1 of Xanthobacteraceae bacterium. GTDB lineage: Bacteria > Pseudomonadota > Alphaproteobacteria > Rhizobiales > Xanthobacteraceae > VAZQ01. The sequence goes on along the minus strand of DATBKV010000007.1, from coordinate 7,846 downwards.
GACGGGTTGGCTGTGAGCGACAGGTGCACGCGGTTGCCATCGAACTCGCGGTCGGAAGAGGCGCCGAGGTGATATTTTACATCGCCGGAACCCTCGACCTCGTTTGGGGTGGAGGAGCCGCCCTTGAACTCGTGGAAGATCGCACGCTGCGGCTTGCCCATCACCTGCGCCAGCACGTTGAGCCGGCCGCGGTGGGCCATGCCGATGACGATCTCCCGCACGCCGAGCGCGCCGCCGCGCTTGATGATCTGCTCGAGCGCGGGGATCATCGATTCCGCTCCGTCGAGACCGAAGCGCTTGGTGCCGGTGAATTTCACATCGCAGAACTTCTCGAAGCCTTCGGCCTCGATCAGCTTGTTGAGGATGGCGCGCTTGCCTTCGCGGGTGAAGGTGATCTCCTTGTCCGGTCCCTCGATGCGCTGCTGGATCCAGCTCTTCTGCGCCGGATTGGAGATATGCATGAACTCGACGCCCAGCGTCTGGCAGTAGGTGCGCCGCAGGATCGCCAGGATCTCGCGTAGCGTGCCGAACTCGAGCCCGAGCACCTTGTCGAGAAATATCTTGCGGTCCATGTCGGCGTCGGTGAAGCCGTAGGAGCGCGGGTCGAGGTCTTCCTCCTTGTGATGCGGCTCGAGTCCGAGCGGATCGAGATTGGCGTAGAAGTGCCCGCGCGCCCGGTACGCGCGGATCAGCATCAAGGCATGAATGGAGTCGCGGGTCGCCTGCTGCACCTCGGCCGCCGAGACGTCGATGCCGCCGGCCTGCGCCCGCGCCCTGACCTTGTCGCCGAGCTGCTGCTCGAGCTCGGCCCAATCGGCATCAAGTCCGGAAACGAGCTCACCGCGCGGGAGCTGCGGCCAGTGCGGCTGTTGCCAGGAGGGCGCGCGCACGCTCTTGAGCACGTCGGCGCGCTCGTCCTTGAGGTTCTGGAAAAAAGCCTGCCATTCGGCATCGACCGCCCCGGGGTTGTCCTCGTAGCGGGCGTAGAGGTCCTCGATATAATCGGCGTTGCCCCCGTAGAGGAACGAGGTGCGGGCGAAAGCGGCGTTGGCGTCCTGGCGGGACATGAACGGGTCCTGTGGGCTGGGCTGGCGGGGGGCTGGCGTCCCCCCTCGCTAGCAGGGCATCCGGGGGTCCCGGACCCCTGCGGAGGAGTACCCCTACACTATTTATGCTGCAGTTGCGTTGTCACAACTCGCAAGCTGTGAACCGGCATTCGCCCATTGGCCTCCCGCCGAGGTGCCGCCGCCTTGAGAGAGCCGACAAAAAAAGGGCCGCCCGCAGGCGGCCCTTTCCCCAGGAAGCGGCGATTAGATCAGTAGCCGCCGCCCCCCCATTTATAGTTCAGACCGAGGCGCACGACATTGTCAGTGGTCCGGAAGGTCTGGTTAGCAGTAGTGGCAAGCACCGTGCCCACGCCGGTGACGTTGAGGGCGGCGGCGGCAGTGTGTTCAGTCTTGCCGAGATCGATGTAGAGATATTCGAGCTTCCAGCTCCAACCGCCGCCCCAGGTGCTCTCGATGCCAGCGCCGGCAGTCCATCCGGCTTTCCAGTCCTTGAAGGTGGCGAGGGCGTTTGCCGTGACCGCGCCGCCCGCCGTGGTGAGGTTGATCGCCGCGCTGTCTTTGACCTGACCGTAGGCGACGCCGGCCGTCCCATACACCAGGACATTCGGGCTCCACAGGAAGCCCAGACGGCTGCGCGCCGTGCCGAACCACTCGAGCTTGTGGTCGGTGGTCACCGTATAGGGAACAGCAAGGGCAATGGCGGGGACCGTGGCGACACCAGCGAAGGTCGAGCCGCCCTTCTGCCCGGAAGCCTGGAAATCGGTTTCCCAGCCCCACACCCAGCCGCCGAACTGATAGTTGTAGCCGCTCTGGACACCGCCAATCACGCCATCGATCTTTTGAGACTCCGATATCGCGGTGCTGGCCAAAGCGGTACCACCGAGCGTAGTGGCGTTCAGGGCAGCATCGAATTTCGAACTGCCCCAGCCGTACCCGATGTTCGCGCCCCAATACATGCCAGTCCAGCTATAGGCCGGAGGAGGAGGCGCGTAGGCAGGCCGGGCCAGGTCGGCCGCGTTGGCGGAGGCTGCTGCCAGCACAACGAAGGCCGTTGTCGCAAGGAGGAGCTTCTTCATAACAGTATCCCCTGTTCCGATGTTGGATCAGCTTCGCAAGCCGCCGCTCACACCGTCGTCCCCGGCAGCGACCTCGAATTTTGTACGCCAGCGTTCGGATTACGCCCTCCGCGTACCCAACCCCAATCTAGACCCGGTCTGAGAAATAAGCTGTGACCTATCCGCCACACTGAACGGTAAAGTGGCGCCGAGAGGCACCATGGTAGGTCATCGCGCACGGTTTTTTGGAGTACGCAGGCCCCCGCGCTCCTGGTGCCAGAGGCTAGCCGCGCAGCACCTCAACCAGGGTCTTGCCCAGGCGCGCCGGCGACGGCGAGACCCTGATCCCGGCGGCTTCCATGGCCGCAATCTTGGACTCCGCGTCGCCCTTGCCTCCGGCGATGACGGCGCCGGCATGGCCCATGCGGCGGCCGGGCGGCGCGGTCCGGCCGGCGATGAAGCCGACCATGGGCTTCTTGCGCCCGCGCTTGGCCTCGTCGATGAGAAACTGTGCCGCATCCTCTTCGGCCGCGCCGCCGATCTCGCCGATCATCACCATCGCTTCGGTCGCCTTATCGGCGAGGAACATCTCCAGCACGTCGATGAACTCGGTCCCCTTGACCGGATCGCCGCCGATACCGACGGCGGTGGTCTGGCCGAGCCCTTCGCGCGTTGTTTGATAAACCGCCTCGTAGGTGAGCGTGCCCGAGCGCGACACGATCCCGACCTTGCCGGGCTTGAAAATATTGCCGGGCATGATGCCGATCTTGCATTCGCCCGCTGTCATCACCCCCGGACAGTTCGGGCCGATCAGGCGCGACTTCGATCCCAACAGCGCGCGCTTGACCTTCACCATGTCGAGCACCGGGATGCCTTCGGTGATGCAGATGATGAGCGCAATTTCCGCCTGAATGGACTCGCAAATGGCGTCCGCCGCGCCCGCCGGCGGCACGTAGATCACGCTCGCGTCGCAGTCGGTCTTCTGCTTCGCCGCGGCCACGGTTTCGAACACCGGCAGCCCGAGATGCACGGTGCCGCCTTTGCCCGGCGAAGTGCCGCCGACCATCTTGGTGCCGTAGGCGATCGCCTGCTCGGAATGAAAAGTCCCGTTCTTGCCGGTGAAGCCCTGGCAGATGACCTTCGTGGTCTTGTCGATGAGGATGGACATTGCCCGGGTTGCCTAGCGTTGCCGCGAGCTCGGTACACCTCCCCCTGAAAGGGGGAGGCAAAGGCGACCTTCGGCCGCCGTTCTTAGTGCTAAGAACGCCGATGCGCAGCATCGGCTGTGGCGCCAGCGCCGGGTGGGCGTCAATCCTTCCGGTTTCAACTCAACGATCTTCGCCGCCCCGACCCTCCCCCTTTCAGGGGGAGAGGGCGCACCGGGCGCGCCGCGAGATCCCGCCGACATCGCTCAGCTCCCCTTCACCGCTTTGACGATCTTCTGCGCGGCGTCGTCGAGATCGTCGGCGGGGGTGACGTCGAGGTTGGACTTGCGGATGAGCTCCTTGCCGAGCTCGACATTGGTGCCCTCGAGCCGCACCACCAGCGGCACGTGCAGCCCGGCCTCGCGCACCGCCGCGACCACGCCCTCGGCGATCACGTCGCATTTCATGATGCCGCCGAAAATATTGACCAGGATGCCCTTCACCTTGGGATCGGCGGTGATGATCTTGAAGGCGGCCGCCACCTTCTCCTTGCTGGCGCCACCGCCGACGTCGAGGAAGTTCGCTGGCGCCTCGCCGTAGAGCTTGATGATGTCCATGGTCGCCATGGCGAGGCCCGCGCCGTTGACCATGCAGCCGATGGTGCCGTCGAGCGCGACGTAGTTGAGATCGTATTTCGACGCCTCGATTTCCTTCTCGTCCTCCTCGCTGAGGTCGCGCAGCGCCACGATGTCGGGATGGCGGTAGAGCGCGTTGTCGTCGAAACTCACCTTGGCGTCGAGACAGACCAGCTCCCCGCCCCTGGTGACGACCAGCGGATTGATCTCGAGCAGGCTCATGTCCTTGGCGATGAAGGCGGCATAGAGCTGCGTCACCAGCTTCTGCGCCTGCTTGGCGAGATCGCCGGTCAGCCCGAGCGCCTGCGCGAGGAGCCGGCCGTGATGCGGCATGATCCCGGTGGCGGGATCAACCGCGAAAGTCATGATCTCATCGGGATGCGTGCGTGCCACCTCCTCGATCTCCATGCCCCCGGCGGTCGAGCCCACGAATGCGATCCGCGAGCTTTCACGGTCGACCAGCGCCGAGAGATAGAGCTCGCGGTCGATTGCCGAGCCCTCCTCGATATAGAGGCGATGGACCTGCCGGCCGTGCGGACCGGTCTGGTGGGTGACGAGCACCGAGCCAAGCAGACGGGCGGCCTCGCGGCGCACGTCCTCTCTCGACTTCACCACCTTCACGCCGCCGGCCTTGCCGCGCCCGCCGGCGTGGATCTGCGCCTTGACGACCGTGACTGGCGTCGCGAGATCGTCGGCGGCCTTGACCGCCTCCTCGACCGAGAACGCGGCCTGCCCGCGCGGCACCGGGACGCCGAACTCCCGCAGCACGGCCTTGGCCTGGTATTCGTGGATGTTCATGCTCTCTCACGGCTCCCGGAATGCGTGATGGAACACATCGCCGGGCTTACGAGCACAAGCGCGTCACCACCGGCAGCAGCGCGGCCGATGCCGGAGCGCCGCAGTCGCGATGATACGCCCTCGACAGCAGCGCACGCCCGGCCGCACCCACGCCGCCGCTACTTTGCGAGGCTGGGCGCGATCTGCTGGCAAGCCTCCACCAGATTCGCCACCGCCTCCGCCGACTTCTCGAACATCGCCCGCTCGGGACCGTTGAGTTGGATTTCGACCACGCGCTCGACGCCCTTCGCGCCGATCACGGCGGGAACGCCGACATAGAGGTCCTTGATGCCGTACTCGCCGTTGAGATAGGCGGCACACGGCAGCACGCGCTTCTTGTCGCGCAGAAAGCTCTCCGCCATCGTCACCGCGGACGCCGCAGGCGCGTAGAAGGCCGAGCCGCTCTTGAGCAGATTGATGATCTCGGCACCGCCGTCGCGGGTGCGCTGGACGATCTCGTCGAGCCGGGCCTGCGTGGTCCATTTCATGCGGACGAGATCGGGCAAAGGAATGCCGGCAACGGTCGAATAGCGGATCAAGGGCACCATGCTGTCGCCGTGCCCGCCGAGCACAAAGGCGGTCACGTCCTCGACCGAGACGTTGAGCTCGTCGGCCAGGAAGAACCGGAAACGCGCGCTGTCGAGCACGCCCGCCATGCCCACAACCATCTGCCTGGGCAACCCACATGCCTTCTGCAGCGCCCACACCATGGCGTCGAGCGGGTTGGTGATGCAGATCACGAAGGCGCCCGGTGCATATTTCCTGATGCCGGCGCCGACCTGCTCCATCACCTTGAGGTTGATGCCGAGCAGGTCGTCGCGGCTCATTCCGGGCTTGCGCGGCACGCCGGCGGTGACGATGCACACGCTGGCGCCGTCGATCGCGTCGTAGGAGTTGGTGCCGGTGAGACGGGCATCGACGCCTTCGACCGGCGAGGATTGCGCGAGATCGAGCGCCTTGCCCTGCGGGATGCCCTCGGCGATGTCGAACAGCACCACGTCGCCGAGCTCTTTGAGAGCAATGAGATGGGCGAGCGTGCCGCCGATCTGGCCGGCACCGATCAGGGCAATCTTGGGACGCGCCATGTGGGGGAAAACCTCGGTAGGACGGCAGAGCGGCAGGGCGACAGAACCCGCCAAGCCTGCGGACGCTCACGCCCATGCTCCCGGCATGCCGTAAACGCCCTTCCGATGGGGTCATAAACCTTTTCTGGGCCGGCCTTCAAGGGAGCGGCCGCGCGATTTCGGTTCGACGTGGCGTCGTCCAAGAGCGCCGGCCTGCGCAGAGTATCGGCCCGCGCGTCGCCGGTTATCCGGCGCGGCTCGGCGAGCGTCGTCCGCGGTCATCCCGCTAAGTCTCCACCAGTCCATGCGTCGATCCCGATGGCAAGACATGGCCGTGCGCCAGCGCCAGATAGGCCTGTGAGCGCATCTCGATCAAACGCGAGGCGGTTCGATTGAACTCGGAGGCCTCGAAGCCTTCGCTCGCGCGATAGAGCGCCTGCGGCTCGGCCGAGGCCGAGGCGAGAAGCTTGACCGCGTTGTCGTAGAGCGTGTCGATCAGGATGATGAAGCGCTTGGCGTCGTTGCGCTGCTCGTAGTCCATCACCGGAATGCGGTCGAGGATGACGGTGTGGAACTCGTGCGCGATCTTGAGGTAATCGAGCGCGGCCAGTGGCTGCTCACACAGCTCATGAAACGAGAACCGCGCCACGCCCATGCTCGCGCGCGGGACGCGCAATGCGCGCCCTTTCACCATCAGATCGAGCTCTTCACCGGCATGACCGGCGGTCAGTCGCCGCCAGGCTTCGTCGAGCGCGATTTCGGCGGCTCGGTTGGCGGGAACGTACCACACCGGCGCGCCGGCGAGCTTCTCCAGCCGGAAGTCGGCGCGCGCACGAAGCTCCACGACTTCCATGTGCTCCTCGATCAGCGCGATGAAAGGCAGAAACAGCGCGCGGTTGAGCCCATCCTTGTAGAGCTCGGTCGGCGGCAGGTTCGAGGTCGCCACCACGACCACGCCCAGCTCGAATAGCCGCTTGAACAGGCGGCTGAGAATCATGGCATCGGCAATATCGGTCACGTGGAATTCATCGAAGCAAAGCAGCCAAGCCTCCTGCGCGATGGCGGCGGCGGCAAGCACGACCGGATCGTCGCCGTTGGTTTGGCCGAGCTTGGCTTGCTGCCGCAGCGCATGGACGCGCTCGTGCACGTCGGTCATGAACTCGTGAAAATGGACGCGGCGCTTGCGGACAGCCGGCGCGGCGGCAAAGAACAGGTCCATCAACATGGTCTTGCCGCGGCCGACCGGGCCGAAAATATACACACCCTTGATCGGCTCGGCCTCGCGTGCGCGCGCTCCGAACAGCCAGCCGAGCGAGGACGATTTTTGCGCGAGACGGTGTTCCGCGAGCCGTTGCTCGAGCCGCGTCAAACTGGCGACAATTGCCTCCTGGCCGCTGTCGCGTTCGATCTTTCCAGCGGCGACGCGCGCCGCATACTGCACCGAGACGGAAACTGGCATGAGGAGCTGAGCATTGGAACGTGGGAGGCTGCGGGGAGATAGCGGCTTCGCGCGCCCGCTCGCAAGCCGAACGTTGCAGCGGACGGGCCGGCCGCATCGGCGAAGCTCAACTGTGCTTGTCAATACCGAATGCAGTTTTGCAGGCGCTTGGAGCGTGCGCTCGCAACTGTGCGCGAAGGCTGCGCGCCGCCCATTCCGGTCGCTTTCGCCTGCGGGCGGGAGCACAGCGCGCGATTATGCAATGCGGTATGACAACACCTGGCAAGCTCGCGGCGACCCGGCTGCCGCATGCCAGGCATGTCCTACCCCCGTGGCCGATCAAGGGCTTAGATTGCAGGTGCCTTGCCTCGGCGTGCTTGCCAGGTCTCTATTGCATCGCAATATAAGGTCGCGATTCGAAACTGCAGAGTCAGGAGGTTGCGATGCGCGACCCGCTGCCGCGCGGCGCCGTGATCCGCAAGTTGTGGATCGGGGAGGCCGAGGACTATCGTGAGCACCTGTTGCGTCTCGATCCCCAGAGCCGGCACAGCAGGTTCGGCGGTGCGGTCTCCGACGACTTCGTGCGCGAATACGCCGAGCTTGCA
>DATBKV010000006.1:0-3592 GCA_036555745.1 Xanthobacteraceae bacterium | reverse complement strand
CTTCACCTTCTCGAACCGCACGCCGGTGAGCCGCCCGCTCTCATGCGTGAACGCCTTCGGCACCAGGAAATTGAGGATCGGAATGTCCTCGTGCATGGCGTCCTCCTTCTCCCAGGGGGACGCCTTCATCTCCTCGAAGCCCGAGCGCACGATCACCTTGACGTCCTCGCCGCCGAGCCGGCGCGAGGAGCGGCAGCAGTCCATGGCGGTGTTGCCGCCGCCGAGCACGATCACGCGCTTGCCGATCTTATTGATGTGGCCGAAAGAGACCGAGGACAGCCAATCGATGCCGATATGGATGTTGGCCGCCGCCTCCTTGCGGCCCGGGATGTCGAGGTCGCGCCCGCGCGGCGCGCCCGAGCCGACGAACACCGCGTCCCAGCCCTCGTCGAGCAGCGCCTTGAGGCTGTCGATGCGCTTGCCGCCGCGAAACTCGATGCCGAGGTCGAGGATGTAGTTGCATTCCTCGTCGATGATGGATTCGGGCAGGCGGAAGCGTGGGATCTGGGTGCGGATCATGCCGCCGGCCTGCGGGTCCTGATCGAAGATCACGCAGTGATAGCCGAGCGGGGCGAGGTCGCGCGCGACCGTGAGCGAGGCGGGGCCACCGCCCACAAGCGCGATGCGCTTGCCGTTCTTCGCCGTCGCCGGCTTGGGCAGGCGGCTGCGGATGTCGTTCTTGAAATCGGCCGCCACGCGCTTGAGCCGGCAGATCGCGACCGGCTCCTTCTCCACGCGGACGCGCCGGCAGGCGGGCTCGCACGGCCGATCGCAGGTGCGCCCCAGGATCCCCGGAAACACATTGGATTTCCAGTTGATCATGTAGGCGTCGCTGTAGCGGCCAGCGGCGATCAGGCGGATGTATTCGGGCACCGGGGTGTGTGCCGGGCACGCCCACTGGCAGTCCACGACCTTGTGGAAGTAATCCGGTGCCGAAATGTCGGTGGGTTTCATTTACTCCTCTGCACGCACGCCTGCCGCGCCCTCAAGACCATGCGCGAACAAACGTCGGCCGGTCGTCCTCCCCGCAGGTTCGACGTTCGGTGCGCCGAATCCGGCCGGGATAGTAGTGGAGGCCCCCCCGGAATTCCACCGATACATTCGTCATAACAGGGTTTTACAACCTACAGCGGGAGCTTGCAGTGCACCGCGGCCGCACGGTAGCGAAGGCTTTGGTAACAAACCCGTAACGGCCCGGGGTTGGAGGCATAACTCATTGACACGGTTTGCTTCTTTGGGGCGCGCGTGCATTGCACGAGGAAAAAGGCCGCGCTATGGCACCGCGGTATCCCATTGGCCGTCCCGGCGGGTGGTGGGCCGCGCGATCGCCTGCCCGCGGACAACGTGCGATCGCAGGAAAAGGTGCCGCATGCCTGCCATCGGCGCGCGCTTTCGAAGCCTTCGCCCGTTGTCCGCGCAGCTAACGCCACTGGGCACCGGCGTGAGCGCGGATGCCACAAATTTGATGGGCGGGCGGGGCCTGCAGCGGGCGCATTGCATGCTCGGGGCCGACCGCCCATGTTGGCGCCATGGCCGATCTGTTCGAGGACATTTTTGCCAACGAGCCGCTCGATCCCGTGACGCTCGTGCGCCGCGCGGCGAAGCCACCGCTGCGGCGGCGGTTCTACCAGCGCGCCACGATCGCGGAGGGGAAGGACGAGTTCCGCGTGCTTCTCGATGGCCGGCCGGTCAACACCCCGGCGCGCCGCGAGCTGGCGGCGCCGACCCGCGCGCTCGCGCAGGCGCTCGCCGCCGAATGGAACGCACAGCACGACGTCATCGATCCAGCCCGGCTGCCGCTGACGCGACTCGCCAATTCCATCATCGACGGGGTGGCGCAGACACCGGCGGCGGTCGCCGCCGAGGTGGAACGCTATCTCGGCTGCGATCTCGTGTTCTACCGTGCGCCGGGACCGGCCGGACTGGTCGCCCGGCAAGCCGAGGCCTGGGATCCGGTGCTGGCCTGGGCACGCACCGCCTTGGGCGCGCGCTTCGTGCTGGCGGAGGGCATCGTGTTCGTCGCCCAGCCGCCGCCGGCGCTGGCCGCCGCGCGCGCCGCCATTCCCCAGCGGCCGTGGCCGCTCGGCGCGCTGCATTCCGCGACCACGCTGACCGGCTCGGCCTTGATCGCGCTCGCGCTCGCGCGCGGTGCGCTCTCGCTCGAGGCCGCCTGGGAGGCGGCCCATGTGGACGAGGACTGGAATCTCACGCTCTGGGGCCGCGATGCGCTCGCGCTCGAGCGCCGCGCGCTGCGCTTTTCCGAAATGCAGGCGGCCACCACGGTGCTGCAGCTCGCCTGACACGAGCGCCACGAATTCATGTCGTCGTCCCCGCGCAGGCGGGGAACCCAGTATTCCAGAGCCAGCATATTTGGCGCGATGGGTCCCCACCTGCGTGGGGACGACACCCGCGTGAGGTCGGCGCGATCAGCCGGTCGCGCTACTTCTTCTTCAGCGTGCCGTAGGCGACCACGGTGGTGCCTTGCACGCTGCCGAACCAGCCGAGCGCGAGATCATCGCCCTGGCGGGCGACGGTGATGGTGCCATCGGGGCAGCGGCCGCCCTTGTCGGCGGCGCCCTTGGTGATGACCTCGACGAAGAACACATACGACTTCGACGAGCCGACGCGGGTGAGCTTGCCGGTGCAATCGAGGTCCGGATACTTGGTCTCCGCTCCGCGCGCGGTGATGTCGATTTCGAACTTGTAGGGGTTGGGCTGCCCGACCTGGGTGAGCTCGCCGGCCCAGCTGCCGTTGACCGTGCCGGCGGCGGGCGCCGCCGCTTTCTTCTTGCCTTTCGCGGCGGGTGCCGGAGCCGCATCTCCCGGGGATGGCGGAAATTGCGCGCTGGCGGGCGCGACCGCGACCACGGTGGCGAGCGCCACCGCGGCGGTAAAATAGCGGAAAGCCTTGGATCGGAGTCCCTTGGGCATGCTGCTGCTCCCCTCGCTTAACCCTTAACACCGGGCGGGACCTTACCCTCAAATATCGATGCATGCTATGGATTTTGCGCCGAGGGGAAGGGCGAGGCGGCCATGAAAGACATCCTCGACAAGCTCGAAGAGCGCCGCGCGCGCGCGCGCGCCGGCGGCGGACAGGCGCGCATTGAGGCGCAGCACAAGCGCGGCAAATTGACCGCGCGCGAGCGCCTCGAGCTGCTCATGGACAAGAGCTCGTTCGAGGAGTTCGACATGTTCGTCGAGAATCGCTCGGCCGACTTCGGAATGGAGAAGAGCCGCATCCCCGGCGATGGCGTAGTCACGGGCTGGGGCACCGTGAACGGCCGGACCGTGTTCGCCTTCGCCAAGGACTTCACCGTGTTCGGCGGCTCGCTGTCGGAGGCGCACGCGCAGAAGATCGTCAAGATCCAGGATCTCGCCATGCGCGCGCGCGCCCCCATCATCGGCCTGTTCGACGCGGGTGGCGCGCGCATCCAGGAAGGGGTGGCGGCACTCGGCGGCTACGGCGAGGTGTTCAAGCGCAACGTCATCGCCTCCGGCGTGATCCCGCAGATCTCGGTGATCATGGGTCCGTGCGCGGGCGGGGACGTGTACTCGCCCGCCATGACCGATTTCGTATTCATGGTGCGCGACA
>DATBKV010000005.1:0-18452 GCA_036555745.1 Xanthobacteraceae bacterium | reverse complement strand
GCCGAGCTGCTTGAGCTCGTCCTCCAGCGCGGCGATCCCGGGGTCGGGATTGCGCGAGCCGACCACGCGCAGGCAGGAGGCCTGCTTGCCCAGCACCATGGAAATGTCCTTGGAGCCGCCGAGCCCGACCCCGACGATCGCGGGCTGGCATGCGAGCCCGCGCTTGCCGAAGCCGATCAGGGTGTCGAGATAGAACCGCTTGATGCCCTCGATGCCGTCGCCGGGAAACAGCATGCGGTAGTCCGAGCCGAACAAACCGCCCTTATGCACGGTGGTGAGCTCGATCCAATCCGCATCGGGATGGAACGAATATTCGATCTCGGGCGCGCCGATCCCGACATTGTTGTTGTGGTCGGTGCGCCAGAGCGGATGCACCCGGTTGGGGCGCAGCGGCACGTTGGAGGTGGCGCGCGCGGTCGCGCGCCGCAGCGCCGCCTCCAGCGCCACCGGCCCGCCCTCGATCCGCGCTTCGTTGCCGATCTTGACGTACCAGCGCGGCACGCCGGTGTCGCCGCACATGGCGCGGCGGTCTTCCTTGGCGGCCTCGTAATTCTCCAGCATGGCCTGGATGACGAAGGCCGAGAGATCGCCGGTCTCGGTGTCGGCGCATTTGCGCAGCCCGGCGAGATAGTCGTCGGGGATCTCGATTGCGGCCTTCGCCATCAAGTCTTCCGCCGTGCGCTGCACGCTCGCCAATGGAATCATGCCCGTATCGCTCTATTCGGCGGCGGCCTGCAGCAGCGTCTCGCCCGGCCGCACACGCGTGAACTCGACCGGCGCGTCGCCGATCTCGAGGCGGCCGGCCCGCTGCTGCGCCACCGTGAAACGCGAGCTTGCCAGCTCGCCCGGCTCGGGGAAATCCGAGCGGAAGTGGGCGCCGCGGGAATTCTCGCGCCGAAGCGCGGCGAGCGCAATCACCCGGCTGATCTCGGTGAGCGAGCGCAGGTTGAGCCAGTCGTGCCAAGTCAGGTTGAAGGCGCGGCCGGCCTCCGCGATGCCGGTGGCGGAGAGCTCGTCGGCGATGGTGTCGAGCGCCGCGATGGCGCGTTCGAGCCCCTTGCGCTCGCGCACCACGCCGACGTCGTCCCACATCGTGTCGAGGAGTTTTTCCCGCAGCTCGTTCAGGTCGCCGCCGCCCTTGCAGCCGAAGGGATGGAGCGCGCGCGCGATTTCCCCCTCGAGCGCGTGCTCGTCGGGAGCCCGGTGGCCGGGATTGGCGGCAATCCAGCGCGGCATCACATCGCCGGCGATGCCGCCGAACACCGTCGAGTTGGCGACGCCGTTGCCGCCCAGCCGGTTGGCGCCGTGCATGCCGCTGGCGTCCTCGCCGGCCACGAACAAGCCGGGCCATTGCGTCGAGGTGTCGGTGGCGCAGATCACGCCGCCCATGAAATAGTGCGCGGTCGGAACCACCTCGACTAGTCCGCCGGCGAGATCGAAGCCGCAATCGCGGCAGCGGTCGACCATGCCCTTGAACTCCTTCGCCACCTTCGCCGGCCCGAGATGGCCCATCTTGATATAGACGCCGCCGTGCGGCGTGGTGCGCCCCGCCTTCATCTCGGCATAGATGGCGCGGCTGACCACGTCGCGCGTCGCGCGCTCGAGCTTGTCGTCGTAGTCGGCCATGAAGCGGCGCATGCCGCCATCGAGCAGATGTCCGCCGGCGCCGCGCAGCCCTTCCTCCAGCACGGTGCCGGTCATGCGCGTGTCGGGGCCGGCGAGCAGCCCGGTCGGATGGAACTGGACCATTTCCATGTCGCGCAGGGGCAAGCCTAGGCGCAACGCCATCGCCAAGCCATCCATGCTCTTGTCGCCGGACGGGGTGTGGTAGCGGTACATGGTCGGCCCGCCGCCGGTCGCCAGCAGCACCGCCTGCGCCGCGACGAAGCGGAACTCGCCGCTGCGAATGTCGATCATCAGCACGCCGGCGAGCCCGCCGCCGCGCGCCGGAACGAGCGCCACGGCGCGATGCTCCTCCAGCCGCCGGATCGGGCGCGCCCAGACCTGCTCCATCAGCCTATTGATGATCTCGATGCCGGTGAGATCGCCCTTGTGCACGGTGCGATCGAAGCTCTGGCCGGCGAAGGCCTTGCCGTGCAGCGTACCGTCGGGGTTGCGGTCGAAGAAGCAACCGATCTCGTTCTCGAGCTCGCGCACGCGCTCGACCGCGGTGCTGACCAAGGTCCAGGCCAGCTCCTGGTGCGGCAGCCACTTGCCGCCCTCGATCGTATCCATGAAGTGGCGCTCGACCGAGTCGCCGGGATTGAGCGCCACGTTGTAGCCACCCTGCACCATGCGGGTGCAGCCGCATTTGCCGAGCAGGCCCTTGGTGGCGATGGTGACGTCGAGGTCGGGGTCGGTCTGAGCGGCGTGCAGCGCCGCGAACAGCCCGGCGCCGCCGGAGCCGAGGATCAGCACGTCGGTTTCGAGGCGCTCGAGCGTCATGCGATGCTCAGAATAGGCGCACCAGGAATATGAGGGCGACCACCGCCGACACCCCCGCGGCGATGGTGGCCAGCTCCTTCTGTCCGTCGCGCCAGGCGAAATTCTCGATCACCAGGACCCGCAGCCCTCCCAACATATGCACCAGCAGAAGGAAGATGAGGCCGCCTTCGGCGAGCTTCACCAGCGGCTGATCGCTCCAGCGCAGGAAGCTCTCGAGCGAAGCTTCGCCGCGGACGGCGAGCCCGAGCGCGAGGAAGTGCAGCGGCAGGAAAGCCGCCAGCGCCACTCCGGACAGCCGGTGCACCAGCGCGGCGATCCAGAGAATGCTGTGGCGGTGGTGCAGATGCCGCGCGGTCATGGCAGCGTCACCACCGCGACCGCCCGCAGCCCGAGCAGGAGCAGCAAGCCGCCGAACGCCGCGGCGGCGAGACCGGCGCTGCGATCGCTCAGCGCTGTCCACTCGGCCAGGACGTTGCGCACGCCGATGGCGGCGTGAATGGCGGCGGCCAGGACGAAGGTGCCGTAGAACGCGGCCCAGACGATGCTGCCGCGGGTGCGGGCGAGGATGTCGGTCGCCGTCATCCCCCTGCGCGCGGCGTAGAAGATGACCGCGACATGCACGAGCACCAGCGGCAGCATGAGCGCGGCGGTCGACCGCTGCCAGATATAGAGCCGGACATTCATGCTTTGATCTCGCCGCGCAGATAAGCCTGCACCGTGCGGCGCTTGAGCCCGGCGATGGCGGCGGTCGGGTTGAGCGCCTGCGGGCAGTGCTCCTGGCATGACTGGTGCGAGTGGCAGGCGTGGCAGCCGCCGCTCGCCGCCAGCACTGCGAGGCGCTCCGCATTGCCGGCGTCGCGCGCATCGTTCACCAGCGTCCAGGCGCGATTGAGCGCGGCCGGGCCGAGATAGTCGGGGTTCCAGCGCACGCTGTCGCAGGCGGCGTAGCAGACGCCGCAGTTGATGCATTCGATCGCCGCGTCGGCGGCGATTCGCGCCGCGCTCTCGGGCTTGATCTCGGCGAATGGATCGGCGCGCGTCTGCGAGGGTGCGAATGCGCCCTTGGCGCGCTGCCATTTCTCGAAGAACGGGCGCATGTCGACGGCGAGATCCTTGATCACCGGCAGGTTCTCGAGCGGGCCGATCTTGAGCACGCCGCCGGCGGCGACCTTGGCGACGTGAGTGCGGCACGTCCAGCGGGGTGTGCCGTTCACTGTCATGGCGCAGGAGCCGCACATGCCGACCCGGCAGGCGAACCGGTAGGCGAGCGTCGGGTCGAGGTGGCGCTGCACGAATGTGACGACGTCCAGCACGGTCTGGTTCTCGCGCAGCGGAACCCGGTAGCTCTGGTAACGGCCCTGCTCGCCGCCGCGCCAGAGCGAGACCGACAGCTGCGGTGGAGCAGAGCTCCGGGCTCCTGCGGATGGGTCTCGACGCACGTCCACGCGTCCTGCTGACATGAGTTGGCGCGGGAGTCTAGCAAGCTCGCAGCCCGGCAAAAAGCTGACCGCCGCCGGTTGCCGCTGCCCGTCGGGGAGGGCGCCCGGCGATGGCGTGCGGCTATCGGCAGGAGCTCACTGCGGGGATGTCGGCTCGCCGGCTGCGTCCTCGGGCTTGGCTTCCACCGTCTCGGCGCCGTGTCCGTTCCTGGATTTGGGTGACTCGGCCGAAGCGGGGGCCTCGGCGGCAGCGCTGCTGTCGGCGCCGCTCGGCTGCGCGACCCGTTCGGCGACCAATCCGCGCTGCAGGCGGGCGTAGTCTCTGCGGGTCGTCTCCAGCGCTCCGCGCGCCACCGCGAGCTCGACGCGCTCGCGTTGAATGGTCTCGTTGAGCTCCTCGATGCGCTTGACGCTTCGCGCCCGGTAGGCGCGGGCATCATGCTCGAGCTGATCGACGCGGTCGATCAGTCCCTTGATCTTCTGCTCGGCGTGGGCGAGCGAGGTATCGCGCGCCTTCACCGTCTCGGCCAGACTGTTGGAGCGCTCCAGCAGCGTCGCGCGCGCCTGTTCGAGCTCTTTGACCTTGCTGTCGAGCACGTCGCGCGTAGTGGTAAGCCGCTCGACCGTCTTCTCGGTGCCGTTGCGCGAGATGCTTTCCTCCACCGCCCTGCGTTGCGCGACCCGAAGGTCGTCAGTGCGCGCGACCAGGTTCTGCCGCACCTCGGTGAGCAGCTTCTCCGCGGTGTCGGCGCGCGAACGCATCGCCTCCAGCCGCAGGTTGAGCGCGTAGCTCTCGGACTGATGCCGCTCGCTCGCCTCGTCGCGGGCGGCGCACAATGCGGCGCGCTCGTTCTCCGCCGAGGCGAGCGCGAGCTCCATCTGTTCGATGCGGGCGCGCGCGGCGGCCAGGGCGCTCTCGCTCTCGGTGAGACGGCGGGAGAGCCGCGAGCTCTCCGCCAGCGTCTGGTCGAGCGCGGTCTGCAACGAGCGCTTGTCGGTTTCCAGCAGTGAGAGCCTTTCGCGTGACAGCGCGGTGTCGGCTTGCAGCTCGACGATGCGCTTGTCGGCGCTGTCGGCGTGGTCGACGAGTATCTGGTTCGCTTCTCCGAGTGACCGCGCGTTGGCGGTTTCGTGCGCCAAATGGGTCTCGAGACTGGCGATCGCGGTGCGTGCTGTCACGAGGTCGCTGGTGAGCTCAGCCTTGTCGTTCTCGAGCCCGCGCGCGGCTTGCTCCGAGAGCGCCAGCTCCCGGCGCAGCGACTGGTTGTCGCTCTCGAATTCCGCCGCTCGCTTTTCCAGCGCAAGGCTTTCGCTGCGCAAAGCCTCGTGCGCCGTACGCAACTCCGCGAGCACGTTGCGCAAGCCGGCATTGTCGGTTTTTTCCTGCTCGAGCGCGCTCAGTGCAGCGCCGATGGGATCGACCAGGTCGCGGAACGCGCCTTTGACGTCGTCGAGCGCGGCGATGCGGCGCTCGGTGTCGATCAGCAGATTGCGCAGCGACTCGTTGCCCTCGCCGATACGGGCACCGAGCTCGGCGAATGTGGGCGCGTTCTGCTCTGCGCTGACGTTCGTAGCCGGCTGTTTGGGAGACGGAGGGATCGCAGCGGCCGCGGAGGTGGGCGTGACACCTTTGCGTACGAGAAAATCGGAGATCGAACCCATGGCAATCCCCCAGAACTGACGGACAACCGGTAAACCTATACGGATTTTGAGAAGCTGTCGCCACAAAACACGGGGCCCGCGCGTATATTGAGCGGACTCAAGTGCTTATGGACGGGACGATTGCTGGGCCGAAAGAGCGCTCGCGGCGCGGCGCGCATTCGCGCGCTAAAATTCGAGATCGGGGCTTGCCGGTTCTAGCCGCGCGGCAGCACATGCGCCCACTTGGCGCGGATCCTGGCGTCGAGCTCCTTGCTCGAGCGCGCCACGATCGGAAAGGTGTCGCGCCGCGACCATGGCTTGCAGGCATCGATGACAACGCGCGCGTTGCGGGGATCGTCGCTGCCGTAGGCCATGGGATCGAGCACCGTGCTCCAGCAGCCGCGCAGGATCTCGATTCCTTCGCGCGGCTCGAAGCGCGTGCAGATCGCCCATACCACCTGGTCCATGTCGGCGGGATCGATGTCGTCATCGACCACCACCACGACCCGATTGGCGTAGGCGCCGGCGTGGCACTGCGAGGCGATCAGCCCGGCCTGCTTGGAATGGCCGCCATACTGCTGCTTGATTGCGACCGTCAGCCATAGCCGGCTGCCGCCGGCGGCATGCGCCCACACGCCTTTGACCTCGGGCACGCCCGCGGCCTCGAGCTGGTTCCAGACCGCGCCGGAGCGATAGGTGCCGCGGTAGAACGAGTCGTCGTCGGGCGGCATGCCCGGAATCGCCCCGAGCAGGATCGGGTCGTCGCGGTGCATGAAGGTCTCGATCCGGATCGCCGGCTCCTTCTTCTTGCCGCCGGCGTAGTAGCCGGTCCATTCCCCGAGCGGCCCTTCCTCGAGCACGTCGCCGGGATGGATGAAGCCTTCGAAGGCGATCTCCGCGTGCGCGGGGATCGGCAGGCCGGTCGCGGGTCCGGCAATCACTTCGACCGGCTCGCCGATCAGGCCGCCGGCGACGTCGTACTCGTTCTTGCCGTAGGGAATCTCCAGGCCCGCCACCATGAACAGCCCGGGATGCATGCCGACGACGACGGCGACCGGACACGGCTCGCCACGCTCGTGGTAACGGCGCTTGATCAGGTCGCCGTGCTTGCCTTTCGAGCACATCACCGTCGCCACGGCCGGGCCCTGCGACTGCACCCGATAGGCGCCGTAATTGATCCAGCCTGTATCGGGATCGCGCATCACCACCATGCAACCGGTGCCGATATAGTAGCCGCCGTCGTGCTCGTGCCACCGCGGCGTCGGGATCGTTTGAATGTTCACCTCTCTGCCGCGGCTGACGTTCTCCAGGAGCGGTCCGCTCTTGACCGTGACCGGGGCGATGCTCGGCGCCTCCTTCATATATTTGCGCCAATGGGAGACGAGCTCGATCGCCGAGCCGTCGAGCGGCCGCCCGAGCGTGAGGTTGATACGGCGCACCGAGGTGAGAATGTTGGCGAGGATGCGGCGGCCGCGGGGATAGCCGGGAATGTCGCCGAACAGCACCGCGGGATTGCCCATCTTGCGCATGTAGAGGTCGACGATGCCGCCGATTTCGGCCTCGCGCTCGGCGCCGCTGATCTCGGTGAGCTCGCCCGCCGCCCGCAGTGCCTCGATCCACGCGCGCAGGTCCTGCCGGGGTTTAGACGACTCTTTCTGTGTGCGCTTCGCGCTGCGGACATCGGCAACGCTCATGGGACACTCCTCGCTAGCAGTCTAACGCAAGCTTGTTGGACTGACCAACCTGCGGACAAATCGATGATTTACGCACTAGACGGCTAAGTGCCAAGAGTTCGGGCTAGGGGAATGGTGGCCACCACATCGCCCAAGGAAGGGACGAATCACCACTGTCTGTGAGACCAAAACTCACAGCCACACCGCGTGAAGACGCAGTCGCGCTGCTGAGCGAGAACACGTACTTCTTCGGGCCATTCGGTTGCATTGACCGAAAATACCTGGATTTTTTCATGATGCGTGAAGCTACGTCCGCCGAGCACCCGTGAAGGGGAAAATGCCGGTTCAACACCTTGAAGACATCGATAATGCTGCGCGGACTCTTCACGAGCAGATCGTCGATATCGGTGACAAACCCTTCAAGCTTGGTTGCGCAATCGAGTTCTGGCTCCGTGTCATTTCGGCTGGCAACGAAAAGCCGCGTTTCGAGAGACTCGGCCACCGCCAGATTGTCGTATCGGCACAGAACCGGGTCGAACCCGTAGACGATGATGTATCCGGTTCCGGAGATCGTTCCGGTGCAGGACCCGCGCTCTTCGGGAGCGGCCTTTAGATTCACGCACGTGGCTCCGGATACGTGATCTTTGCCAGCAAGGGCAAAGCCCGTATGGACGGATGTCCGTTCAGCTTCACGGGCATTGAGCTGAACCTTACTGGCAACTACTGAGCGGAACTCCTCCAAAGTACGCGCTATGGGATAGTCGACAAAGTCGCCTTCGTTGACATGCGCATCAACCGACGCGGCGCAAGCCTCTGACAATCCCTGAGGAGCTGAAAAAAATTTGAACCGCGGACCTATGCCTTTTGCTTTGTCCAGAAGGTCAGGGGGGGCGCGCTTAAGCGGCGCAACGGCTGTGACGTTTAGATCGGCAGCCAAAGCCGAAGTCAAAATCCCGCTGTGGATAGCGACTGCAGCGCCGAGCGCGATAAGACTGAATGTGCGCATCTTAGATGTCCTCAATCCAATGGATACGGTACGGACTAGGGGCCACGCTGGAAATTTGTCACCGACAGAATGCAAAGAATCGTACAACATTACTTTGCGGCCGTCCTACCTACGAAACGCGGTACATGACGGGAGAATAACTGCCTCGGTCCGAAGCCGAACATGCTGCATTTCCCACAGCTGTTTTAGCCTCGATGCACGGCTACCCGCGGCGCTGCCGATGCAAGATCGCCTTGAGGCGCTGCGGGCTCACCGGCAGCTGCGTGACCGCGCCCGGCATTCCGATCGCGGCGTCGATCGCGGAGGCAATCGCCGCGCCCACGCCGGTGATGCCGCTCTCGCCGGCGCCCTTGATGCCGAGCGGGTTGAGCGGGCTCACATAGTCCTCGCGCAGCATGACCTCGACCGCGGGGGTCTCCTGCGCCGTCGGCATCAGGTAATCCGCGAAGGTCGTCGCCAGCGGATCGCCGCGCTCGCTGTAGGTGAATTCCTCGAGCAGCGCCCCGCCCAGCCCTTGCGCGAAGCCGCCGACGATCTGCCCCTTCACCAGCGCCGGATTGATGGCCCGCCCGATGTCGTAGGCGATCATGTAACGCTCGACCGCAACGCCGCCAGTGTCGCGATCGACCCTCACCACCGCGAAGTGGATGCCATAGGGATAGACCTGGTGCTTGACCCGGAACCAGCCTTCGGCCGAAAGGCCGGGCTCGCGGTCGCCCAGCGTCTTCGAGGTCGGCTCGAGATGACGCGCGATCTCGCCCAGGCTGATCGACGGGCCCGCGGCCTGATCCTTGCGCACCACCTTGCCGTCGACGACGTCGAGCGCCTCGGCGGGCGCCTGCATCAACTCGGCCGCCACCTCGATCGCCTTCGCGCGCAGCTTCGCTGCGCCGTTATGGGTGGCGGACGCGGTCATCACCGTCGCGCGCGAGGCGTGCGCGCCGATACCGTAGGCGATGCGATCGGTCTGGCCGTGGGTCACGCGCACGCGCCGGTAGTCGATGCCGAGCGTCTCGGCGCACACCTGCGCCATCACGGTCTCGAAACCCTGGCCGAGCGAGGCGCCGCCGGTGATGAGCTCGACCATGCCCGAGGTATCGACCTCGATGCGCACGCCGTCGGCGGGTCCGAGCCCGCTCTTCTCCACGAACATGGCAAAGCCCGCGCCGACCGCCTCGCCGGCGGCGCGGCGGCGCGCGAGCTCGCGCTCGAGCTTGTCCCACTCGAGCGCCGCCAGCAGCTTGTCGAGGAGGCCGACATAGTCGCCGGAGTCGTGCTCGATCTCCTCGCCGAGCGCCTCCAGCGGGCGGTGATAGGGCATTTCGTCGGCGCCGATGGCGTTTCGGCGGCGCACCTCGTTGGGGTCGATGCCAAGCCTGACGGCGATGGCATCGATGAGCCGCTCGCGGACGAAGGTCGTCTCGTAGCGGCCGGGAGCGCGATAGGTGGCGGCCGGCGTCTTGTTGGTCAGGCGAAAGTGGCCGACCGCGCGGTAGGCGGGGACGCGGTACGGTCCCGGCAGGATGCCTGCGGTCATGTGCACGACGCGCGCGGCGTGGGTGCGCACATAGGCGCCCTGGTCATGGAAATAGCGGTCGTCGATGGCGAGGATGCGGCCTTCGCCGTCGACCGCGGCGCGGATGCGGTGAAGCTGTTGGCGCGAGTGATTGGCCGCAATGAGGTGCTCGCGCCGGTCCTCGATCCACTTCACCGGCCGGCCGAGCCGCATGGCGGCGACGCAGACCAGCACGTCCTCGGGATAGAGCTCGCCGCGGATGCCGAAACCGCCGCCCACGTGGGATTCGTGCACATGGATCGCGGACGGCGGGCGGCCAAGCATGCGGCCGAGCAGCTCGCGATTGCGGTGCGGCACCTTGGCGGCGCCGTGCAGCTCGAGAAGATCGCGCGCGGCGTCGTAGCGGCCGATCGCGCCGCGCGCTTCCAGCGGCACGCCGGAATGGCGGCCGATCGACAATTCGAGCTCGACCACCACCGGCGCCGCGCGCAGCGCCGCCTCGACGTCGCCGTAGCCCTGGCGGATCACGGCGACCTCGGTATTGCGGCCGGGCGCGAACTCGCCCGGCTCCGCCTCGGCCGCGAGCAGGATCGGCAAGTCCTCGACCTCGACCGTCACGAGGTCGGCGGCGTCCTCGGCCACGTACGGGTCCTGGGCGAACACCGCGGCGATGGGCTCGCCGACGTAGCGCACGCGCTCGGTCGCGAGCACCGGCTGGCGATAGGGCTCGAGCGCGGGAATCCTCCCTTCCCGGAAATCGATCGGCGGCACATCCGCGATATCGGCCGCCGTCCAGACCGCAACCACTCCGGGCAAGGCGCGCGCGGCGGCGGCGTCGATGGCGAGGATCCTCGCGTGCGCGTGGTTCGCACGCACCACGCGCATGTGGAGCTGGTGCGGAAAGGAAATGTCGCCGGCGAAGCGCCCGCGGCCCGTGACCAGCGGCGGGTCCTCGAGCCGCGCGACCGATTTGCCGATCCACTTGTTGTTGCCGGTCGTCATCGGCGCGCATCGATGCGGAGAACGACGCGCCGGCTGGCCGCGGCGTCAGTCGCCTTCGACGCCTGCCGTGGGAGCCGCGCGGGTTTCATCGTTCCTCGCCGTCGATGGGACGGCCATCGCAGCGGGCCGGAACGATCACCTGCGGACGCGTCCCATATTTGGGAAATTGCGCTTTTTTGGATTGATGCACAGTTGATAATGTATGTAAAGAAGCGCACGCCATCAGGGCTCGATCCCGCACGATGAAGCCACCGCCCTTTCGCTATCACGATCCGCAAACGGTCGGCGAGACCGTCGCTCTGCTCGATCGGCTGGAAAACGCCAAGCTGCTCGCGGGCGGGCAGTCGCTGATGCCCATGCTCAACTTCCGTTTCGTGCAGCCGGACCACATCATCGATATCAACCGTGTCGAAGGGCTGTCCTACATCCGCGAGAGCGGCGGCGCGCTCGAAGTCGGCGCCATGACGCGCCAGCGCGAGCTCGAATATTCCGACCTCGTGCGCGCGCGCTGGCCGATCATGCACGAGGCGCTGCTGCAGGTCGGGCACCGGCAGACCCGCAACCGCGGCACCATCGGCGGCTCGCTCTGCCATCTCGACCCGGCGGCGGAGCTCGTTTCGCTCGCGACCGGCTATGACGCGACGGTGACCATCGCCGGTCCCAAGGGACGGCGCGAGCTCCCCTTCGCGCAGTTTCCGGTGGCCTACATGACGCCCGCCATCGAGCCGAACGAGCTGGTCGTCGGCGTACGGTTTCCGCCCTGGCCGCACGGCAAGGGCTATGCCTTCATCGAATTCTCCCGCCGCCATGGCGACTTCGCCATCACTTCGGCGGCGGCGCTGATCGACGTCGACTCCGCCGGCAAGCTCAGCCGCGTGTCGGTCACGATCGGCGGCATGGGCACGGCGCCCGTGCGCGCGCGCGAGCTGGAGCAGGCGCTGCTCGGCCAGACGCCGCGCAAAGAACTATTCCAGGACGCCTGCGAGAGCTGCCGCAAACTCGAAGCGATCGACGACGTGCACGCGCCGGCGTCCTATCGCCAGCACCTGGCGGCCGTGCTGTCGCGCCGCGCGCTCGAAAAGGCGCATGCGCGCGTCAGCGATACCGACGCCGCTCCGGCGCCGACGCATTAGGACCCTGCCATGGGCGAGACCCGCAAGATCGCGCTGACCGTCAACGGCAAGCGCTACGAGCAAGAGGTCGAGGTGCGCCACACGCTGGCGGATTTTCTGCGCCATCAGCTCGGGCTCACCGGAACCCATCTCGGCTGCGAGCACGGCGTGTGCGGCGCCTGCACCATCCTGCTCGACGGACGTTCGGTGCGCTCGTGCCTGATGCTCGCGGTGCAAGCGAACGGGCACGAGCTGCTCACGGTCGAAGGCATCGCACCCTCGCCCGACGAGCTGCATCCGCTCCAGCAGGCGTTCCACGAGCATCATGGTCTGCAGTGCGGCTTCTGCACGCCCGGCATGCTGACGACGTTGCTCGAGTTCCTGCGCGACAATCCCGATCCGACCGAGCAGGAGGTGCGGATCGCTATTTCCGGCAATCTGTGCCGCTGTACCGGCTACCAGAACATCGTCATCGCGGCGCTCGATGCGGCCAAGCGGCTGCGGGCTGGACAATCGCCGTAAGCTTTTCATGTCATCGGGCTGATCAACTCGCACGACAGCAGATTGTGCCGTCTCGCCATGGCCATCCGCTTCGACGACATCGGCAACCGGCTCAAGGCCTTTCGCCTCGGCTCCGGGCTGAGCGCCGACGAGATCGCCGCCCGGCTCGGCATTTCGCGCACCGCGCTCTATCGCTTCGAGAAGGGCGAGCTCGCCAAGATCGAGACCCTGGAGAAGCTTGCGGAGCTGCTCTCGGTCTCGGTGCCGACGCTGCTCGGGGTGGGCGTCGAATACATCGCCTCGGCGGTGAGCTATTTCGAGCGCATGCGGCAGATCGAGGAGACCTCCGAGCACATCATCGTGCTTGCCGGGCCGATCTCGTACCTGCTTGCCTCCGACGGCTTCGATCGGGCGCTCGGCGACATCCTGCGGGAGAGCATTCCCGACTCGCTGCCCGGCCGCCGACGCGCATTGGCGCAGGTCGACGAGCTCACCGCGGTGCTCCATCAGCGCAAGGAGAGTTACCGGCGCCGCCAGCCCGGCATCGTCAACCTCATCTCGGCGATCGAAATGGAGCATTTCCTGCAGAACGGTCTCGTCGGACGGCTCGACCTGCCCGACAAGGTCCGTCGCGCACGGCAGGCGCTGGCCCGAACTGAGGCCGAGCATTTCGTCAAGCTGATGGAGGAGGAGCCGATCGGGGTGCAGATCGGGATCGTGCCCGACACCTTGCCGCACGCGAGCTTCCAGCTGTTCCGGCAGCCCGACCGCCAAGTGCTGGCGCTCAGCCCGTTCCGGCTCAGTGAAGAGCCCAACATCCGGGTCGGGGTGGCGATGATCACCTCGGCGCCGGAGGCGCTCGCGCTGCACGAGAAGATGGCCAAGGACCTTTGGCAGCGCGCGCTCAAGGGCGCCGCGGCGGCGCGGCTGATGCGCACGCTGATGGCGAGGCATTGATTCCCCGGTCGAGGTATGGGGATACTACCGCGGTAGGGGGTGTTCAGAAATTGGAAAAAATCTTGATTTTGGCACAGGCGCTCGTCATCTAAGTCGCGAGCATCGTCTGCGCTGTTCGCGGTCCGCCGCAGGATAGGCCGGCGGATCGTTCTGCAAGGAGCCACTTTGGCCATGGCGCATCGGCCGTTTGCATCGGCGCCCTACATCGTGGGCAAAACCGCCCCCGTGGCGGCCGAGCCGCATATTCCGGCCGAGGAATCGCTCTGCCCCGTGGTTTCGCACGACTGGGTCAACGCGGAATACAAGCACCTGGTCGTGGACGCCTCGCCCAAGGCGCTCGCGGTCAAACCCGGCCAGTTCTTCAACCTGCTGTGCCCCTCGCCCGACGAGGGCGAGCTCTGGCTGCGGCGGCCGCAAAGCGTCTATCGCATCGACGCGGCCAAGCGGCGCATCGAGTTTCTGTACAAATGCGTCGGCCGCGGCACCTACGGGCTGGCGCAGCTCAAGCACGGCGACGATCTCAACATGGTGGGGCCGCTCGGCGTCGGCTTCACGGTGGATCCGAGCTGGAAGCATATCGTCGTTCTTGGTCGCGGTGTCGGGCTCGCGACGCTGGCGCCGATCTCCCAACTGGCGGCCGACAACGGCATTGGCGTCACCGCGATCCTCAGCGCGCGCAGCCCGGAATTCGTGATGGCGGGCGATCTGTTCGCCAAGGTCGGCGACGTTATCGCCGTGCTCGATACTGACGGCAGCAGCGCGGTCGAGAATGTCGAGGTGATCCTGACGCGGCTGATCGCCCAAGGCCGAGCCGACGCGTTCTATACCTGCGGCTCCAATCGCCTGCTGCAGCTGATGAAGCGGGTCGCCAAGGCCCACGGCATTCCCGGCCAGGTCGCCATGGAGCAGGTGATGGCCTGCGGGCTCGGGCCCTGCTACGTGTGCGTGCGCACGTTCGAAGTCGACGGCAAGAAGGAGCTTCGCCGCGTGTGCATCGAAGGCCCGGTGTTCGATCTGCAGGAGGCGGTCGGATGGTAGACATGCGCGTGAAGCTCGGGAGCGTGACACTCGCCAACCCGATCATGCCGGCGTCGGGATGCTTCTCGACCGACCTCGCCCAGGTCATCGACCTCAACCGGCTGGGCGCGCTGGTGGCAAAAACCGTCTCGCGCGAGTTCCGCGCCGGCAACCCGCCGCCGCGCGTCTCCGAGGTGGAAGGCGGCATGATCAACTCGATCGGTCTGCCGACCAAGGGCATCGATTATTTTCTCAGCCATCAGGTGCCCGACTACAAGCGCTTCACCCCGCCGCTGGTGGGCTCGATCTCGGCCACGACGATCGAGGATTTCGAAGCGATGGCCCGCGACGTCAGCCGCTCCGAGATCGACGTGCTCGAGGTCAACATCTCCTGTCCCACCCGCGACCCCAAAGGCGGCAATTTCGCGCTGCACGCGGAGCACACCTTCAATGTGATGCGTCTCATTCGCCAGACCACGGACAAGCCGATCTGGTGCAAGCTTTCGCCCAATGCCGGCGACGTGGTCGCCGTCGGCAAGGCGGCCGAGGCGGCGGGCGCCGACGCGCTGGTGGTGTCGAACACCATTCTCGGCCTCAAGATCGATACCGACTCGTTCCGTCCAGTGATCGGCAACAAGTTCGGCGGGCTGTCGGGGCCCGGCATCAAGCCGATCATCGTGCGCATGGTCTATCAGTGCTCCAAGGCGGTGAAGATTCCGATCATCGGCTGCGGCGGCATCGTCAAGGTCGAGGATGTGGTCGAATACATGCTCGCTGGCGCAAGTGCAGTCATGATCGGCTATCTGATCTTCCGTAATCCGTCGGGGCTGATCGCGATCATCGAGGGGCTCGAGCAATGGTGCGCCAAGCGCGGCTTTGCCCGCGTCGCCGATCTCACCGGCGCCATGATCGACGAGCCGCCGCGCGAAACCTATGCCGCCGCGGCCGCGCCGATCGGCTGAGATGACCACCCGCGTCACCATCCGCAAGCCCGACGACTGGCACCTGCACCTGCGCGACGGCGCCATGCTCGCGGCCGTCATTGCGTACACCGCCCGGCATTTCGGCCGCGCGATCCTCATGCCCAATCTCGTTCCGCCCGTGGTCACTACCAAGGACGCGATCGCCTATCGGGAGCGGGTCATCGCCGCGCTGCCGGCGGGCGCGAGCTTCCAGCCGCTGATGACCTGCTATCTGACCGACGATACCGATCCGGACGACGTCGAGCGCGGCTTCCGGGAGGGCGTGTTCACCGCCGTCAAGCTCTATCCCGCCAACGCCACCACCAACTCCGCCGCCGGCGTCACCGACTATCGCAAGATCATGCCGGTGCTGGAGCGGATGGAGAAGATCGGAATGCCGTTCCTGATGCACGGCGAGGACGTCGATCCCGAGGTCGATATCTTCGACCGCGAGGCGATGTTCATCGAGCGTTATCTGTCGAACTGGACGCGGCAGTTTCCCGGCCTGCGCTTCGTGCTCGAGCACCTGTCCTCGCGCGACGGCGTTGATTTCGTGCGCGGCGCGGCGCCGCAGGTCGGCGGCACGATCACGCCCTATCATCTGATCCTGACCCGCACCGACTGGCTGGGATGGGGGCTCAAGCCCTATATGTACTGCATGCCGGTGATCAAGACGGCGAAGGATCGCGCGGCGCTGCGCAAGGCCGCGACTTCGGGCGAGGCCTGCTACTTTCTCGGCACCGATTCCGCGCCCCATCCGGTGGCCAAGAAGCTCTCGGTCAACGGCATTCCCGGCCTGTTCAACGCGCCGGTGGCGATCGAGACCTATGCCCGAGTGTTCGAGGAGGAAGGCGCGCTCGACAAGCTCGAAGCCTTTGCCTCGCTGAACGGCCCGAAGCACTACCGCCTGCCGCCCAACGAGGAACGGATCACGCTGGAAAAAATTCCGTGGACGGCGCCGGAGGAGGTCAGGGTCGAGGGGCCCGACGAGAAGGCGCTGGTCTATCGTGGCGGGGAAGTAATCGAGTGGAAGGTGATGGCGGCCTGAAGCCGCGCTGAGAGACCGATCATGTCAGCCGGCATAGGTTTCCCTGACAAGAAGGTGATGGCCGACCTCACGGCGAAAATGCTGCTCGAGGTGGAAGCCGTCCGTTTCATGACGGACAAGCCGTTCATCTTCACCTCGGGCTGGGCGAGCCCGGTCTATACCGACTGCCGGAGGCTGATCTCGTTTCCGCGCGTGCGCCGCACCTTGATCGATTTCGGCGCGGCCGCCATCACGCGCGAGGCCGGCTTCGAGCAGTTCGATGCGATCGTGGGGGGCGAGACCGCCGGCATTCCGTTCGCGGCCTGGATGGCCGACCGCCTCGACCTGCCGATGCTGTACGTGCGCAAGAAGCCCAAGGGGTTCGGGCGCAACGCGCAGATCGAAGGCAACGTGGTCGAGGGACAGCGCGTGCTGCTGGTCGAGGACATGACCACCGACGGCCGCAGCAAGGTCAATTTCTGCAAGGCGCTGCGCGAGGCCGGGGCCAAGGTGGAGCACGTGCTGGTGTTCTTCTTCTACGACATCTATCCCGAGGCGCGCACGATCCTGAGCGAGCTCGGCGTGACGCTGCATTCGCTCGCGACGTGGTGGGACGTGCTGGCGGTCGCCAAGGCCGCCGGCAAGTTCGACCCCGCCAAGCTCGCCGAGGTTGAGAAATTCATGCACGACCCGGCGGGCTGGTCGAAAGCCCATGGCGGAGTGTCGGTGGCGGCCGAGTGAGGCAGCTCGCGCGGCGCCCTCGCGCACCATTGCAGGATCGGTCGCACGCGACCTTGAGTGCGGCAGACAGCCGTGCCATGCGTTGCGCTCATCCGTCGTCCCGGGACATGCAGAGGATCGGTGATGGTAGAGAAAGCCGCGGATGTCATTGTCGTGGGAGCCGGCAACGCCGCCTTCTGCGCGGCGCTGGCCGCACAGGAGCAGGGCGCCTCGGTGCTGATGCTGGAGGCGGCGCCGGAGGAGGAATCCGGCGGCAACAGCCGTTTCACTGCGGGCTCCGTGCGCGTGGTCTACAACGGCATCGACGACATCAAGGCGCTGGTCCCGGACCTGACCGAGCAGGAGATCGCCACCACCGATTTCGGCACCTACACGCAGGACCAGTTCTTCGACGACATGGCGCGCGTGACGCAGCATCGCGCCGACCCGAACCTGGTCGAGCTCCTGGTGACGCGAAGCTTCGATACCTTCTGCTGGATGCGCGACAAGGGCGTGCGCTTCATCCCGATCTACGGGCGCCAGGCGTTCAAGGTCGACGGCAAGTTCAAGTTCTGGGGCGGGCTCACCGTCGAGGCGGTGGGGGGCGGCCCCGGGCTGATCAAGATGCTGACCGAGGCGGCGACCAAGCGCGGCATCAAGATCCGCTACCAGACGCGCGCGCTCAGCCTGCTCCACGATGGAGTACGCGTCGAGGGCGTACGCATCCGGCACGAAGGCGCCGAAAGCGAGCTGCGCAGCAAAGCGGTGGTGCTCGCCTGCGGCGGGTTTGAGTCCAACTCCGAGTGGCGCACCCGCTATCTCGGGCCGGGCTGGGATCTCGCCAAGGTGCGCGGCACGCGCTTCAACACCGGCGACGGCATCCGCATGGCCATGGAGATCGGCGCCAGCCCGTGCGGCAACTGGTCGGGCTGCCACGCGGTGCAATGGGAGATGAACGCGCCCGAATTCGGCGACCTCGCGGTCGGCGACCAGTTCCAGAAGCACTCCTACCCCTTCGCCATCCTCGTCAACGCTAACGGCAAGCGCTTCGTCGACGAAGGCGCCGACTTCCGCAACTACACCTATGCCAAATACGGGCGCGTGGTGCTGGAGCAGCCCGGTCAGTTCGCCTGGCAGGTCTTCGATCGCAAGGTGAAGCATCTGCAGCGCGACGAGTACAAGATCAGGCAGATCACCAAGGTGGTGGCCGACAGCATCGAGGACTTCGCGCACAAGCTCGAGGGCGTGAACGCCGAGGCTTTCCTCAAGACCATCGCCGAGTACAACAAGGCCGTGCGCGCCGACATTCCGTTCAATCCCAACGTCAAGGACGGCCGGCGCACCGAGGGCCTTGCCGTCAACAAGAGCAATTGGGCGAACACCATCGACGAGCCGCCGTTCGAAGGCTACGCCGTGACCTGCGGGCTGACCTTC
>DATBKV010000004.1:0-6041 GCA_036555745.1 Xanthobacteraceae bacterium | reverse complement strand
CGACCTGCACATCGACGCCCACCACACCACCGAGGACGTCGGCATCGCGCTCGGCCAGGCGGTCAAGCAGGCGCTCGGCGACATGAAGGGGATCACCCGCTACGCCGACGTGCACGTGCCCATGGACGAGACGCTCACCCGGGTCGCCATCGACATCTCCGGCCGGCCGGTGCTGGTGTTCGAGGCCGAGTTCGTGCGCGACAAGGTCGGCAGCTTCGACACCGAGCTGGTGCGGGAATGGTTCCACGCGTTCGCCATGAACAGCGGGGTCACGCTGCACGTCGCCACGCTCTACGGCAGCAACGACCACCATATCGCCGAATCCTGCTTCAAGGGCCTGGCGCGGGCGCTGCGCGCGGCGGTCGCGATCGATGCGCGCGCCGCCGACGAGGTGCCCTCGACCAAGGGGTCGCTCGGCGGCTGAACAACCCTCCCGCAAGCAAGCGGAGGAGGACTGACATGTCGATCTATACCGTGCACGAGCCGCCGCCGAACGCCGATCAATCGGCGCCCGACCCCGTGCGCTTTGTGTTCGTGCGCGACGGGTTCGCGTTCTGGGCATTCCTGCTGGCCCCGCTGTGGATGCTGCGCTATCGGCTGTGGCTGGTGCTCGTCGGCTACGTCGTCGTCACCGTTGCGCTGCAAATCGGGTTGCGTCTCATCGGTGCGTCGCAGACCGTCATCGTGCTGGCGGGGCTGCTGGTTGCCCTGCTGGTCGGGTTCGAGGCCGCGACCTTGCGCCGCTTCACGCTTGCGCGCCGGCGCTGGCGCAACGTCGGCATCGTGGTCGGCGATGATCTCGAGTCGGCGGAGCGGCGGTTCTTCGATGCCTGGGCGAACCGCTCGCGCCCCGCGCCCGCCGCGGCGAGCGGCGAGCCGCGTCCGCCCTCGGCCGTCGCGCCGGTGAGCGCGCGCCGGCCGCCGCCGCCCGACGTGCTCGGCCTGTTTCCGCAGCCCGGGGCGTCGCGGTGACCGTCGCCATCGTCGATTACGGCTCCGGCAACCTGCACTCGGCGGCCAAGGCGTTCGAGCGCGCCGCGCGCGAAGAAGGTCTGGTGCAGCCGATCGTGGTGACGTCCGATCCCGCGGCGGTCGTCCGCGCCGACCGCGTGGTGCTGCCGGGGGTCGGCGCTTTCGCCGACTGCCGCCGCGGGCTCGACGCCGTTGCCGGCATGGTGGCGGCGCTCGAGGAGAGCGTGCGCGCGCGCGGCCGGCCGTTCCTCGGCATCTGCGTCGGCATGCAGCTGATGGCGGAGCGCGGGCGCGAATACGAGGTGACGCCGGGGCTCGGCTGGATCGCGGGCGAGGTCGACCGCATCGCACCCGCGGACCCGAGCCTGAAGATCCCGCACATGGGCTGGAACACGCTCGACGCACGCCGCACGCACCCGCTGCTCGACGGCATCGCGCTCGGCCCGCAGGGCCTGCACGCCTACTTCGTGCACTCGTATGAGCTCAAGCCGGCCGAGCGCTTCGATCTCGTGGCGGAAGCGGATTACGGCGGCCCCGTCACCGCCGTGGTCGGCCGCGACACCATGGTCGGCACCCAGTTCCACCCGGAGAAGAGCCAGCGGCTGGGCCTGCGGCTGATCGCCAACTTTTTGAAGTGGAAGCCGTGACGATGGCGGCCGCGCCTTTGCTCCGGGCCGGTCGACGCGAGCCCGGCCGCGGTCCATTGCACGCGCCGGCGAGCGCTCCGTCGCCCTCGCGCATGCCTGGACCCAGACAGCCGTGATCCTGTTTCCCGCCATCGACCTCAAGGACGGCGCCTGCGTGCGCCTCGAGCAGGGCGACATGGCGCGCGCTACCGTGTTCCACCGCGATCCCATCGCGCAGGCGCAGGCGTTCGAGGCGCAGGGCTTCGAATACCTGCACGTCGTCGATCTCGACGGCGCCTTTGCCGGCAAGCCGGTCAATGCCGAAGCGGTCGAGCGCATCGTGGACGCCACCAGCATCCCGGTGCAGCTGGGCGGCGGCATCCGCGACATCGACACGGTGGAGGCCTGGCTCGACCAGGGCGTCGCCCGCGTCATCGTCGGCACTGCCGCGGTGCGCGACCCCGGCTTCGTCGCGGAAGCGGCGGCGCTCTACCCCGGCCGGGTCGCGGTCGCGCTCGACGCCCGTGACGGCATGGTGGCGGTCGAAGGCTGGGCGAAGACGTCCGCGCTCAACGCCCTCGACGTCGCCCGGCGGTTCGAGGATGCGGGGGTCGCCGCGCTGATCTATACCGACATTGCCCGCGACGGCCTGCTCGCCGGCCTCAACCTCGCGGCCACCATCGCGCTCGCGGAGGCGGTGGACGTGCCGGTAATCGCCTCGGGCGGATTGGCCTCGATCGAGGACGTGAGGGCGCTGCTGCAGCCGCCGGCGCGCAAGGTCGCCGGCGCTATTGCCGGGCGCGCGCTCTACGACGGGCGGCTCGATGCGGCGGCGGCGCTCGCGCTCATCCGCGCGGCGCGAGGAGCGTGAGCGGTGTTCAAGGTTCGCGTCATTCCCTGCCTCGACGTCAAGGACGGCCGCGTGGTCAAGGGCGTCAAGTTTGTCGACCTGCGCGACGCCGGCGATCCGGTCGAGGCGGCGATCGCCTACGATGCCGCCGGCGCCGACGAGCTCACCTTTCTCGACATCACCGCCAGCCACGAGGAGCGCGACATCATCTTCGACGTGGTGCGGCGCACGGCTGAGGCCTGCTTCATGCCGCTCACCGTCGGCGGCGGCGTGCGCACGGTGGAGGACATCCGCCGCCTGCTGGCCTCCGGCGCCGACAAGGTCTCGATCAACACCGCCGCGGTCGCCCGGCGCGCTTTCGTCAAGGAGGCAGCGGAGAAATTCGGCGACCAGTGCATCGTGGTCGCGATCGACGCCAAGAAGGTGTCGCAGCCGGGCGCGCCGGCGCGCTGGGAGGTGTTCACCCACGGCGGCCGCAACGCCACCGGCCTCGACGCGGTCGACTACGCGCGCGAGGTGGCGGCGCTCGGCGCCGGCGAGATCTTGCTCACTTCCATGGACCGCGACGGCACCCGGGCCGGCTTCGACATCGCGCTCACCCGCGCGATCGCCGACGCCGTGCCGGTGCCGGTGATCGCCTCCGGCGGGGTCGGCACGCTCGAGCATCTGGTCGAGGGCATCCGCGACGGCCACGCCACCGCGGTGCTGGCGGCCTCGATCTTTCATTTCGGCGAGCACTCGATCCGCGCCGCCAAGGAATACATGGCGCGCGCCGGCCTGCCGATGCGGCTCGATCCGTGAGGCAGGCGAGTAGTCGGTAGCGAATAGCCAGTAGCGAATAGGGAATAGCGAGGATGCTACTCGCTATTCGCTACTTACTATTCGCGCTCGTTATTCGCGTTCCAGCCGCCCAACGCAGCGCCGCTTCGAGCCGGTCGTTGCCCCAGAACAGTTCGCCGTCGGCGGTCACAAAGCTCGGTGCGCCGAACAGGCCGAGCCGCTGCGCCTCCTCGGTCTGCGCGCGCAGCCGGGCCTTGACCGGATCCGCCTGTGCCGCCGCCAGCACCGGCTCCGCCGCGATCCGCAATCCCGCGAGCATGTCGGCGATTGTCGCGGGATCGTCGATCCGCCGTCCTTCGCCGAACTCGGCGGCGAACAGCGCGCGGCAGAAAGCCTCGCCCCAGCCTTGCTCGAGTCCCACGAGCGCGACGCGCGCGGCGAGCAGGCTGTTCTGCGGGAACGGCTCGGGCCGCCGGAACGGCAGGCTCAAGTCCGCGCACAGCCGCTCGAGGTCGCGCCACATGTGGCGCCCCTTGGCGCCGTAGAGGTTGAACGGCGAGGTGGTCCAGCCCTGCGCCTTGAAGATCGGGCCGAGCAGGAACGGGCGCAGGCGCACGCGGACGCCGGCGTCGGCGGCGAGCGTGCCGATCCGCATCGCCGCGGGATAGGAATAGGTCGAGGCGAAATCGAACCAGAAGTCGAGCACGGGGTTGGCCATGTCGCCATGCTAGAGCGCATCCCGATCAGGTGGAATCGGGATGCGCTCTGGGCTTCGTGATTTTGCGCATGTCCTTATCGGAAAACCGGTTTGCATTTTTTTCCGGGAACGCAAGTTCCGCCGCACGCCCGCCCCTGTCGTCCCCGCGCATCCGATCTCGGGTTTACCCGAGATCGGCATTTTAAGTGCGCATGTCGGCTATAGCCGACATGCGATGGGGACCCATCGTGCCCCAAACTCCGGCCTCTCGAATACTGGATCCCCGCAACGGGGTCCCCGCGACGCGAGCGTCGCGGGGTGCCCCGCGCGGGGATGACGACCTTGGTTGCGGCACGACCCCGGGATGTCTTCCAGGCGTGCCGCCATCGCGTGAGGCAATGTCCGCGACCGGATCGGGCGGAGAGGGAGTGCCTGCCTGGGTTCTGCGCAACATGCGCGCCGCGCGAGCATCGCTGCGCGCATCCGCCGAAGGGCGAGATTTCCCGGGCTGGCGAGAGATGCTATGGCAACGTCGAGCAAAGGCGATGGCGAGCTTCACCCTCCACGACCTCGAGCAGCGCATCAAGGCGCGCGCCCAGCAGGCGAGCGCGGATGCCTCCTATACCCGCAAGCTGCTCGACGGCGGCGTCGCGCATTGCGCCAAGAAGTTCGGCGAAGAGGCGATCGAGACCGTGCTCGCCGCCATCGACGAGGACCGCGAGCGGTTGATCGCGGAGGCCGGCGATCTCATCTACCACCTGCTGGTCGTGCTGGCGGCGCGCGGGATCGCGCTGGCCGAGGTGGAAGCCGCGCTCGCCGCGCGCACGCGGCAGTCGGGCCTGGCGGAAAAAGCCTCGCGCCAGCCCGGCAAGGCCAAGCGCGGCCGCGGCCGGCGCGGAACGCATGAGCAAGGGTGATCATGGAGCAGCGCACCGACGACGGCCTCTCGCCCTACCGCGTGTTCTCGCGCGCGGAATGGGCGGCCAAGCGCGACGGCACCCCGATGACGCTCAAGTCGGACGAGGTGACGCGGCTGCGCTCGCTCAACGACCGGCTCGACCTCGCCGAGGTCGAGGAGATCTACCTGCCCTTGTCGCGGCTCCTGTCGCTCTACGTGGCGGCGACGCAGCGGCTGTTCCTGGCGCAGCAGAACTTCCTCGGCACCGAGGACGCCAAGATGCCCTACATCATCGGGGTCGCGGGCTCGGTGGCGGTCGGCAAGTCGACGACCGCGCGCGTGCTGCAGGCGCTGCTGGCGCGCTGGCCGAACGTGCCCAAGGTCGACCTCATCACCACCGACGGCTTCCTCTATCCCAACGCCATCCTTGAGCGCGAAGGCCTGATGGAGAAGAAGGGCTTTCCCGGGAGCTACGACCTGCCGGCGCTGCTGCGTTTTCTGTCCGACATCAAGGCCGGCCGGCGGCCGGTGCGGGCGCCGGTCTATTCGCATCTGGTCTACGACGTGATGCCGAACCGCTTCATCGAGATCGACCGCCCGGACATCCTGATCGTCGAAGGCCTCAACGTGCTGCAGGCCGGCGCCCCGCCCAAGGACGGCAAGGCGATCCCCTACGTGTCGGACTTCTTCGATTTCTCGATCTACCTCGACGCCGACGAGGACGTGCTGCTGAGCTGGTACGTCAACCGGTTCCTGACGCTGCGCGGGACCGCGTTCCGCGATCCCAAATCCTACTTCCACCGCTACGCCACTCTCTCGGACGCGGAGGCGGTCGAGACCGCCACCGCGATCTGGACGCGCATCAATCTGGTCAATCTGCGCGAGAACATCCTGCCCACGCGCCGCCGCGCCGACCTGATCCTGAAGAAGGTCGAGAGCCACTCGGTGGAGGAAGTGGCGCTGCGGCGGTTGTGAGCGCGCGGTCGACGGCGCTCCGCGTCCGCTGCGGGACGCAACCCGGGTTGGCGCAGAATGCGGTCTGGCCGCCGATGTCATAGTGCCGATATTCGACGCCGAGAATGGCGTCGACCAACGAGCCCGTGTGGATCAGGTAGTCGAAGCCGCCGCCGGCACACCAAGCGGTCCCAGGCGTATCCGAGCCGCGGACGCCCGTGAACAAATTGGTGAGCCGGTGCTCGCCGAAACTTTTCGAAGAAG
>DATBKV010000003.1:0-3402 GCA_036555745.1 Xanthobacteraceae bacterium | reverse complement strand
AGCCTTGCAGTTCAGTCGCGCGGGTAACGCGCGACGCCACGCTTGCGAGGCATGGCCCTCCCGCGCAACCGGGAGGCCGCCTCTCGGCGCTCCACCGTGGCGTTGTCGGCCCAGCACCCGCCTCCGGCTCCGGCATTGCTGCCGGCGCCGGCGCGAAGGCTCCACGCTGCCCCAGGCATTTGCGCCGGGCCGCAGGTGCCGGGCGTTCCGTCCGCGGTTACGAGCCGCGGACGACGCCACCTCCCGCTCCGCCTTCAGGATCGTCTCCGGAGGACGCCCCTCACGAGCGGGATTTTGGCATCCTAGCACAGATGCGATACGTAGTCAATAGTGTAGTTGGCGCGTAGTCAAAAAAAATACTCACGCCTGACGCCGAACTCGCCGCAAATCGGAGCTCGAAAACGCTCCCGGTCCGTTAAGATCGCCTCGCAACGAAGGTGTCGATGCGCCCATGAACGTTGCGCTGTGGCTCGAACGCGCGGGCAAGAGTCATCCGGGGAGGCCGGCCGCCGCCCTCGGCGAGCGCGTGGCGCTCGACTATGGCGCGCTCGCCCAACGCGTCGCGCGCCTCGCCGGCGGCTTGCGCACGCGCTGCCGGCTCGCGCGCGGCGAGCGCGTCGCGATCGTGGCGAAGAACTGCGTCTCCTATCTCGAGGCGCTCTACGGGGTCTGGCACGCGGGGCTGGCGGCGGTGCCCGTCAACGCCAAGCTGCACGGCGCCGAGGTCGGCTACATCCTCGAGCATTCCGGCGCCCGCGCCTGCCTGGTTTCGCCCGGGCTCGATGCGGACATCGCGCCGTTCGCGCCGAAATCGCTCGAGCGCATGCTCGTGCTCGGCGGCGCCGACTACGAGCGGCTGCTCGCGGCGGATGCGATCTGCGCGGTCGAACGCGACGACGCCGACCTGGCCTGGCTGTTCTACACCTCGGGCACGACCGGCCGGCCCAAGGGCGCCATCCTCACCCACCGCGTGCTCTCGGTCATGAGCCACGCCTATGCCGCCGAGGTCGATCCGGTCGCGCCCGGGGACGCCATCCTGCACGCGGCGCCGATGAGCCACGGCTCCGGCCTCTACATCATGGCGCATGTGGCGCGTCTCGGGATCCAGGTCATCCCTGAGTCCGGCGGCTTCGAGCCGGCCGAGATCTTCCGCCTGTTCAAGCGCTGGCCGCGTGCCTCCATGTTCGCGGCCCCGACCATGATCAAACGGCTCGTCGACGCCGATGACGACTGTGACCCCAGCAACATCCGCACCCTGATCTGGGGCGGGGCGCCGATGTACATCGAGGATGCGCTGCAGGCGCTCGACCGCTTCGGTCCTCGGCTCGCGCAGATCTACGGCCAGGGCGAGAGCCCGATGACGATCACCACCCTCTCCAAAGAGGACATCGCCGACCGCGATCATCCGCGCTGGCAGGCGAGGCTCGCCTCCGCGGGCCAGCCGTTCGCCTGCGTCGAGGTGATCGCGGCGGACGGCGAGGACCGCGCCGTGCCGGCCGGCGAGACCGGCGAGATTCTGTGCCGCGGCGACGTGGTGATGCCGGGCTATTGGGAAAATCCCGACGCCTCCGCCGCCAGCCTGCGCAACGGCTGGCTGCACACCGGCGATCTCGGCGCCTTCGACGCCGACGGCTATCTCACCCTGAAGGACCGCTCCAAGGACGTCATCATCTCCGGCGGCTCCAACATCTATCCGCGCGAGGTCGAGGAGGTGCTGCTCCGCCACGCACGCGTGCGCGAGGTCTCGGTCATCGGGCGGCCCGATCGGGAATGGGGCGAGATCGTCGTCGCCTACGTCGTCGGCGATGCGCCCGCGGGCGAGCTCGACCGCCTGTGCCTCGACGCCATTGCCCGCTTCAAGCGTCCGAAGCAGTACATCTTCATCGACGCGCTGCCGAAGAACAACTACGGCAAGATTCTCAAGACCGAGCTGCGAGCGATGGATTGCAAGCGGGCTTAACGCGTGCTTGCACCGTGCTGAACGACCGTTTCACCGAGGATCGACCATGTTCCAGAAACCGACGCTCACCGATCTGCGCCAGGCGGCGCAGAAGCTCGGCATGCATCCCAGCGACGCCTATCTCGCCGCCATGGAAGAGATCGTCACGCCGCTCGCCAATGCCTATGCCGCGCTCGACGCCACGACAGACGAGCTGCCGGCGGTGAAATACCCGCGCGGCGAGATTCATTGGCCGTCGGCGCAGGAGAACCCGCACGGCGCCTGGTACGTCAAGACCGCGATCAAGGGCAAGCCCGGCGGCAAGCTCGCCGGCCGTAGAGTCGCCCTCAAGGACAATATCTGCCTCGCCGGGGTGCCGATGATGGTCGGCGCCAAGCTCATGGAAGGCTACGTGCCGGACGTGGATGCGACGGTGGTGGAGCGCATTCTCGACGCGGGCGGCGAGATCGCCGGCAAGGCGGTGTGCGAATATTTCTGCGTGTCCGGCGGCAGCCATACCAGCTCGACCGGCCCGGTGCACAACCCGCGCAAGCGCGGCTACACCACCGGCGGATCCTCGTCGGGCAGCGCGGCGCTGGTCGCCGCCGGCGACGTCGACATGGCGATCGGCGGCGACCAGGCCGGTTCGATCCGCATCCCGGCGAGCCATTGCGGCATCGTCGGCTTGAAGCCGACCTTCGGTCTCGTGCCCTATACCGGCATCGGGCTGCTCGAGATCACCATCGACACCTGCGGGCCGATGACCGCGAACGTGCGCGACAACGCGCTCCTGCTCGAGGTGATCGCCGGGCCCGACGGCCTCGACACGCGCCAGCGCGGCGTGCCGGCCGGGCGCTACACGCAGGCGCTCGACGGCGGCGTCGAGGGCATGCGCATCGCAGTGATCAAGGAAGGCTTCGGCCATCCCAATTCGGAGCCCGACGTCGACGCCCATGTGCGCGACGCCGCGCAGCGCTTGGCCAAGCTAGGGGCGATCATCGAGGAGGTGTCGGTGCCCACCCACGCGCTCGGCTTTCCGGTCTGGGCAGCGATCCGCGGCGACGCCGCCTGCGTGATGCTGCTCGAGATGAACGGCGCCGGCATCGGGCACGAGGGCCTCTACGTCACCAGCCTGCTCGACCACGCCATGGGCTGGCGCAAGCGCGCCGACGAGTTCGCCGATACGCTCAAGATCGCCTCGATCTTCAGCCGCTACACGCTCGACCGCTACGGCGGCCACTTCTATGCCAAGGCGCAGAACCTGCGCCGGCGCGTGCGCGCCGGCTACGACGCCGTGCTCGCCACGCACGACCTGCTGCTGCTGCCGACGGTGCCGATGAAGGCAACGCCAATTCCCGCAAAGGACGCCACCCCGCAGGAGATCACGCGGCGCAGCTGGGAGCCCACGCGCAATACCTGCCCGTTCAACGTCACCGGGCACCCCGCGATCAGCCTGCCATGCG
>DATBKV010000002.1:0-26602 GCA_036555745.1 Xanthobacteraceae bacterium | reverse complement strand
CCTGATGGGCTTCGTCAACCTGGCCCACGGCGCCTTCGCAATGTTCGGCGGCTACGTCATCGTTCAGGCGATGAACCGTGCACATCTCGACTTTGCGGCAGCGCTGGCGCTTGGGTTTATCGCGACGGCCGCGCTCAGCGTCGTGTTGGAACGCTGTCTCTATCGCCGGCTCTATCGGGCCGGCGAGCTCGACCAGGTCCTGTTTACCATCGGCCTGATTTTCATCTTCATCGCGGGCACTATCCTCGTGGTCGGCCCGGCGGGCGAGACCCTACAATTGCCTGCCGCGCTCGGCGGTCAGCTCGACCTCGGCTTCATCCGCTACCGCACCTACAGCATCTTTCTGATCGTGGTCGGGTTTTTGATGATGCTCGGGATCTGGCTGGCGATCGAGCGCACCCGTATCGGTGCCGCGATCCGCGCCACCGTCGACAACCGCCGCATGGCGGAATCGCTCGGCATCAATGTCCACCGGCTGTTCACGATCACGTTCGCGTTCGGCAGCGGCATAGCGGCGCTCGGCGGCGGGCTCGGCGCGGAATTTCTTGGGCTGGACCCGCAATACCCGCTCAAGTACCTGGTGTATTTCCTGATTGCGGTGTCGGTTGGGGGGCTCGGCAGTGTGCTCGGGGTCTATTGCGCTTCGCTGATCCTCGGCATTCTGAATTTCGTGCTCACGTTCTATCTGCCGAAGGGGGGCACGCTTTTCATCTACGCGCTCACCATCCTGATCCTGCTGGCACGGCCGCAGGGACTCCTTGGAAGGAAGGAGCTGTGAACACCGCGCTCTCCTCTGCCGGCGCGGCTTCCCTCGCGGGACCCGGCGAAAATCCGGCGGTTCGGGCCCTCAGGCGGCGGCACCATTTTCGCTGGTGGGAAGCGCTGCCCTGGATCCTCGCTCTCGCGTACTATTTTGCCTTTCCGGACTATCTCAGCTTTGGTGCCGACCTTTTGATCGCGACTCTTTTCGCGCTCTCGCTCGATCTTGCGCTTGGTTACGCCGGCATCGTGACGCTTGGCCATGCGGCATTCTTCGGCGCCGGCGCCTACACAGTCGGCATGCTGGCCTATTACGAGGTATGGAACGAGCCGATCACGAGCCTGATCCTGGGCGCCTCGTCAGCGGCGGCGGTCGGTTGCCTATCGGGGCTCGTTCTGTTGCGGACCAGCGGGATTACGCTGCTCATGCTAACGCTGTGCACCATGGCGCTTCTGGAACAGGCCGCCAATATGGGACATGCCTATACGGGCGGTTTCGACGGGCTGCCGAGCCTGACCATTGCGCCGGTGTTCGGCATATTCGAATTCAATCCGCTTTATGCCAACACCCAGTTTCTGTTCAGCCTGGGCGTCCTGTTTTCGTGTTTCATCTTCGTGCGCAGCCTGGTCTACTCGCCGTTCGGCCAAAGCCTGACCGGCATCCGCGAGAATGCGCTGCGCATGCATGCGGTCGGCTCGCCGGTGCGGCGCCGCCTCGTTCTTTGCTACACCATTTCGGCTGCGCTGGCCGGCGTCGCCGGCGGGCTGTGGGCGCAAACCAATGCTTACGTCAACCTCAGCGCTCTCGACCTCGATCGCGCCGCGACTGTTCTCATTGTTCTCATCCTGGGTGGCTATGGGCGGCTCTACGGCGCGTTCATTGGTGCCGTAGTCTATCTGGCGCTGGAGCACTTTCTGGCACAACTTTATCCCACGGCCTGGCAGCTCGGGCTCGGGCTGTTGCTGGTGGCGATCTCGCTGTTCGCGCGCAACGGCATTCTGGGCCTCGGCGAGGCGCTTTGGCGCCGTTACCGCGCTGAACGCAAATCCCCATGAGCGAAATCCGGCTCGAGACACAGGCGCTCAGCCGCCGTTTCGGCGCGTTGATGGCGCTGCAAGAGATCGACTTTCAGCTCGCCGCCGGTGCGCGGCACGCCTTGATCGGTCCCAATGGTGCCGGCAAGACCACGTTCGTCAACGTTCTCACCGGGGTACTGCCGCCCACCCATGGCCGTGTGTTGCTCGCGGGCCGCGACATCACCGAAACGGCTCAGGCCGAGCGGGTCAAGCTCGGCATCGCGCGGACGTTTCAGATCAATCGGCTGTTTCGCGGCCTGTCGGTCCTGGAAAATGTCTGCATCGCCGTCGCCGAACGCGTCGGAGTGGCGCGATCGATGTTTTACCCGACCGGCTGGCACACCGACGTCATCGACGAATCGATGTCGCTGCTGCAGACATTGAAGCTTGCCGAGGCTGCAAGCCACCGCGTGTCGGAGCTGCCCTATGGCCGCCAGCGGTTGGTCGAACTCGCGATCGCCATCGGTCTAAAGCCCGAGATACTGCTGCTCGACGAGCCCGCCGCCGGCGTGCCCAGTGCTGAAAGCCACATTATTCTCGATGCCATCGAGCGGTTGCCCGAACACATCGCCGTGCTCATCATCGAACATGACATGGACGTGGTATTCCGCTTCGCGAAGCGCGTCACCGTCATGGTAGGCGGCGCGGTCTTCGCCGAGGGAACGCCGAAGGAGATCGAATCGAATCCGATGGTGCGTGAAGTCTACTTGGGTCAAGGCGCTCAGTGGACTGGCCATGCCTGACGCGCTCGAACTACGACACGTCTCGGCGGGCTATGGCGAGACCGTCGTGATCGAAGATATCGATCTTAGGCTTGAGCCCGGCGAGTGCATCAGCGTAATCGGCCGCAATGGAGTCGGCAAAACCACGCTGCTGGCGACCATCATGGGCCACACCACGCTGCACTCGGGCGAGGTCATGATTTACGGTCAAGACATCAACGGGATGGCGTGCTATCGCCGCGCACTTGCAGGCATTGGCTTCGTGCCACAGGAGCGGGAGATTTTTCCATCATTATCGGTGCGCGAGAACCTGGATGTCGCTGCGCGACCGGGTCAGTGGACCCACCAGCGCGTCTTTGAGCTTTTTCCAAAGCTCAAGGAACGTCTTGCCAACATGGGCAACCAGCTTTCCGGCGGTGAGCAACAGATGTTGTCGATTGCACGCACGCTCCTCACCAATCCCAAGATCTTGCTGATGGATGAGCCCACCGAGGGTTTGGCGCCGACTCTGATCGAGGCATTGACCGGCGTTTTGGCACAGCTGCGCGCCGAGAGCGCACTGTCGATCATTCTCGTTGAGCAGAACAGTCGGGTGGCGCTGAACTTCTCCGATCGCGCCGTGATCCTCGATAAAGGCCGCATCGTCTACGATGGGGAGTCCAAGCCGTTGCGGGACGATCCGGAGCGCCTCGCCAGACTCATCGGCATCCTGGAGTGACGACGAATGATGTCAGTCGGCGAAGCGTCCACCGGGCACTGACGCCAGCGCCACTGAAAATGGATTTGCAAGTGGCGGCGGCGTGAGTAAATCTGGCCGGGTGTTGTCCTTCGCTCCTCGAATGATAGAAAGCACGTTCGTTTCGATCGCCGCACCGCGGATCATTCTGTGGGCGAGTGCGTGAGCGCGCCAGGGCAAGAGACCGGCGACATCCTGTTCGCGCGCCGCGGCGGCGCCGGCCTCGTAACGCTCAACCGACCACATGCCCTCAACGCCGTATCGCTCGATATGGTGCGCGCGCTGGCGCGGCAGCTTGCGCAATGGGAAGCCGACCACGCGGTCACGCGGGTTATCATGACGGCCCAAGGCGGCCGTGCCTTCTCCGCGGGCGGAGATTTGCGCGCGCTCTACGATCTCGGCCGGGCCCGGCGCTACCAAGAGGCGCTCGGCTACTTCCGCGCGGAATACGCCCTCAACGCGCGCATCAAGCGCTACCGCAAACCCTACGTGGCGCTCATCGACGGCATCGTCATGGGCGGCGGTGTCGGCGTTTCGGTGCACGGCTCCCATCGCGTTGCCGGCGACAAGTTCGTTTTCGCCATGCCGGAGGTCGGCATCGGCTTTTTTCCCGACATCGGCGCGACCTGGTTCCTCCCGCGCCTGCCGGGAGCGCTCGGCACCTATTGCGCGCTCACCGGCGAGCGGCTCGCTGCCGATGACGCCGTGGCCGCCGGCATCGCCACACACCGGGTCGCGTCGGTGCGGTTTCCTGAGCTGATCGAAGCGCTGTGCGGCACGGGGGCGGTGGACGCCGTTCTCGGCGCTTTTACCGAACCGGCGGGCCCCGGTCCGGTGATGGCGCGCCGCCCCGCGATTGACCGCCTGTTCCGCGCTGAGCGGGCCGAGGACATTCTGTCCGCTCTCGATACCGAGCACGCGGCGAATGCTGCGGATGCCGGCTTTGCCGTCGCCACGGCCGCCTTGATCCGCACAAAATCGCCGACGAGTGTCAAGATCGCGCGCGAGCAGATGCGACGGGGGGTAACGCTGGATTTCAGCGAGTGCATGCGCACCGAATTCCGCATAGTCTCCCGCATCATGCGCGGGCACGACGTCTACGAGGGAATCAGAGCGGTGATCATCGACAAGGACCAGGCGCCACGTTGGCAGCCGGCGACGCTCGCCGAAGTAAGCGCTGCCGCAATAGAGCGGCACTTCGCGCCGCTGAACCACGAGCTCGAGCTGCCATGAGCAATGCCGAACAGCCCCGAATGCTTGAGCCGGTGCAGGCCGACGAGGGCGTGGTCGACGGAAAGCCGTGGTCACATCGCCTGGTTTTGTTCTTGCGAGTGATGGCGGGTCTGTCGCTCGCCAAGGGGCTTTACCATTGGGCGATCATCTGCGGGATCGGCGCGCCATTCCCGAGCGGCTTTGATTCCTATTCGACGCCGTTTCAGGTCGCGACCGTATTTTTCGCGGTGATCGATCCGGTCGCGGGCGTGGGGCTGTGGCTGGCGGCACCCTGGGGCGCGGTCGTTTGGCTGACCTCGGTCATCTCGATGGCGGCCGTGCAGGTGCTGCTCCCGCAGATCTATGGCGCGAATGTTTGGGTCGTCGCGACGGAGCTAGTACTGCTCGGCAGC
Source organism: Xanthobacteraceae bacterium (assembly GCA_036555745.1). Lineage (GTDB taxonomy): Bacteria > Pseudomonadota > Alphaproteobacteria > Rhizobiales > Xanthobacteraceae > VAZQ01. The sequence goes on along the minus strand of DATBKV010000002.1, from coordinate 21,683 downwards.
TATCTGTGGCTCGCGCTGATGGCCACGCGCGAACAGCCGGCTTGAGCCGCAACTGACGCAAAGTCGGGCGGAGGGAGTTATGGAGCAGGTCGGATTCATCGGACTCGGCAATATGGGATTGCCGATGGCGGAGAATCTGCTCAAGGCAGGACACGCGGTGGCGGGCTTCGACCTCAACGAGGCGGCCAGCGGACGGTTCGCCGCGGCCGGCGGCGGTCAGGCGCGATCGCCCGCCGAGGCCTGCAGGAATGCCGAGGTGGTGATCACGATGCTGCCCGCGGGCGAGCACGTGCGCGAGGTCTATCTCGGCGGTGATGGGGTGCTCGCGGCGGTCGCGCCCGCAACGCTGCTGATCGATTCCTCGACCATCGACGTCGAGACCGCGCGCGAAGTAGCGCAGGCCGCCGCCGCCAAAGGGTTTGCCATGGTCGATGCCCCGGTGTCGGGCGGGGTCGCGGGCGCCCAGGCGGCGACGCTCACGTTCATGGTCGGCGGCGCCGACGACGCATTCGAACGCGCCCGGCCGGTGTTGGAAAGGATGGGCAAGACCATCGTGCACGCCGGCGGGCCCGGTACCGGCCAAGCTGCCAAGATCTGCAACAACATGATCCTCGGCGCGTCGATGATCGTGGTTTCGGAAGCGTTTCTGCTGGCCGAGAAGCTCGGCCTCGATGCACAAAAACTGTTCGACATCTCGTCGAAGTCGTCCGGGCAGTGCTGGTCCTTGACGAGCTATTGCCCCGTTCCGGGTCCGGTGCCGTCCTCGCCCGCGAACCGCGAGTACAAGGCGGGCTTTACGGCCGCGATGATGCTCAAGGATTTGAAGCTGGCACAAGCGGCTGCGCGCGCAACGCACGCCACCACGCCGCTCGGCGCCGGCGCGGCCGCGGTCTACGAGCGCTTCGTCGAAAGCGCCGGCGGCAGCATCGACTTTTCCGGCATCATCCGGTACTTGCGTGGCGCCTGAGCGCCGATGATCGCGCTCGCGGGATCGTTACCATGGCTTTACCACGTCGTGGCCATCGCCGGGGTGTGGGCGACAGCTTGCAAGCGCAACCTGAGCATCTGCGGCGATATCGCGGGTCCGATAAAAGACCCTGCGCTGGCATCGAAAGGCGCACATTATGTGCACCTTTCAGCATGAACGGAAGGTTACGTCGTGCCGCGCGGCGGCCGCATCAATCGAACGTTCACCGTGGCGAATAAACCTTGTCTTCATTCTGTTGCTTAAGCCGATTTTAGACGCTGGGCGGTAGGGTGCACGGCGAGCGGGGAAACAGGGCCCTGCGGTCACGACAACGAAAAAGGTGAGGCGTCATGATCAAAGCTGCCGTCAAGACGGAGCCGGTCGATCGCGAGTTCGGCGTCGATCCCATCCGCGCACTCTATCTGGAGACCTTGACCTTGGTCGAGCGGCTGCATCGCCGCCTGCTCGATGTGATCAAGGACGAGTTCGACCGCAGAGGTCGCGCCGACATCAACGCAGTGCAGGCGCTGCTCCTGTACAACATCGGCGAGAAGGATCTCACCGCCGGCGAGTTGCGAACGCGCGGCTACTATCTCGGCTCCAACGTGTCCTACAACCTCAAGAAGCTGGTCGAGATGGGGTTCCTCGACCATCAGCGCTCGCGCATCGACCGCCGCTCGGTGCGCATCAAGCTGACCGATAAGGGCCGCGAGGTACGTGACATCGTCGAGGTGTTGTACCGCAAGCACGTCGGCACTGTGGCGCAGGTCGGCGGCATCGATTGCGACGAATTCGCCACCCTCAACAAATCGCTGCAGCGACTCGAACGCTTCTGGACCGACCAGATCCTCTACCGGATGTGACCGAAGCCTCCGCGGTCAGCTCCTCGCCCCGGCTTCGGCCGGGGCACTTTTTACAGCCCCGGCGTTTATCATATCGGCGGCTCAGGCATTTTGCTCGCGATTTGCGCCGATCGCCCGAGCGCCGGGAATTGGGGCGAACACCGCCGGCACATTGACATCCCGCTGTCCCGCGTTGCCAATTCTACCGCCGCTGCTACAGATCGCTCGTCGGGCGCAGATTGCCGCTCCAGCCACGACGGCCGTTGAAATCGCCGGGAGGGGGATCCTATGACGAACCCGCAAGCAGCACCGCCGACCACGCCATATGGTCCGCCGATCTCGTTCGACGTCGCGAAGCGGTCGATGGCTGCGGCCGAAGCCGAGGCCCTGAGCAACAGATGGGGTGTGGCGATCGCGGTGGTCGATTCCGGTGCCAACCTGGTCATGCTGCATCGGCTCGACAATGCGCAGCTGTCTTCGGCCCGGATCGCCGAGCAAAAGGCCCGCAGCGCAGTCGAATTCCGCCGCCCGACCAAAGCGCTTGAGGACGCGGTCGCCGGCGGGGGCGTGGGCTTGCGCGTGCTCACCTTCGGCGCTTGCGTGGCGGAAGGCGGCGTGCCCATCGTCGCCGACGGCAGGATCATCGGTGCCATCGGGGTGTCCGGAGTGGCTTCGCACCAGGATGCGCAGGTGGCCCGGGCCGGCGCTGACGCGGTGAAGTGATCGGCGCGGTAGGCGGCGGCGCGTGACATCTGGGTTGGTAATGGTTCGCGAGGTGAACGTGAGCGGCGCCATCGATTGCGACGTGCACCCGACGGTGCCCGACATGAAGGCGCTGATGCCCTTTCTCGACGACTTCTGGCGCGAGACGGTGGAGGAGCGCGGCATCAACTCGCTCGAGACCGTCACCTATCCTCCCAATGCCCCGCTCACGGCGCGCCCGGAATGGCGCAACAAGAACGGCCGCGCAGCGACCGTTGCGGCCGAGGTGACGGCGCAGGTCTGCGATCGGTGGGGAGCGGAGGTGGCGATCCTGAACTGTCTCTACGGGGTGGGACTCTTGTTCAGCGAGGATATGGCGGCGGCGTTTACCCGCGCTGTTAACGACTGGGTCCTCAGGGAATGGCTGGATCGCGATCCGCGGCTGCGGGCCTCCATCGTGGTGCCCATGCAGAACGTGGACTATGCGGTTGACGAGATCGAGCGCTGCGCGCGCGACAGGCGGTTCGTGCAAATCTTGGTGCTCGCCATGCAGGAGGTGCCGCTCGGCCGCCGCCACCTGTGGCCGATCTACGCCGCCGCCGAGCGCCACCGGCTGCCGCTCGGTATCCACGCCGGCTCGACCTACCGGCACTCCGTCACTTCCTTGGGCTGGCCCAGCTATTACATCGAAGATTATGCCAGCCACACCCAGGCCTTTCAGTCGCAGGTGGCGAGCCTCGTTTGCGAGGGCGTATTTGCGAAATATCCCGGCCTCAAGGTCGTGTTGCTCGAATCGGGAGTGACGTGGCTTCCGGGATTTCTGTGGCGGTTTTCCAAATTTTGGCGCGGGGTGCGGTCCGAGGTGCCGTGGGTTGATCGCTCGCCGGCGGAAATCGTGCGCGATCACATCCGGCTCACGATCCAGCCCTTTGACGCGCCGGCCGATCGCGACTGCGTGGAACGCGCGATCGAGCATCTGCGTTCGGATGCGATGCTGCTCTACGCTTCCGACTTTCCGCACTGGCAGTTCGATGGCGAGGAGACCGTGCCGGCGGGGATACCTGCCGCGCTGCGCCGGAAAATCCTGGTGGAGAACCCGCAGGCGACCTATGATCGCCTCGCCGGCTAGCCCGCCGCCGTAGTCGCGTTTGGAAGGCGGACACGACTTGCGGTCGAACGCTTGCCAAAGCCAGCCACGCTGCGAGGGAGCAGGACGCGATGAATATCGAGGTCAGGCAGCCGGAACGCGGCGGCACGCAAGCCATCAAGGCGCGCGTCGGCATCTTCGATTGCGACATCCATCCCAAGAGCTCGCTCGAGGACCTGCGACCTTATCTGAGCAACCGCTGGTGGGACTATCTGCAGACCTATGGGCAGCGCCAGCGTCACGGCTACGTCAAGGGCTTCCCCTATCCCAAAAGCCAGCCGCTCGCCTCGCGGCGCGACTCGTGGCCGCCCGGCGGCGGCTTGCCGGCGAGCGACCTCAACTTCATGCGCGAGCAGCACCTCGATCTCTATGGCATCGAATGCGGCATCATGAACCCGCTGTCGCCCACCGGGCAGGGCGAGCAGAATGACGAGCTCAGCGCCGCCATGGCGTTCGCAAGCAACGAGGATCAGCTCGAGCGCTGGAATCGGCGCGAGCCGCGGCTCAAGGCCTCGGTTGTCATTCCTTATGAGAACAGCAAGCTTGCGGTGAAGGAGATTCGCCGCCGCGCCGGAGACCGCCGCTTTGCGCACGTGTTATTCCTCAGCCGCACCAGCGAGCTGCTCGGCAAGCCGCGCTACTGGCCGATCTTTGCGGCGGCGGTCGAGGCGGGCCTTCCGGTCGGCGTGCACGTGTTCGGCTCGAGCGGTCGGCCCATGAGCAACACCGGCTGGCCGTCGTTCTACATCGAGGAGATCACGGAGCACTCAGCCTCGCTGCAAGCCTCGGTGACCAGCCTGATCGTCGAGGGCGTGTTCGAGCGCTTTCCCGAGCTCAAGGTCGCGCTCATTGAAGCGGGTTTCGCCTGGATTCCCGCGCTCGGCTGGCGGCTCGACCAGAACTGGCGACGCATGAAGGACGAGGTACCCCACCTGCGCAAGGCGCCTTCGGAATATCTGCGCGAGCATTTCTGGGTGTCGACCCAGCCGATGGAGGAGGCGGAGGAGCCCGATCACGTGCTCGACATCATGGGATGGATTGGCTGGGACCGGATCCTCTTCGCCAGCGACTATCCGCACTGGGATTTCGACGATCCGTTCCTGGCGCTGCCGCCGAGCTTGAGCGAGGAGCGCCGCACCAAGATCTATTCCGGCAACGCCAAGGCGCTCTACCGGCTGGACTGATCGCCGCACGAGGCGCCATGGCCAAGCACGTGGTCGCCGCGCTCGGCGACATCCCGCCCGGCACGCGCAAGCTCGCGCAACTCAACGGGCGCGCGATCGTCGTATTCAATCTCGGCGGCGAGTTCTTCGCGCTCAACAATCGCTGCCCGCACCGCGGCGGTAGCCTGTTCCACGGCAAGCAGACCGGCCTCGTGGAAGCGGACGGGCCCGGCAACTATTGCTATTCGCGTCCCGGCGAGATCATCCGTTGCCCCTGGCACGGGTGGGAGTTCGACATCCGCACCGGCCAGTCCTGGTGCGACCCCGCGCGCGTGCGCGCACGCCGCTATGCCGTCGGGATAGAGCCGGGAACACGCCTGATCGCCGGCCCGTACGTCGCCGAAACCGTGCCGGTATCGATCGAGAACGATTACGTGGTGGTCGAGGCGTAACGTCGCCCCCTGTCATCCCTGCGCGAGCGGTGAATCATATTCTTCCAAAGGGCGGCGGATATGGTTCGCGGTGGCGCGGGAGCGGCAAGGCAACGAAGCTCGCCCCCTAGATGTGGGCAACGGATCGGCCCTGACGCCCATAGCTTGGCGGTCGGGGTGGGGTGTGCTATCGCCCCACCAGCCTCCCGGAGCCGGAAGGCCAGCTCCTGAGAAGCGCACATCTCCATGACGGATCCCTATCGAGCCCACGCCAACGTCGCGAACCTGTTCACGGCCTCGCTCGCCGAGACCGATCCCGAGGTCGCCGCCGCCGTCCGTCACGAACTCTCGCGCCAGCGCGACGAAATCGAACTCATTGCCTCGGAAAACATCGTCAGCAGGGCGGTGCTGGAAGCGCAGGGCTCGGTGCTCACCAATAAATACGCCGAGGGCCTGCCGGGTCGGCGCTACTACGGCGGCTGCCAGTACGTCGACGTGGCGGAAGATCTGGCAATCGAAAGGGTTACGAAGCTTTTCGGATGTAAGTTCGCAAATGTCCAGCCGCACTCCGGCGCTTCCGCCAATGTCGCCGCCTTCATGGCGCTGATGGCGCCGGGCGATACTTTCATGGGCCTCAACCTCGCCGCCGGCGGCCACCTGACCCATGGCTCGCCCGTGAACATGTCGGGACGCTGGTTCAGGCCAGTTCCCTACGGCGTGCGCCGTGACGACCAGCGCATCGACCTCGAGGAAGTACGGCGGCTCGCGCGCGAGCACCGCCCCAAGGTGATCATCGCCGGCGGCTCCGCCTATCCGCGCGTGATCGACTTCCGCCGCTTTCGCGAAATCGCCGACGAGGTCGGCGCCAAGCTGGTGGTGGACATGGCGCACTTCGCTGGCCTGGTCGCGGGCGGGGCGCATCCGAGTCCGTTCCCGCATGCCCACCTGGTCACCTCGACCACGCACAAGACGCTGCGCGGGCCGCGCGGCGGCTTCATTCTCACGGACGACGAGGAATTGGCGCGGAAGGTCAACTCGGCGGTTTTCCCCGGCCTTCAGGGCGGCCCGCTCATGCACGTGATCGCGGCCAAGGCGGTGGCGTTCGGCGAGGCATTGCGCCCAGCCTTCAAGCTTTATGCGCGCAACGTCGTCGAGAACGCCAAGGCGTTGGCGGCGACGCTGAAATCGAACGGCCTCGACATCGTGTCCGGCGGCACCGATACCCATCTCATGCTGGTAGACCTGCGGCCCAAACGTCTCACCGGCAAGCTCGCCGAATCCGCGCTCGGGCGCGCTCACATCACCTGCAACAAGAACGGCATTCCATTCGATCCGGAAAAGCCGGCGGTGACCTCCGGCATTCGCCTCGGCACGCCGGCCGGCACCACACGCGGCTTCGGCATCGCCGAGTTCCAGGAGGTGGGCGGGCTGATCGTCGAGGTGCTCGATGTTCTCGCGCAAAAGGGCGTGGAGGAGGACGCGCCGACCGAGGCCGCGGTGCGGGACAAGGTGAAGAGGCTGGTAGGCCGGTTTCCGATCTACAACGGGTGAGGCGATGCCCGAGGATTGCTCCGGCGCCGAGCTCTCGGTGTGGTGGTCCGCGTAGGCGAAGACGACGATCCAGCGGGCTGGATGCCGCCTTCGCGGGGTATGACAAACAGAACGGCGGCGCGCCGGTGCCGTGACGGGGAGAGGTCCATGCGCTGTCCCAATTGCGGCAGCCTCGACACCCAGGTGAAGGACTCGCGTCCCACCGAGGACTCGTCGGTCATCCGCCGCCGGCGTGTCTGCCTCGCCTGCAATTTTCGCTTCACCACCTTCGAGCGCGTACAGCTGCGCGAGCTCACGGTGATCAAGCGCAACGGCCGGCGCGTGCCGTTCGACCGCGACAAGCTCCTACGCTCGGTCCAGATCGCGTTGCGCAAGCGCCCGGTCGAGCCCGAGCGCATCGAGCAGGCCGTGTCCAAGATCGTGCGCGAGCTCGAAAGCCAGGGCGAGAGCGAGATCTCCTCCGAGACTGTCGGCGAGATGGTGATGGAGGCGTTGCGCGCGCTCGACGATGTGGCCTATGTGCGCTTCGCCTCGGTCTATCGTAATTTCCGCGAGGCCAAGGATTTCGAGGCCGTGCTCGACGAATTGTCCGGCGAGGAGAGTCCGCCGACCGCGGCGCGCAAGTAGCTGGAGTGCGTGGCGTCTCTGCCGCCCGCCTGCACCGACCGTGGTGGCGCTGACGCGATATCTCAATCCAGTTGCTTCTTGCCGAGGTACTGAAACAACGTTTGGTCCCACCAGTCGCTCTCGGTCGCGTCGAGCAGCGGGCCATTGATCACCGCCAGCAAGGGACTGCGGTTCTTGGGCAGCGCGATGGCATAGTTCTCGTGCTCGAGGATGATGTCGAGGACGCGCAGCTTGATGGAAAAGTCCTGCAGCACGAGCCAGCTCAGCAACGGCTTATCGTACACGAAAGCATCGAGGCTTCCGTCCTTGAGCGCCTCCAACCCCTCGTGTGCGCTCTGAAAAGCACGGTGCGGGATGTGCTCGCGCTCGAGATAGTCTGCCGCGGCCGAAGCCACCAACGTGCCGACGCGCACCTGCCGCAAGTCGTTGGCGTCGTGCACCACGCCCTGCAGCTCCCGCTGGGTCAGCGCGGAGGTGACGCCGGCGGTGAACACCGCAACCGTGACCACGGAGGCGATCATCCAGCCGATTGCCACCACGCGGCCCGGCAGCGTCGCCGGCGCGTGTTGGCCCGCCCCGGCCTGCGTCATGGCGGTGGCCGACCACCAGAAACCGGTGCCGAGCCCGCGCGCGCCGCCGCCGAAATGCTCGGTTTTTTGCCGCTCCAGCAGCCAGATGACGAATCCCACGCCCATCGCGAGGCCGAGCAGGATCACGACCGCCTGCAGAAAGCCGAATGAGAACAGGGTCCGGAAGATCGCCAGCCATTTCGGTTCGCCCAGCCCGACCGCGATGCCGAGCCCGGCCGTGTAATACGACTGGCTGAAGTCCACCATCCGCTCGCGCGCGGCGGTCACCGAGAGCGCGGCCACGCCCACATCGAAGGCGCCGTTGGCGAGGCCGTCGATGATCTCCTGGTTCGTCGTCTTTTCCACAAGCCGATAGCGCAGATGCAGCCGCTCGGCGATCCGGCTCCAGAGGTCGATGCTGATGCCGTGCCAGGTGCCGTCCTTGCGCTTCATCGCAAAGGGCGGCACCTCGCGGGTCGCGACCGTCAACTCGCGATCGGGCAGGTTGGCAGGCGCCGCCGGCTGCGCCCGGCCGCAGGTGCAGGTCACCGCGAGCACAACAAGAGCTGCGAAAGCCCGCAGCCAGTTTGCATCCATACTTCGCCTCCACACCCTGCTGTGACCCCGTCGCGGCGCCGCCGGCCTGATCCTTCGCATGCCGCTCATCCCGGGCTGTCAGAGAACGGCGGGACACACCGGCGACGCGCGGCCGCTTCTAACAAAAGCTTGGCGGTTGGCGAAATCTCGGCGGGCGAACGCAACGAGGATGGGCATTGAGGGACGTAGCGCTCATCCCGGCGCGGCGAAACGCCGCCGGCCGCCCATCGGCCCGCCGGTTGCACTAACCCGAGCCCGGCGTTCGCACCCGTTGCAGCAATCCGTCGACCGTGGCGTGGAATTTCTCCCAGGGTGCTTCGCGGTCGCTCTGGTTGCGCACGATGATGGAATTGCCGGCGTAGAAGCGCTCGTACAGCATGTGCCGACCGGCGAATTCCGAGCCGATCAGGTCCCAGGCGAGCTTGTAGAGCTTGAGGCGGTCAACCGCATTGAGCGCTGGCGTCGACCACCAGCGCTCGAAGCGGAGCTTGAGCTCGGGATCGGCGACGAGATCGATGCTGGCTGGCATCTGCAGCGGAGCGGCGCCCGCCAGCGTGCGTAACGCGTCGACGATCTCGCCGTGATGCTCCTGACACCAGTTCAGCGTGGCATACATGATCCGCCGGTTGGGCGTGGCGTAGCCGTCGGGCCACGGCTCGTAGGCTTCGATCTGCCCGTGCACGAGTCCGCCGACGGTGGCCTCGAGCGCGGCCAGCCGTCCCAGCGTCTCGCGCACCGCCGGCACCTTGTCGACGCCGTTGGCCTGGCACATGCGGCTGGCGAGCCCGACGATCAGCCCCATCTTGGCCCAGAAGCGCACATTGGACTGATGGTTCTGGTAGCAGTTCGCCGGCGTCTCGATATAGATCCGGCGCGACATCGCGCCGTTGTTGTGCAGGAACACCCGCTCCCACGGCACCTTGACCCGGTCGCAGACCAGCACGGTGTCGGTCTCGTCGAAACGGAAGCTGAGCGGATAGTCGGCCTCGTGGCGAACGTGCCGCTCGTACGGCTCGCGCGCCCACAACGACACGCCGGGCGTGGCGATCGGCAGCGCGCAGGTGATGCTCTCGCCCGCGCGCTTGTCGTCGATGGCTGTGAGATTGCCGACCCACACCTCGTCGGCAAATACTGCGCCGGTCGCCAGCATCTTCATGCCGGAGATGGTGACGCCGCTATCGTCTTCCGCAATGACCTGCAGGGTGGGGTCGTCGCGCGCCTCGCCGGTGAAGATTTCACGGCTGCGGATGCCGGAGGGCGGCGTCACCGCGAACGAGAGATAGAGGTCGTGCTTGCGCGCGTAGTCGTAGTAGCGGGTAAGGTGGTCGCCAAATCCCGGAGTGAGAGCATCGAGCAGCTCGGGCCGCATCGCCAGCCCGGTGATCAAGCCGGCGACGTGGTCGGGCGAGCGTCCGATCAGGCCGTAGGTCGCATCCGCGCTCGCCTTCAGCGCACGCATGCGGCGCGCGAGTGCCTCGCGGGTGCGGCAGCGCAGCCAGTGCAAGCCGTACCGCTCGCCGTTCTCCTCGAAAGTGAACAGGTCGAGATGCCGACCATCGGCCTTGAGGTCGTAGAGATCGGCGATGGTGCGAGCGGCGTTCTTGAAGGCGGGATGAGCAGTGACGTCGTCGACCCGTTCCGCGCCGATATAGACGGCGCGGCCATCGCGCATGCGCCTGAGCTTTTCCGTTCCGTCGATCAGCATCGCAGCTCCATGAAAACAGCGGATTCCGGGGCTTTGCACAGCACGGGTACGGCCCCACCGCCGCGACAGGATCGCGCCGGCGTCTTATAACCTCGCCCGCACCGGGCTTGAAGGATCGGCAAGATTGAGCGCTGCCGCCGCACCCAATGCCGGCTCCGAGGACGCCCGCTTCATGGCGCTGGCGCTCGCGCTCGGCCGGCGCGGGCTCGGGCGCACCTGGCCCAATCCCGCGGTCGGCGCGGTGGTGGTCAAGGACGGCATCGTCCTCGGCCGGGGCTGGACGCAGCCCGGCGGCCGGCCGCACGCCGAGATCGAAGCGCTCGCTCGCGCCGGCGGCGGCGCCCGCGGCGCAACGCTCTACGTGACCCTCGAGCCCTGCTCGCATCATGGCAAGTCCCCGCCCTGTGCCGACGCGGTTATCGCCGCCGGCATCGCGCGCGTGGTTTCCGCGCTGGTCGATCCCAATCCGGAGGTCGCGGGCGCCGGCCATTGGCGCCTGGCCGAGGCCGGCGTTGTGGTCGAGGTCGGACTCGGCGCCGCGGAGGCGCGGCACGCGCATGCCGGCCACATCCGCCGCGTGCAGGACGGCCGGCCCCACGTCATGCTCAAGCTCGCCGTATCCGCCGACGAAAAGGTCGGCCTCGCCGGCCGCCGCCCGGTGCGGCTGAGCAGCGAGGCGGCCACCGCGCGCGTGCATCTCATGCGCGCCCACAGTGACATCGTGCTCACCGGCATCGGCACCGCGCTCGCCGACGATCCGTTGCTCACCTGCCGTCTGCCAGGCATGCGCTCTCCCGTGCGCGCCGTGCTCGACCGTGCGTTGCGGCTGCCTTTAACGAGCCGCCTGGTCACAACTGCCCGACAGACCCCGCTCTGGGTCCTGAGCGAAGAAGGCGTGCCCTCCGCGCGCGAACAGGCGCTCGTTGCGCTGGGCGCGGAGGTGCTGCGCGTGCCCGCGGGCGTGGGTAGGCTCGACCTTGCCGCTATGCTGAAGCTTCTGGCGCAGCGTGGTATCACCCGCGCTATGGTCGAGGCCGGGCCGATTCTTGCGGCCGCCTTCTTGCGAGCCGATCTGGTGGACGAGGCCGCGCTCCTGCGCTCGCCCACAGTGATCGGAACGGGCGGCCTGGAAGCTCTCGACGGGCTGCCGCTTTCCGCCTTAACTCAATCGCCGCGGCTCAAGGCGATCGGCAGCGAAACGGTCGGCGACGATACGATCGAATGGTTCGAGCGGGCCTGATCCATGTTCACGGGGATCGTCACCGACGTGGGCGAGGTGGTTGCGGTCGAGCCGCATGCCGAAGGGCTCGCCCGCCTCAAGATCGCCTGCCGTTACGATCCCGATACCATCGACATCGGCGCCTCGATCGCCTGCAGCGGCGTCTGCCTGACAGTGGTAGGACGCGGCCGCGATGGCAATCGCGGCTGGTTCGCGGTCGATGCCGCCGCCGAAACCCTGCGCCTGACTACGATCGGAGCGTGGCGGTCGGGCACGCGCATCAATCTCGAGCGTGCGCTCAAGATCGGCGACGAGCTCGGCGGACATATCGTCGCCGGGCATGCCGACGGCGTCGCGCGCCTGCTCGAGCGCGATAGTCTTCCCGACATGGCGCGGCTCACTTTCAGCGCTCCGGCGGAACTCGCGCGCTTCATTGCACCCAAGGGGTCGGTCGCGCTCGACGGCGTGTCGCTCACGATCAACGAGGTGGCGGGCGAGACCTTCTCGGTGCTGATCATTCCACATACGCTGGCGGTCACGACGCTCGCCGCCCTCGCCGTCGGCGATTGGGTGAACCTCGAGGCGGATCTGATGGCGCGTTACGCGGCGCGGCTGCTGCAGCGGCCATAGTCCTGCAACGGCACGCAAGCGGCTTGCGTCCGGCGACAGCTGCGCAGGCGGGCGCGACCGCCCGCCCGGGAACGCGGCGAAGCGGCCCGCACGGACGGGCAGGGGCGTGCGCGACCCATGTTCGAGCGACCAAGACGGTGGGCGCGTATCGTCAAGCGGGACGTCGCGGCGCTCTATGGTGCGGGCCGCGACCCGCGCGTGCCGTGGTACGCCAAGGCGCTCGCGCTGGGCGTTGCCGCATACGCGCTCTCGCCCATTGACCTTATTCCCGACTTCGTACCGGTGCTGGGTTATCTGGACGACGTGATCATCGTCCCGCTCGGGATCGTGCTGGTCGTCAAACTGATCCCGCCCGAGATCATGGCAGAGCACCGGATGCTGGCGGCAGCGGCTCAGGATCGGCCGGTAAGCCGCACCGCCGCGATCGTCATTGCCCTCGTCTGGCTCGCATGCGGCGCGCTCGCGGTTTGGCTCTGCTACCGGCTTGTCGCGCCTTGAGCTTAACGGGCTCGCCTGCTCCTGGTTCGCGCTCGACGCGCGTCGCATCGCACGCGCAGCGTGAGCCTCGGATTCGCTTGCTTCCAACCCGATCCGCTTGGTACGACGCTCCGGCTGGAGAATAAGCGATGGCCGAGCCGCGCAGGTCCGCCGGCAATACTGCGAGCGACCGGGATGCAAACGATGTTTCGGGCGCGCGCCTTCTTGTCGTGGAGGCGCGCTTCTACGAGGACATCGCGGACGCGCTGCTCGCCGGCGCCTCGCGCGCGCTCACCGAAGCCGGAGCGATTTTCGACCGCGTGAGCGTGCCGGGGTCGCTCGAGGTGGCGCCCGCCATCGCAATCGCGCTCGATGCCGGCGAGCGGGCCGGCAGGCCCTACGAAGGCGCCGTCGCGCTCGGCTGTGTCATTCGGGGCGAAACTTTGCACTTCGAGATCGTGTCGCAGCAATCAGCGCGCGCGCTGATCGATCTCTCGGTCGCGCGCGGGTTGCCGATCGGAAACGGCATTCTGACGGTGGATAACGACAGCCAGGCGTGGGCGCGCGCGCGTCCGGAGGAGGCCGACAAAGGCGGCGACGCCGCGCGCGCCGCGCTCGCGCTGGTGCGGCTCAAGCGCCGCCTGGCTGCAGGTGGAGCATGAGCTCCGCCGGCAGTGCCAAGGACGCTCGCAAGGCCAACCGCCGCGGCGCCGCCCGGCTGGCGGCGGTGCAGGCGCTCTACCAGATGGACATCGCCGGGACCGGCCTCAACGACATTCTCGCGGAGTTCGAGAGTCATTGGATCGGCCGCGAGGTCGAAGGCGCGCAATATCTGCCGGCTGAGGCGGCGTTCTTTCGCGACGTTGTATCAGGCGTCGTCCGCGAGCAGCGCAGCCTTGATCCGCTGCTGGACAGGGCCTTGGCCGAAGGCTGGCCGCTCAAGCGCGTCGAAGCGATTCTGCGCGCTGTGCTGCGGGCCGGCGCCTACGAGCTGCGCCACCGCACCGACGTGCCGGCGCGCGTGGTGGTTTCCGAATACGTCGATGTCGCCAATGCCTTCGTCGACAAGGACGAGACCGGCATGGTCAATGCCGTGCTCGACCAGATCGCGCGTCAGTTCCGCGGCGCCGAGTTCGCGCGCGCCGCGCGCTGAGCAGAGCGTCGCGGCCGCAATCGATCTGGCTTTCGGACGGCCTGGCGCGGCGTGAGCCGGCTCGGCCCGCGCGAAATTCGCATCGGGTGCCCACGATCAGCCCATCACGAAGGGCAGTGCCGTGGGGCTGCGGAAATTGGAGGAGGAGTTCCAGGCCAGCGGCCGAGGGGCGAGCTGGAATTCCGGCACGCGCGCGAGAAAACGCTTCATCGCGACCGCGGTGACGAGCCGCGCCATTCCGCTGCCGAGGCAGAAATGCTTGCCTGCGCCGAAGCCGAGATGGCCCTGTGGCCGGCGATCGACGTCATAGCGGTCGGGGTCCGGGAACTTGCGCCAGTCCCGGTTACCGGAGCCGAAGGCGAGCACGACCTTGTCGCCCGCGCGCATCCTTTGACCGTGCAACTCGGTGTCGCGCGTCACCGCGCGCTTGAAGCGTTGCGCCGAGGTGTTGAAGCGCAGCGACTCCTCGATTGCCGCCTCAATCAGCGCGGGGTCCGCCACGATGCGGCGGCGAGCGTCGGGATGGTCGTGCAGGTTGAGCGCGAACATGCTCATGAAGCTCGAAAGCGATTCGACACCGGCCATCACGAAGGTCGCGGTCGTGAGCACGACCTCGCGCTCGCTCAGCCGGTCGCCATCGATCTCGGCTTCCGCCAGATGCGTGATGAGGTCGTCAGTTGGATTGGCTCGCCGCGCGGCCACCTCGGCGGCGAGGAAGTCGCTGAGCTCCTTGAAGGCGGCGATATGTTCGGCATTGCGGCCCTTTACGGACTTGTCGGTGGAGACCGCGAGGATGACCTTGCGCCGGATTTCGGCGTGGTCGCGCTCGGGCAGGCCCATGGTCCGGAACAGCAGGCCGACAGTGATCTGGCTGGAAAAATCGTTGATGAACTCGAATTCCTTGCGCGCGCAGATGTGGTCGAGCGCACGGTCGGCGATCTCGAGGGTCGGCGCGACGAGATGCTCGACGTTCTTACGCGCGAATGCCGCCTGGCTGAGCGCCCGCAGCCGATCGTGACGCGGCGGATCGGTGGTGCCCAGCGTCGCCCCGGCGCGGCCGGGAAGCTCGTCGATCATGTTGCCCTGCGCGGAGGAGAAGGTCTCCCAGTCGCGCGTGGCCTGCACGATGTCATCGTAGCGCGACAGGATCCACAGCTGCGCGCTCTCGCTCCAGTAGCAAGGGTATTGCTCGCGCAGAAACTCGTAGTAGGGAAAGGGGTCGGCATCGATTTCCGGCGAATAGAGATCGAATGCTTCCATCGCGCGGACCCGTCGAACCTTGATAGTTCTGGATTACTTCGCGTTATCATCTCTCCGCTGTCGTCCCCGCGCAAGCGGGCGCCCTTGTTCCAGAGGCCGCCGCGTGTGGCATGCTGGGTTCCGCTGGCGCGGGGGCGACGGTAATCTCGCGCGGACCCGATCGCGATGAGCAAAGAGAGCGCAGGGCTGTCCGGCGAGGAACGGCTGATCGCGCGCTATTTCAAGCCGCTCGCCACGCATCCCGGCGCCCTCGCGCTCGAGGACGATGCCGCGGCAATCGCGCCGCCGCCGGGCTGCGACCTCGTGCTGAAGGCCGACGGCATCGTCGGCGGCGTGCACTTCTTCCCGGACGATCCTCCGGACACGGTCGCCAGGAAGGCGCTGCGGGTCAATCTGTCGGACCTCGCCGCCAAGGGCGCAAGCCCGCTCGGATTCCTGCTCACCCTGGCGCTGCCTGCGGAGATCGGCGAGACCTGGCTCGCCCCGTTCGCGCGCGGCCTCCGCGCCGACGCCGAGTTCTACGGGTGTCCGCTGTTCGGCGGCGATACCGACCGCACCGGCGGGCCGGTCACGATCTCGATCGCGGTCTTCGGCGCGGTCCCGCACGGCAGGATGGTGCTGCGCGCCGGTGCCCAGCCTGGCGATCGCGTGCTGGTGACCGGCACCATCGGCGACGCGGCGCTTGGCCTGCGGCTGCGCCGCGACAGCTCGGCCGCCGCGCGCTGGGCACTTGCGCGCGAACAGCAGAATCATCTGCGCAACCGGTATCTGCTGCCGCAGCCCCGAAACGCCCTGGCGGAAGCGATACGCGCGCATGCTTCTGCTGCCATGGACGTCTCCGACGGCCTCGCCGGTGACCTCGCCAAGCTTTGCCGAATCTCCAGCGTCGCCGCCGACATCGAGGTCGCGCGGGTACCGCTCTCCGACGCGGCGCGCGCCGCGCTCGCACGCGAGCCCGCGCTGGTCGAGGCGATCATCACGGGAGGCGATGACTACGAGATCCTGGCCTGCGTACCGCCCGACCATGTCGAGGCGCTGCGCCGGCAGGCTTCCGCCGCCGGCGTCGCCATCACCGAGATCGGCGCCGTCGCGACGGGCGCGGGGGAGGCCCGGTTTCTCGATGCGCGCGGCGAGCCGCTCGTGCTGGCGCATCCCTCGTTCAGCCATTTTTGAGCAGGGTGACGTACATGAGTTATCGGCCGCGTCGCCTGCTAGACTGACGGCGCAACTGGGAGGGGAGTTCATGCAGGACATCACCGGCTCGGCCGGACCGGCTGTGCGGGACTATACCCCGGCCGATAACCCGCGCTTCCCCGCCCTTCATCGCCGGTTTCCGACCGTCGCCGATCTGCGCCGGCACGCCCGACGCCACCTGCCGCACTTCGCCTTCGAATATCTGGACGGCGGGGCGGGGGCCGACGGCGGCATCGCCCGCAACTGGCGCGCGCTCGACGCGGTCGAGCTCGTGCCCCGCTACGGCGTCACCACTGCCTTGCCGCCGGTCGACGTCGAGCTCTTCGGCAAGCGCTACTCCGCGCCGATCGGCGTCGCCCCCATGGGCGGGCCATCGATCGTGTGGCCGGGCGCCGACCAGTATCTCGCGCGCGCCGCGCAGCACGCCCGCGTGCCCTACACCCTCGGCCTGGTCGGCGGGATGACGGTCGAGCACGCCGCCGAGATCGCGCCCGACGTATTGTGGCTCCAGCTCTATCGCTGCTGGCGCAACGAGCACGCGATCGGCTTCGATCTCGTGCGCCGCGCCGACGCTGCCGGCGTGCACGTGCTCATGCTAACCGTCGACGTTCCCGTGCGCACCACGCGCTCGCGCGAGGTCGCGGTCGGAATTACCTCGCCGTTCCGGCCCGACCTGCGCATGCTGGCCGGAATTCTCACCTCGCCCGGCTACCTCAAATCGTTGTGGATCCACGGCCAGCCGCGCTTCGGCAACCTCAAGCCCTATGCCACCGACACGGCGGACGTGAACGAGGTCGCGGCCTTCGTGCGGCGCGAGATGGGCGGCGCCTTCACCTGGGACGAGGTGGCCCGCTATCGCGAGCGTTGGAGACGGCCGCTGGTGGTGAAGGGGATCCTGCATCCCGCCGACGCTGAGAAATGCGTATCGCTTGGCGTCGACGGCATCGTGGTCTCCAACCACGGCGGGCGCCAGGTGGAGGGCCTGCCGGCGCCCATCGACGTGCTGCCGGCAATCGTGCGCGCGGTCGGCGGGCGCGCGACGGTCCTGCTCGACAGCGGCATCCGCTCGGGCCTCGACGTGGTGCGCGCAGTCGCGCTCGGCGCCGACGCGGCCTTCGCCGGCAAGGCCTTCCTGTGGGGCCTGGGCGCACTCGGGCCGGAGGGCCCCACGCACGTGATCGATCTCATGGTCGACGAGATGAAATCGGCGTTCGGGCAGATCGGGGCGCGCCGCCCGCAGGACGCCCGCGCGGTCTCGATTCGGCATCCGGGGGCGCTGCAGTTCTGATCTGCGCGAGCGGTATTGGTCTATTCTCCAACCTGCCGCTAGGAAGAGAAAACTCTTTCATCTTAGTTCCATATCGGAGCACAGGATGTCGGCTGTCGCCGAAGCCATGGCCGAGCCGCTGGCGGGTGATCGCCTCGCCCGCCGCAACGCGCTGGTGCTGGCGGCAACGCAGGCGCTTGCCGGTGGCAACAATACTGTGCTGGTTGCGACCGCCGGCATCGTCGGCACCACGCTCGCGCCGGACCGGGGCTTGGCGACCCTGCCGATCAGCATCTTCGTGCTCGGTCTGTGGCTGGGCACTTTGCCCACGGGTGCGCTGGCGCGGAGATTTGGGCGGCGCAACGCGCTGCAGATCGGCACCGCCTGCGGCGTGCTCGCGGGATTGATCTGCTGTCTCGCCGTGCTCCAGGGCTCCTTTCTCCTGTTCAACGTGGGCGCGGTGTTCAGCGGGCTTTACGCTTCCGCCCATCAGTCCTACCGCTTCGCCGCCGCCGACACCGCGAGCGAGGCGTTTCGGCCGCGCGTGATCTCGCTGGTTCTGCTTGGGGGCGTGCTGGCCGGGATCATCGGCGCCCAGCTGGTGATCGCCACGCAGAATCTTTGGCCGCCTTACCTGTTCGCCGCCACCTATATCGGCCAGTCCGCGCTCGCCCTGATCTCAGCCGGCGTGCTGATGTTCGTGAACATCCCCAAGCCGCCGCCGCGGTCGAGCGTGGGCGACGGCCGGCCCTTGCTGGAAATCGCGCGACAGCCCCGCTTTATCGTCGCGGTCGCCTGCGGCGTTGCTGCCTATTCGATGATGAACATGGTGATGACCTCGGCGCCGCTCGCCATGGTCATGTGCAATCATTCGATCACCGACGCGACGCTCGGCCTGCAATGGCACGTGCTCGGCATGTACGCGCCGAGCCTCGCCACCGGCGCGCTCGTCGTCCGCTTCGGCCTCGCGCGCGTCACCGGACTGGGCCTCGCGCTCATCCTGGTGGCGGCCGCCATCGGGATCGGCGGGATCTCGCTGTGGCATTTCTGGATCGGGCTTGCGCTGCTCGGCGTTGGCTGGAATTTCGCCTTCATCGGCGCGACCACCATGGTCACCGCGTGCCATCGGCCAAGCGAGCGCAACAAAGTGCAGGCGTTCAACGATTTCCTGGTCTTCGGGTCGATGGCGATCGGCTCCTTCTCCTCCGGCCAGCTGCTCGCGAGCTTCGGCTGGACGATGGTCAACGAGGTGGTGTTCCCGGTCGTGCTGGCGGCAGGTGCGCTGCTGGTCTGGAGTGTGCTGCGCGCGCGCACCAGGTTCGCCTGACCCTTGCACTCCCGCGGCCTGCCGGCGGTATCATGCGACCGGGAATGATTCCTGCCCCGGAGTTTGCTCGCGCCGAGGACCGTTTGGGCTCTTTGGATCGCCGTTAAGCAAACGAGGTCTTGCGCGCCGAGTGCGCCTTGCTGGCGCGGCGGAAACGTTCCATCGTGCGGTCGGAAAAGACGTTTCCGCTTGCACTGCCACGTGCGCGCCGCGAAGACACGTCGTGTTGCGGCGAAGCGGGTGGGCGGCGGTTCTCGATGGCGGGCGACAAGTCAGACAGGGATCCCGTGAAGGAGTCCGAGCGATGAGAATGCTGATAGCTGCGATTGCGATGTCGTCTGCCCTGGTCGCGACCGAGGCCTCGGCGCAGGGCGTCAATCTGACCGGACCATACGTCTGTGTCGCAGGTTGTCTGGCGCCCCGGCCCGGACAGCCCGCGTTCGTCACCCAGAATGGCTGGGAGCTCAACATGGTCAACGATGCCGGCCAGCCATCGCGCGCTTGGCTCGACTACCCCGGCCGCATCTGGATCGCGCGGGCGAATATGGGCGCGATCTACTCGCCTGACGGGATGACCATCCAATTTGACAACGGCACGATCTGGCAGCGAGCGCCGGCGGGGCCGCCCCCGCGCCCGCGGTACCGGTAGCTCTTCGGCGCCGGACCGGCGCCTCTAAACTTGCCCTTGACTACGCGCCGCCGGCCGCGCCCGCGCGCTTTGACGCGGGCGGCATTTCACGACATATTGCGGGCGGGAGGATTGCAAGCGGGCGGGCGCACAAGAGCAAGAATAGGCCAGCCATGAAGGATGACCTGCCGCGCAAGCCCAACCGTCGTGGGCGTGGTAGCGTTTGCATGCTCGCGGTGTTTGCCGCGCTCGCCGCCGCCAGCCTCCTGGCGGCCTGCAGCAAGTCCTCGGACCAGCAGCAGGCGGAGCAGCAGCAACAGCAGGCCGCTGACGAGCAGGCGCGCAAGCAAGCCGATGAGAAGGCTTGGGCCGAGGCGGTGCGCGCCAACACCGCCGCCGCATACAATGGCTACCTGCAGAATTTCAGCGCCGGCGCCCACGTTTCGGAGGCGCTGCAGCGCGTTGCGCAGCTCAACGAGCAGGCCCGCAAGGAGACCGACGAGCGCGCCTGGGCCGAGGCGGTGCGTGCCAACACCGTGGCCGCATACAACGGCTACATCCAGAACTTCGCGGCCGGGGCGCACGTAGCGGAGGCGCGCCAGCGCCTCGCCGCGATCACCGAGCAGGCCCGCAAGGATGCCGACGAGAAGGCCTGGGCCGACGCGATGCGCGCCAACACCGCCGCCGCATACAATGGCTACATCCAGAGCTTCGCGACCGGCGCCCACGTGGCGGAGGCGCGCCAGCGCATCGCCGGCCTCGACGAGCAGGCGCGCAAGGACGCCGACGATAAGGCCTGGGCCGACGCGGAGCGCGCCGGCACCAGCGCGGCGTTCAACACCTACCTGCAGAATTTCGGCACCGGCGCCCATGCCGTCGAAGCCCGCCAGCGCGTCGCGGCGCTCGACGAGCAGGCGCGCAAGGAGGCCGACGAGAAAGCCTGGGCCGACGCGGAGCGCGTCGGCACCACGACCGCTTTCAACGCCTATCTGCAGAATTTCCCTTCCGGCGCCCACGCCGGCGACGCGCGCCAGCGGGTCGCTTCGCTTGAGGCGCTGGCGCGCAGGGAAATTCCGACCATCGACATACAGAAGACCTGCGACGCTGCCGCCGGCGTGATGGTCAGCCTGCTCGGCGGCAGCACGACCGAGCAGGACGTCAAGGGCTGTCTCGACTCCGAGCAGAAGGCGCGCGACCAGATCGTCAAGGACCGGGCGACCTATGCCGAGGTCGACAAGGCGCGCTGTATGCGCACTACTGTCTACCTCCCCAGCTATGTCGAATGGCTGACTTGCCTCGAGATGGAGCGGGACGTGCGCAAGATGGACGTGGGCGGGATGAAGCTCGGAATGGACCCGAGGACGGGGGTATATACGCTGCCGAAGGTACGCCCCGCGCTCAACTGATGAGGCGTCCACGCCCGCAAGAGAATTCTCGATGAAGCGGCTCATATTCGTGCTCGGCCTTGGCGCGGTGACGGCCTTGAGCTTCGGTGTACGCAGCCAGCCCGCGCCCGGCCCTGCGCCGCCGGCCTCGACGCCGAGCCAAGAGCTTCCGAAAAGCTATATTCCCGGCCTTGGCGAATTCATGGGGAGGATCCAGGTCGACCACGCCAAGCTCTGGCTGGCGGGGACAGCGCACAACTGGGAGCTTGCGGCGTACCAATTGAACGAGCTCAAGGAAGTGCTCTCGGACGTGCAGGACCTCGTTCCGAGCTACCAAAATGTGCCGGTCGGCGAAATGATCGATGCGATTATCACCGGCACGATCACGGACCTCGAAGGGGCCATCGGCGCGCGCGATCCCGGCAAGTTCGCGGCTTCCTTCGACAAGCTGACCGCAGCCTGCAACTCCTGCCATCAAGCCGCCAATCACGGCTACATCGTCATTCGACGGCCGACGCAATCGAATTTCAGCAACCAGGATTTCTCCCCGGCCAGATGAGCCCGGGAGGGAGGTCCGTTATGACCGCTCGGCGGGCAGCGGGCGAGCGGGTGCACACCCCCGGGGCTCCCGGCCTTTCGAGCGTTGCGTCCCCTGGTGGTTTTTGGCAATGTCCGCGCCACTTTCAGCCGGGGCATTGGGACGACCAAGCGGGCTCGGCGCAATGGCGGCCGTGCAGGGGTCTTCCGCCCGGTGCGCTCCACACAACCGGGGTTTTTCGACCATGACAGCTCTCTGGCTGATCGTCCTTTGCGGCGCGCTCGCCATCGTCTACGCCATCTGG
>DATBKV010000001.1:0-14986 GCA_036555745.1 Xanthobacteraceae bacterium | reverse complement strand
GGCGGGAACTCGGCGTCGGGAATCTCGTCGACCTCGGCGAGCCTGACCGGCGGCGGGTCGCGGGTGAACTCCGGGCCCACGAACGCGACCATGTAGGCATGCAGGTCCACGATCGGCGAGTTGACCACCAGCGCGCGGATGCGCGCATCGCGCGCACCGGCGCGGATGACGAAATAGCCGCCGAAGCTGATGCCGTAAAGCGCTAGCCGCGCCGGCGCCACCTCGCGGCGCCCGAGCGTGTAATCGAGCATGGCGCCGATCGGCTTCTCGTAGTCGGGCCGGAACGTCAGCTGCGGGTGGACACGCAGGCAGCCGACCTGCCCCGGCCCCTCGGCGACGAGCACGTTGAAGCCGCGCTCGAGGCCGGCACGCGCGGTCTGGAAATAAAGCTCCTCGCCGGTGCCGTCGAAACCGGTGAGCACGAGGACGGTGCGCCCGCTCTGCGCGCCCGCCGCCGGCGTCATGAAGTAGCCCGGCAGCGCATTGCCTTCGAACGGGATTTCAACCGCCTCGATGCGCTCGGCCATGTGCTTGGCCGCGGCGATGAACGCCGCGCGCGAGGCGCGACCCCACTGCACGGCTTCGCCGCCGAACGGATCGGCGAAATATTCCGCCGACCGGAAGTACATGGAGGCGCGCAGAAAATGGTCGCGCGCGCTCACGGGATGGCCGTCCGCCTGCGCGCGCTCGGCAGCCGCGCGCACGCGCTCGGCAAGCGCTGCGAAGGCCGGCGGCCAAGCATAGGGATTTTCGTCCGCCATCGCGCCGCGGGCGGCGAAGATCTCCCCCGGCTCGCCGCCACGGAAGCTTGCGGCGCCGAGCGCGCGCATGAGCTGGAAGTCCAGCTCCGCGTTGGCAAAGCCGCGGATACGGGTGCCGGTCCGTTCGACGCGCGCCATGGCGTGACCTCCGTTGCGGCGCCGCTTGCTGCGATCCTCACTTGGGCGGCTTGTTGGGCTCACCCTCGATCGACGCCGCCGCCTCCTGCACGAACGGGCGCCAGCGCTCCGCGATGACCTTGATCTGCGCCAGGATCTTCTGCTTCTTTGCCGGCGGCAAATCCGACTTCGGGTCGGCAAGCTCGTCGAGCTGGTGCTCGAGCTTGGTCCAGAATTGCCGGCCGCCGAGCGAGGTGGCGGTACGCAGGGTCTGCTGCAGCTGCAGCATCCGGCGATCGGCGAAATCGTCAAGGACGTCGAGCATGACCCACGCGGACACCACCACGACGACGGCGACGATCAAGGTCTTGATCAGGAACTGACCGATCGGCCCGAGATAGGCGTCGGCGGGCGGCGGTGGGGCTTGCTGGGTGCTCTCCATATCGCGGGCTCTCCTGTGCGCGGCTCCAGTTCAAGCTAGTGTCCCGAGTCCGAAGTTCGCATCATGGTGCAGCACGCTCGTGTGCGACTTCGGAATCGAGAGACACTAGCCAGTTCTTGACCTAGTGTGGCTTTGTTCGGAAGTCCGCATTGCGGACTTGCCGCAAGAAGATGCGAACTTCTGAACGCCACGCTACGGCGTTCATATTATAGCGTTCGACCGGATGGTCCATTCGAGAACGGCTCAGGTGACGGTTCAGCTTGCGAAAGGCGCACCGGTCGCGAAGCCTGCGACCGCTGGCCGCACGAGCCGGCCGATGCAGCGTCTCGGCCGCGCGCTGCCCTATGCCCTGTCGTGGGCCGTGCTCGCGGCTCTGATGATCGTCGGAATGAGGCGCGTGCCGCTCGCGCTCTACACGCCGATCGACGGCGAATGGGCGAAGTGGAACGTGGAGGCGATACTTCATTTCGGCAAGCCGTTCGATCTGAGCCCCTACAGCATGCTGGCCGGCATGGGCTCGATGTATTTTCCCAACCTGCCGTGGCTCAATCCCGGAGCGCTGGCGCTCGCGCTACCGCTCGCGGAGCCTACGCGCGACGTCGTCTCCTACGCAGTCTACGCCGCCGAGCTCGCGGTCAGCATTGTCGTGCTGGCGCGCGCCGTCGGCTTCTCCTGGCTGATCGCCACCGCCGCCGCGCAGCTCTACCTCTATCTCCTGTTTCCGCCTTTCTCTCAGGTGTTCCACGTCTACGACTGGTATTCGCTCGCGCCCTATTACGCGCACCTGACGGCAGTGCTCAACGGCGCGCTGGCAGCGCTGCTCGCGTGCGGACGCAGCCCCGGCTGGCAGCGCAATCTCCTCCTGGCGGCAGCTTTTTTCATCCTGTTCGTCTCCGGCCTCCTGTCGGCGCCGTTCACCTTCGTCTTCGCCACCGCCGCTTATGTCGTCATCGGCGGCGTGCTGATCCTCGCGCGGCGGCCGTCGCGCGCCGAGTGGGGATGGAAGGCGGCGACGGTGCTCGCCTGCCTCGCCTTCGTGCTCGGCTCCGGTCTCATCGAATATTATCTCGGCACGGTCGCGACCACCGCCCGCACGCCGGCGGGCGCGCTCGCGTGGGACCGCCTGCTCTCTCCCGGCGCCTGGCTGCGCCGGCTGCGCGAGCACTCGGTGTGCGAGGATCCCCGGCTGCTGCTGTGCCTGCCGGATCGCGGTGCCTGGCTGCTCATCGCCGCGCTGACCGGCGCGGCGGTGACGATCGTTACGCGCCGCGGCGCGATGCGCGCGCTCGCATGCGCACTGATTGTGTATATCGTGCTCGCGCATGTCTATGCATTCGCGTACCAGGCCGCCTGGCTCGGCGCGGTGAGCGTGCTGTCCCCGCATTTCCTCATCCTGTCGAGCTGGTCATTCGTCTGCCTGTTTGCGGTCATCCCGTTTTGCGAGCCGCTGTCATCGCTCGCCGCCACCGCGGCGGCACAGGCGAAAGCGCCAGCAGCCAGAAGCCTGCTCGGGCTCGGCGCGAGCGTCGCGCTTGCTGGCCTGCTCGCCGTCATCGTAGTGATGATGTTGCGCCATCCCTATGCAGGCCAGCGCTATCACGCGCTTCAGTTGATCATTGCGCTCGCGGCTGCCGGCGCGCTCGTCCTCGCGCTCGAGGCGATGCAAAGCCATCGCCGGCGCCAGCGCGCCTCCGCTCGTCCTGCCGCTGCGCTCGAATGGCGCCGGGCCGTGGTGTTGTCGGTGTTTCCAATCCTGGCGCTGGTGCACCTATCCATGGGCATTCGCGAGGAGCGGCAGAGCGCACGCGGCCCCGCATTGCGCAACTATCTGCGAGCGCACGCGGCGATCGAGGTGGGACGGCCGTTCCGCGGCTATGCCGCGACCATCTGGCTGGACAAGACCGGTGAGCTGCGAGCCAACCCGTTCGGGGCGAGCTCGCCCTACGACGATCGCTATGACTTCGGCCGCGACTATTTCCGCGCGCGCTACGGCGAGATCTTCACCGAGACCGATTTGTGGCGCTGGAATATTCCGACCTTGGAGGAGTACGGCGAGTGGTCGTCGCGGCAGGCGCATGCGTTCGCGGCGAGGCTGCTGGCGCCCGCGGGAATCAAGATTCACAGCAACTATTTGCGGGCGTTCGCCATCGATTCCGACATCTTGCGCGCGCTGGGCGTTCGTTACGTTCTCACCGACGCCGGCGCCCTCGACCAGCCGGCGGAGCTGCGCGGCTCGGTCAGCGCACCGGGCGCCCTCCCCGTCCGCCTGTTCGAGCTCGGGCGCGTCAACCTGGGGACCTATAGCCCGACCCGCTTCGTACGCGCGACGACGGCGGATGAGATGGTGGCGCGCATCCGCGAGAACGAAGCAGAGCTCGACCGCGTGGCGGTGGTGTCGGATGATCTCCCGGCGGCGCACGCGCGGGCGCGCGATGTCGCACTTATCGTGGAGCGCGACGGCATTCGAATCCGGGCTGCCAGCGATGGGCCGGCCTACATTCTGCTGCCGGTTCAGTACTCGCACTGCCTCGTCGCCGTCGATGGCGCACCGATCCGGCTATATCGCGCCAATCTGTTTCAGACCTTGCTGTCGTTTGACGGCGCAATCGACGCTCGCATCGAGTTCCGCTTCGGGTTGTTCGCCGACAATGGCTGCCGCCGGCAGGATGGGCGCGACAATCAGGCGCTCGGCCTATGAGCCGCACTTCGGGAAAGATCGAGCAATTGCCCATAACGATGCTCGCACGCCCGGGCGTCACATATGCTTTCGCCTACGCGGTCATGCTCGCGAGCTTCATCATCATCTGGCTCAATCATTCCGGGCTTCTCTATATCGGACGCGACGCCGACCTGAGCCTCTGGCTCAACAAGGCCTACCTGGACTGGGCGCGCCCCTTCGACGTCAGCGCCATGAACCCCATGCAGGGCATGACCAGCATGCTCATGGCGATGAACCCTTACGTCAATCCGGCGGTCTGGGTATTCGCGACCGGCCTACCGGAGGTCTGGAAAGAGGTTATCTCGTTCGTCGTCTACTTTCTCGAAGCGACGCTTTCCACCTTTCTGCTGGGTGTCGCGCTCGGCTTCTCGGGCGTGTTTGCCCTCGTTGCCTCGCTCTGGCTCGCTTTCCTGCTCTTTCCTCCGTTCAACTTCGTCTTCGGCCTGCAGGGCTGGCTTGCCACCACTGCGCTCTACGGCCACACGCTCGCGCTCAGCAACCTGCTATTGGTCGCGTTCATCGCGGTCGGAGGCCCCAGCCGCGCCGGCACTTTCGGGCGCCGTCTCGCGCGCAACTTGCTGCTGGCGAGCTCGATTCTCGTGCTGGTGTTGCTGATCGTCCTCGCCGCGCCGTTCTACAACGCCGGCATGCTGATCGGCTCGTTCCTGCTCGCCGGCATCATCTTCCTGTCGTCGATTTCATGCGAGCAGATGCTGTGGCGGCTCGCGGCTGGCGTGTATGTGCTGGTCTGTTGCGCCGCGCTCCACTTTCTCGATTTTTTCGCCGGCGCCCAGGCGGCCTCGGCGCGCTTTTCCGGGCTCACGCAGCCGCTGCTCGACATTCATTGGCCCGCCGCGTGGTCCGCCCACCTGATCGCGGGCGCGCGCAGCGGATTGTGCGCATGGGGCGTGTTGTGCGATCGCCTCTCGCAGTGGCCGCTGGCGCTGACCGGATCCTATTGGTTGCAGCTGAGCGTTATCCTCGGCGGCATTGCGCTTGCGGCACGTACCTCGCCTCCGCTCGCGCGCGTCGGCGCGCTGTTCAGCACGCTATGGGGCCTGCTGCTCATGCTCTGGATTGGCGTGAGCCTCGGCATCGTCCCGCCCTGGCCGATCGCGCCGCTCTACTTCTACCTGATGATGTACCCGTTCTGGGCATTCTTGAGCTTGTATGCCGCTCTGACCGTGGCGGAGCTGCTCGCGGCGCGTATCGGAGCGAGGCCCAGCGATCACCTCCTCATTTGCGGCGCGCTGTGCGCTGCCGCCGTCGCGCTGCTCGCGCTGTTTCACGCCGACCTGGCGACAGTCGCGAACCCACGCAGCCCGCGACGCTCCGCCGCCACGCCGATCACCGACACGCTGCAGCGCGAAATCGCGCTGCGCCCAGGGCAAGCCTTTCGCGGCTCGGTTGCCACCCTCCTCGGCGCGCCGGGAAGTGCGTTGCGACGGCGATTGTTCGGCGAGCGTCCGTTGGCACCCGATGCCTTCGAGGGCTTTCTGGGCGCGCTTGCGGCCAATACCGGCAACAGCCACGACCTGCTCGATCTGTGGTGGCGCGATATTCCGACCCTGTCGGAGTACGGGCAGGGACTTTCCAAGCCACTCGTGTTCTATGTTGCCAACCTTCTCGATGCGCCGCAGGACGCGCAGCATTCCGCCCTCGCCCTTCCGCGCCTTGCCAATATCGACGTGCTGCGGGCGCTCGGGGTGCGCTTCGTCGTCAGCGACCTCGCTTTGCCGCAAGAGCGCACGCGGATCAGGCAGGTCATGCGGCTCAAGGATGGAATCGAGCTTTCGCTCTACGAGCTGCCCCACGCGAACATCGCGGGTTTCTCGCCGCTGCAGTTGCATGCGCCGGTCGCGCCCTCGGAATTGCTGCAGCAAATCGGCGCGCAGCCGGCGCTGCTCGAATCGGAAGCCTTCGTCGACGCCGGCGCGGTGCCGGCCCTGGTGCCCGCCGAGCGCTCGCAAATCATCTTCGAGAAAGGCGCAGTGCACGTGACCGCGCACAGCGCGGCATTCTCGGCGCTGCTGCTGCCGGTACAATTCTCCCATTGTTTCCTGCTCGAGGGAGCTTCGAGCGATCGCGTGCGCATGCTGCGCGCCAACCTGATCCACACGCTGCTCCTGTTCAGCGGCGTGCTGGATGTGCGGCTCAAATGGGAATTCAGCTTCTGGCGTAACAGCGGCTGCCGCGGGCGCGACGCCGATGACGCCCGCGCGATCGGGCTGCCATAGCTGATAGTATGGGAACGCATTGTGCCAGAAAAGCCAGGCCGTGATTCGCTCAATTGAACGAGCCGCGCGATCTGGTCTCGAGACTGGCGCGAATGCACCGGCACGGGCGGTCTCATCCGATGGGAGGGTGTCCTCCCGAAGGTCGCGAGCCGCGGTCGTCGACACGGCCGCCGATCGTCACCCCTCCCGCGCGCGGGCGTCGCGACATATCTTGCAGGGCAGGGCTGACCCGAGTCCCGCGGAGGCAAGCTCATGACCGTCGTCTTGAACCACACCATCGTTCCGGCGCGCGACAAGGCCGCCGCCGCGCGCTTCTTCGCCCGCATCTTCGGCCTGAAACCCGAGCGCGCCGGCCACTTCGCCCCGGTGCGCCTGAACGAGCAGACCACGCTGCTGTTCGACGACACCGATTCCTTCGAGAGCCACCACTATGCCTTCCACGTCAGCGACGCCGAGTTCGACGCCATCTTCAAGCGCATCAAGGAGGCCGGGCTCGCCTACGGCAGCGGTCCGGGACGGCTCGACGACGGCAAGCTCAATGACTGGGGCGGCGGTCGCGGCGTCTATTTCAGGGATCCGGACGGGCACGTGCTCGAGCTGATGACTGTGCCGCAGTGAATGACGCTGAGTCCGATTGCTCGACGCGCGTTGACGCTCCCACGATTGAGCCAGCGGATCGGCGCAAGCGCCGCGCGGCTGGCCGGCACGTCAACCCACTGCGCCGAGCACCAGCCAGGCACCGGCGGCGATGAGCGCCGCGGTCCAGACCAGATCGAGGTTGATCCAGGCGCGCCGCAGGATCGCCACCCCGACCCATTGGTACACGATGACCGCGATCGCCGTGCTCACGACGAGCATCGCCAGCGTGTGAAGGCCCACGCCGAGCAAGGCGGTCGTCATCTCACCGGCATGGCCTCCCGCTGCAGCGGCGTTGGTGCAGAGCGGCATCAGCGCCGGCCACAGCATGAGGCCGGCACCGTGCGCCGTCGCCATGAGAAACGACCAGACCGCGAGCCCGAAAAGCCCGGTCTGCATGCCGAAGCGTACGCGGTGGCGATGTCCGTAGCGCTGGTGAAAGAGTGCCCAGGCGATCAGCGCGAAGCCGCAGACGATGCCGAGCGCGCGCGCATCGATGAGCCAGCCCAGCCAGACGAAGGCGAGCGCGATGAGCGCGACCGACAAGGCATGGCCGAGCGCGATCGGCGCTGCCGACAGCCACACCATGCGGGCATCTTGGCGGTTGAGCCCAAGCGCGACCGCGAACAGCCAGCCCATGGCCGGGTTGAGGCCGTGAAACGCCCCGAGCCCGGCGAGCACGAGCCAGGGCCACGTCTCGGTCATGGTCAGTTGCGCCTGACGCCTGCGATCTCCGCATCCGCCCTCGCCCTGAGGAGCGGGCGGTGGGAGCTCCGAGCCAGACAATCAATCATGCGTCCGCGCGTCTCGACTGGGGGGCAGCGGCCCCGGTAGCGGTTTCAAGCTCGCAAGTCGTTGGCGATCTCATCCGTCGCGGCATGCACTTCCGCTACGGGTAGCAGTAGGAATCGGACGAGCAATCGCCGCCCTCGAGCCGCACCTGGTGCGGACGGTGCGGCGCCGGCCACTTCACGAAGAACTTGGGATCGAACGCGATGCCTCCCTGCGGCGCGGCGTCGAGCTTCACCATCCAGCCGTCGAGGCCCTCGGGATAGAACTGCGGATCGATCGCACCGTAGAGCGAGTTGGTGAAGTAGACGCGCCGCCCGTCGCGGCTGATCTCGACCATCTGCGGCCCGCCGTTGAGCGGCCCGCTGCCGCTCGGGTGCTGGGCGCGCGCCACGATGCCGCCGATGCGCACCTTGCCGGTCAGCTTGGGCTTGAACGGATCCGAGACGTCGTACTGCTGCAGGTCGCCGGTGCCCCAGCAGGCGACGTAGAGAAAGCGATCGTCCATCGACAGGTCGATGTCGGTGACGAGCGGCGGGCAGGCCTTGAAACCCTTGAGCACGGGCGGCAGGTCATCCGCCTCGGCCGGCTCGGCCGGGATCTCGATCACCTTCTTGACCGCCCACTTGTCGCCGTCGCGATACCAGGTCCAGATCGAGGACGAGAGATTCTCCAGGCTCACCACGCAATTCACGAAGCCGTAGGCCTTGGTGGGGTCGTGCGCCGGCCGCAGCTCGAAAACGAGCTGGTACTTGTCGCCGAAGTCGATGGTCTGCAGATGCTTGCGGCCGTGCAGGTCCCAGAAGTGCAGCCGCCGCCCGTATTTGGCGCCGAGCAGGACCTCGGGGATGAGGCCGTTCTCGAACGTGTCGGGCGTGCCCCACTCGCTGGTCACCAGCGTGTCGTAGCCGAGATGCCACCAGGCGTCGTAGGCGAGATGCTGCGGACCGCGGTCTACCTCCCACTGCCCGCGCACGTCGAAGGTCTCGTGGTCCATCAGGAAGATGCCGCCAGGCCCCTTGCCTTCGCGATTGCCGAGTGCGGCGACGTAGATGCCTTCGGGGCCGCAGTGCACCGTGTGCGGGCGCGTGTAGCCGGCGCGCTCGGCGACATCCTGCGGCTCGATCACCTTGGTGATCGTGGGCTTTCTCGGATCGGGCTTGGTATCGAGGATGTGGATGCGCGAGGAGCGCAAGCCGGGAACCACCAGATAACGGCGCTCCACGTGCGGGTGCGGCGCGTTGGGGCACAGGCACGACGAGCACGCATTCCAGCCGAAATGGTGCAGCTCATCGCCGACATTGGGCATCGCCACGGTGTTGACGATCTTGGAATAGCTCTTCGAGCCAGGATCGACGTCGACCACGGCGATGGCGTCGGGCACCGCCCGCTCAGGATCAAAGGCCGCGACGTAAGCGAGCTTCTCGACCGGCGCCTTCATCGCCAGGCGCGGCGAGGGATAGAAGGTCGGATCGGGTGTCCACATTGTCGGCCCTCCTGCTTGAATTTCGCATGCGCCGAGTCCACTGCAACGACGCTGCACTACATAAAATCGGCGCTCACTGCGCCTTCACTCCGACCGAGCGCACGATCTCGGCCATGCGCTTGGTTTGCGCGGCGATGAAGGCGGCGAACTCCGCCGGCGTGTCGACCACCGGGTGAGCGCCCTGGTCGGCCATCTGCTTGGCCACGTCGGGGTCGCGCACCGCCTGCACGAACGCGCCGTGCAACTTCTCGATCACGTCATCCGGCGTTCCGGCGGGCGCCACCAGGCCGAACCAGGTGTCGACCTCGATCCCGGCAAAGCCGGCTTCGCGCATGGTCGGCGCATCCGGCAGCGCCGGCAGGCGCTGCGGCGCGGTCACCGCGAGCACGCGCACCTTGCCCGCCTGCAGGAACGGAAGCAGCGAGGAATAAGAGGCGAAGAAGAAGTCGACCCGGCCGGTCGCGAGATCGAGCGCGGCGGGTCCCGCCCCGCGGTAGGGTACGTGCACCATGTTCGCCCCGGTCCTCGCCTTGAGCATGGCGCCGAGCAGATGTCCGCCGGAGCCGCTGCCTTGCGAGGCGAAGCTCAAGCCCGCGGGCCGCGATTTGGCGAGCGCGACGAGCTCGGCGACGGAATGCGCGGGACTGTCGCGCGGCACCGCGAGCAGCTGGGGAAAGCTCCACATCAGCGTGATCGGCCGGAAATCCTTGACCGGGTCGTAGGGCAGCGTCGGATAGAGCGACACGTTGACGGCGTGGGTGGCGGCATTCGCCTGCAACAAGGTATGCCCGTCGGGCGGCGCCTGCTTGACCGCCGCCGCGGCGATGGCGCCGCCGCCCCCGGGGCGGGACTCCACCACCAGCACCTGGCCGGTATTCTCGCTGACCTTCTTGGCGACAATGCGTTGGAGCGTGTCCGCGCTCGCGCCCGGCGTGAATGGAATGACGATGCTGATCGGCCGCGACGACAACAGCTCTGCGGCCGCCTGCCCGCCTGCTATTGCATTCGCCGCCACTAGCGCGGCGAGCACCGCCGCTGCTCTCGACATTGCACTCTCCCCGCGCGCCGTCTGTGTTGCCGGAGGTGTCAAGCTAGCACGCCGGGCGCGCGCCGTCTCGCCGCGGGCGCGCGGCGCCTTCGCCTCTCCGCGGCGGCTTCACCTCGGCCGGCTGGGAGCGGGCAGCGCGAGGGGATCGCGCAGCTTGATGATCTGCCGCGTGTTGTCGGCGCCGACGACTTCCAGCGCCGCCAGTCCTTCAACGCCGTCCTCGACGTAGATCTCGCGCGGCTTGGGAATGAGGTGGTCCAATCCCTCGAGCGCGACCTCAAGCACGTCGTCGTTGGGGTCATAGGTGATGCCGATGAGCGGCAGCCACTCGGCCTCGACCTGATCGCCGAGGCGCAGCGAAGCGACCTCGATTTCGGCCTCTTTGCCTTCGAGCATCGTGCTGACGCCGTCGAAGAACGTGCGCCACTGCTGTTTGTCGAGCTTGCGCGTGGTCATGACAAACCTCCTGTCTGAGACGGGGCGAGTCTCGCCGCGCTCTCCGCGCCCGATCGAGCTCGGACCGGTCCGCGTTTACGCCGAGCGCGCCGCCCGCCGCCCGCCGGCGGTCGGCGCGGCGGCGGAAGCATCGGCCTCCTCGTCACGCTCGCCGGCCGGATGGAGCGCCGCGGCGACCGCGTCGTCGACCCTTTCCATCCAGACGAAACGGACCTGGGAGCGCGCCGCCTCCGGCACGTCCTCGAGATCCTTCTGGTTGCGCGCCGGCAGCATGACGGTGGTGATGCCGGCACGCGCCGCCGCCAGCACCTTCTCCTTGACGCCGCCGATCGGGAGCACGAGCCCGCGCAGGGAGATTTCCCCGGTCATCGCGGTGTCGCTGCGCGCGGTGCGCCCGGTCAGGAGCGACACCAGCGCCACGAACATGGCCACCCCGGCGCTCGGCCCGTCCTTGGGAATGGCGCCGGCCGGCACGTGGATGTGCACGTCGGATTTCTCGAACAGACCGAGGTCGATGCCGAGGTCGCCCGCGCGCGCCTTCGCCAGCGTGAGCGCCGCCTGCGCGCTCTCCTTCATGACCTCGCCGAGCTGCCCGGTCAGGATCAGCCTGCCGCTGCCCGGCACCCGTGTCGCCTCGATGAACAGGATGTCGCCGCCGGTCGGCGTCCAGGCCAGACCGGTCGCCACGCCCGGCACGCTCGTGCGCATGGCGACCTCGTTCTCGAACCGGCGCGGACCGAGTATCGTCGGCAGCGCCGCGGCGTCGATGCGCATGCGCTCGACCGCGCCTTCGGCGATGCGCATGGCGACATGGCGGCAGGCCGCGCCGATCAGGCGCTCGAGATTGCGCACGCCGGCCTCGCGCGTGTAATCGCGAATGATGCTGCGGATGGCGTCGTCGGTGATCTCGCACTGCTCGGGGCGCAGGCCGTTGGCGGCGAACTGGCGCTTGAGCAGGTAGCGCTTGGCGATCTCGAGCTTCTCGTCCTCGGTGTAGCCGGGCAGCTCGATCACCTCCATGCGATCGCGCACCGGCCCGGGGACGGTGTCGAGCACGTTGGCGGTGGCGATGAACATCACCTTCGAGAGATCGAAGGCGACGCCGAGGTAGTTGTCGCGGAAGGTGGAGTTCTGCTCGGGGTCGAGCACCTCCAGCAGCGCGGCCGACGGATCGCCGTGAAAGCCGGCGCCGAGCTTGTCGACCTCGTCGAGCATCATCACCGGATTGCGCGTGCCGGCCTTGCGGATCGACTGGATGATGTTGCCCGGCAGCGCCCCGATATAAGTGCGCCGATGTCCCCTGATCTCGGCTTCGTCGTGCACACCGCCGAGACTCAGCCGCACGAACTTGCGGCCGGTCGCCTTGGCGATGCTCTGCCCGAGCGAGGTCTTGCCGACGCCGGGCGGGCCGACGAAGCACAGGATCGGGCTGCGCCCCTCCGGATTGAGCTTGCGCACGGCGAGATATTCGAGGATGCGACGCTTGATCTTAGGCAGGCCGTAATGGTCCTCGTCCAGGATGCGCCGCGCCTCGGCGATGTCGATCGCATCGGGATCGAGCTTCGACCACGGCAGGCCGATGAGCCAATCGAGATAGGCCCGGATGATCCCGTATTCGGGGGAGACGTCCGGCATGCGCTCGAGCCGCTTGAGCTCCTTGTTGGCCTGGTCCTCGGCCTCCTTCGGCATCCCGGCTTTCTCGATCGCCTCGCGCAGCTCGGCGATCTCGACCGACTTCTCGTCGCCCTCGCCCAGCTCCTTCTGGATGTGGCGCAGCTGCTCGCGCAGGATGTGCTCGCGCTGCTGCGAGGACAGCGACTGCTGGGTCTGCTCGCCGATCTCCTTGGAGATCTTGAGCACCTCGATGCGCTGCACCAGGAGCGCGAGCACCTTGTCGAGCCGCTCCTTGATGTCGAAGGTTTCGAGCACGTCCTGCTTTTCCGCAGGCTTGGCGTCGAGAATGCCGGCGATGAAATCGGCGAGCGCCGAGGGCGACTCCAGATTCTCGATCGTCGCTACCATCTCCGGCGGGACGTTCGGCAAAAGCTGCATGGCCTCGCGTGCGCGGCTTTGCACCAGCCGTGCGCGCGCCTCGATCTCGGGGCTGAGCACCTCGGCAGTGCCGATCTCCTCGATGCGCGCGACCCGGAAGTCAAAGCCGGGCAGATATTCGAGCACGCGGAAGCGCCGGACGCCCTGCGCGATCACGTGGTGGGTGCCGTCGGGCGCGGTGACGTAGCGAAGAATCTGCGCAGCGGTTCCGACCGCGTAGAGCTGCTCGGGCGTTGGCTCTTCCACGGCCGGATCCCGCTGCAGCACGACCCCGAGCGGGCGCTCCTGGCGCACCGCTTCCTGCGCCGCGGCGATTGAGGATTTCCGCCCGATCGCCAGCGGCAGCACGATGCCGGGGAACAGGACGGTCTGGCGCACCGGCAGGATGATCATGCTGTCCGGCGGCAGCAGCGGTTGCTGCTCGTCCGAACCAGTTTTCGGAGGTGTCGTCTGCTCAGCTGCCATCGCCGTCATCCCTGCCGGGTCAAATTGATCACGAGGCAGCCGTTCGCAAGGGCCGATCGGGCAAGCTCCCAGCGCGCCGGCGCGAGCAGGATGCGGCGCTCGAAGCGCCCGTGCGGGATCTCGAGCCGCTTGATCTCGGTGCCGCGCGCCGCGGCCGGCAGCCGGCGGACGCCGGCGACGCGCAACTCGCCGGCCTGGGACGAAATCTCGAGGTCCTGCAATTCCACGCCGGGCAGCGCGACCACGATCAAGAGATCGCGCTCGCTCTCGAACACGTCGACCGGCGGCTCCCAGTTCGACTGCGGTACGGCAAAGCCGGGCTGGAAGAACTGGCGATGCAGCTGCTCCGCCCGCTCGATCATGGCGCAGGCCTCCGCCCACATCCAGCGTCTGGGATCGGATGCGGCCATGGAACCATCCCCAAGGGTGCCCCGCAGCCGGGATGACCGCGGCTCAAGGTGATTCAAATGGAACCGCGCATTGGAAAGGTCA
The DNA here is from genome assembly GCA_036555745.1 of Xanthobacteraceae bacterium. GTDB lineage: Bacteria > Pseudomonadota > Alphaproteobacteria > Rhizobiales > Xanthobacteraceae > VAZQ01. The sequence goes on along the minus strand of DATBKV010000001.1, from coordinate 1,286 downwards.
AGTGCAGCGGCCGCGGTCGCGGCGCCTGCCCGGCATTCGCTGCCGCGGCAGCTTTCGATCGGCGAGGAAATTTCACGCGGCCGCGACGCGAATCGAGCGTGCGACTCGCGGGCAGGCCAAGCTTGACGGTTATTTTGCAGGTCCCCTAGATTTTGCGCGGGGCGGCGTCCGATCGATTCAGCGGAAATATTCATGGCCACACAGACCTGGATCTTGGGAAGGATCGGCGCCTGGTTCGATACCTCCAACTGGACATCCGGCGTCGTCCCGGACGTCAGCGATACCGTCATCGTTCCCGGGGGAATGCCGGAGATCGAGAACCGAACGATCGCCGGCGAAGCGATCACCCTCGGCGGCTCGAGCAGCGGCGCGGACATTACGCTGGTCGCCGACACCACGGTGTTCGAGCCCGTCATCAACCAGATGTCCGGCAAGATCGTCTATGACCAGTCGCTGACGGTCACGGGCGGCGACCCGTCCAGTTCCGTGAGCGGGACCCTGCTCAGCAAGGGCGTCACCAAGTTCGAAGGCCAGATCATCGTGTCGGCGGTCGGCGGCACGTTCACCATCGATTCCGAGAACTCCGGCGGCACGTCCGGCAATTTCACCTTCGTGAATACCGCGAGCGACACTTTCGTTCTGGTATCCCAGGAAAGCGCGCTGCATTTCGAGGGGGCGCAGGTCACGAGCGCCGGCGTGATCGAGGTGGAGGGCTCCGCCGACATCGCATCGAGCGTCGGCTTCGGCGGCGACGGCATCGTCGCGCTCGAGAATGGCGGTCAGCTTTCGGTGGAAGGCACGATCGGCGCGTCGGTGCGGATCGTTTTTGCCGACGGCAACGGCGGGCTGACGATGGCGAATCCGTCCGGGTTTGACGGCACGCTCGGGTTCACCGCCGTGGGCGGCAACCAGATCGATGTGACCGCCCTGCGGGCGCAGTCCGAAACCGTGCACGACGACGTGCTCAGGCTATTCGCCGGTCCGAACGGGACCGGCACCGAGCTCGCGCACTTCAACGTGCAAATGGTCGATCAGGAGAGTCTCAATCCCACGGGCGGGCATCTGACCAGCGCCGATTTCCGCGTCGCCAGCAACGGCAACGGCGGCACCTTGCTCAGCTACACACCCCAGGGCCCGACGTACCTGCAGGCCTCGCTGCCGACGCCGGTGGTGGCGACCGCAGGCACGATGGTCTCGCTGCAGACGATTCTCATGCAGTCGTTCGGCACCGCCACACCGAGCCCCTACGGCATCACGCTGCTGCCGACCACGGCCGAGAGCAACAC